>DAIDKY010000001.1:0-33764 GCA_027449805.1 bacterium
GAAGCATATAGAGAAGCGTTGACTCGTTTTGGCAATGAGCCAGTCCTGTTAGAACAGATCCTGGCTGAGACCGAGGGGACAGCGGAACCACAGGCGGCAAACAATGTTGTATCACGGGTCATATAAGGGAGCTGATCAACCTACCGCGCTTTCTTACATGATTTATGATGGTCCCTTGCTCTACGTTCAGCTGTCGTTGCCTCAGGCCCTTTCGAGTCTACTGATAGGTATGGGCCAAGATCAACCGGCGCCGATTGTTGGTAGAACGCTGATTGACACGGGCGCATCGCACTCTGCTTTCGACGCGAAGGTGCTTGCGTCACTCGGCATCTCACCAACCGGTGTGACGGTCAGTAACACAGCTGGAGGCCCCCAGAAGCAGGATACCTATTGGATCCAGATGACTGTTCCGAGCCACAGCTATACTGCAGAACTTACAAAGGTTGCTGGTGTCGACCTGTCCGGCCAAAAGACCATTACGGGTGAGCCGATCATTGGCTTACTCGGTCGAGACTTCCTGAGTAGCTTCATTCTCGTCTACAACGGTCAGATGGGCCAGTTTACTCTCGCGAACTAACATCGCTCGAGAACTGCTTATGATTGCATTTATACAGTAGGTCTTGGATAATAATACCGAGTCATTGATCTATCCAACGACTAGACCCTTAAGGGGGATAAATGACGTATCAATCACGTCGTATGCTCAAGGCGAAGTGTGCGATGCTCGAAGGCCAGCTGAAGTCAGCCACGAATGAGGTGCGTGATCTCGGCGGTGATGTCGAGACTCTCGAGGCAGACCAGCAAGCTCTCGTCAACATCTGGTGGGACCAGGCAGTTCGCGCTCGAATGTCGATGTACATGCAGCTCGGTGTCATCGGCGTCTCCATATTCGCGGCAGCGATCCTTGGCACCTACCTGTCCTGGCATTTCCATCGTTCGTATCTGCTTGTTCTCGGATGCGCATTCGTGGGTGCCTTCGCAGCCTGTGGTGTCTTCATGCTGATCAAGAACTTCCAGGACATTCCCGAAGAGCTTGTTCTGCCTTCTGGCGCTACCGTCGTTGTGAGCCCCGAACAAATCCATTCAACCAATCAGGGTCTAGCCGACGCCCTTCGCTGACCCCGACGTCCATGTGATCGTCTTCACGACCACGGAGCAACCGAGCTTCCTGGTCGTTTTTCATTTTCTGGAGGTCTTTCCAGCAGAATGAGAATCCGCTCCATGAGGTCTGTGAAGCTCAGATCGTGCATCAGTTCGGGCAAAGTATCAGCTTTGGAAAGCTCAGAAAAGTTCGAATAGTGACTCGTTGCCTCTGCCAAAGTACTTATGCAAATAACCCAAACTGGTCTTTTGCTATAATGTCTCACGTGCCATACGGCGCCCGTGTTTTGTCCGTTGAAAGTCTATACCCAAGGAGAGTCATGAATCGAGCATCGGCCCTACGAGCCCTGGAGATGTGGGATCAACCGTCCTGGGCAAACAAAATGGCAGTCGAGTTCGGCAGTGATCTTGGTTGCTACGCCGACCCGCAGCCGGATTATCTGCCGGACCTGATCCAATTCGCTGTCGATCATCTGGTTTCCAACACGACCTACCGGTTGGAGTTCCATGCTGGTATTTTCGCAGCGGTTGCAGCCGGCTTCGCCGAAGAGCATAAGATCGCAGTTCCAGATATCCCCGTAACCATCGCTGGGTCACGCTGGCTTATCGAGGCCAAGTCGGTCGGTAAGTATCTCGGCAGGATCAATCCTCCCGCCGCACGAATCGTTGCCATCTCCAAGCAGGACGTGTGGCCCGAGGCCTTTTCGAACATCGTTCATTTGGTCATAGATGCCGCGTTCAGTGCCATTCGTTTCACTAGTATTGAGCTACTCAGAGGCCTCCAGCCTTATACTACCGCCGGACAATGGCAAGCGACGAGTGTCGCTGTCGAGTCTCTGCTCCTGCTCATGGCGATTGAGCCGAGGACCGCGAAAGCACTTGCATGGTTCATCGATCCAGACATGGAAGCTCGCTCAGACACGCCAAGTGCAGCCTATGTTGAGGCCGTGAAGCCTGAACTGGCTCATCTCCTGAGCCGAGGATATGTCGTTGATGACATTGGGACGATCCGTCGGATGTATCGGAGCCCGCTTCCGCAAGGCTCCTGGTCTATCTCCTTCACAGGTCGCACTAAACTCCTGGATATGTTTCGTGCCAGTAACACATCTTCTCCACGCATCTTAACTCCGTGACACCTCATCGAAGATGATGAGGTCCCTCCGGGGTTTTCTGTATCAAGCAGTAGCAGTTTGTATTAAGGTTCTTAATTGAAGTACCGAGCACTACCAAAGTGATTACATTAAAAGACCCGAGAGGGTCTTTTGCTATAATAGGTATATGAAAAGGCATCGGATATTACTTCTCACACTATTAGGCTTCAATGCTGTGTCGGCTATTAGCGGCGGAATGGCGCTAATAGCGAATGTTATTAATGAACCGAGCTGGACCACCCATACTGGTTTTCACGGTTTGTACTTCCCCGGGGTCATACTCATGGCGGTGGTAGGTGGCAGCTCATTGATAGCGGCGTTAGGGGTTTGGAAACGTGCGGTCGGAAATTCGCTTATGAGTATTTCGGCCGGAGTTATTATGATCATCTGGATTATCGGCGAAATTGTATCTATCCAAGGAATCCATTGGTTGCAGATTATCTATCTGGCGACGGGATTGGCTGTGATCGTTTTAACGCCAACCGGACAAGTCGATTAGCGCAACGTTGACGTACGCGGCAGACAGACGTATGATTTTGATTGACTGTGACCATTAGCCCGTTGAGGCGACGTGGCGTAGTTGTTGCACGGGTGTGGTGAAAGCTTGACTCAGCGATACGGGTGCGTCACCCAAGGCGCTGAGGCTCGTGAGTAGGGCCCTTCGACCCGACATGTTCCGGACATTTAGGGGAGTGCAACCTGAGGGAAGGAGTGACGACGGGCCTTTCCGGAGGTCTGGGATCTAGCAGGGCTGCAAGACGCCAATGAGCACTGTCCCTTCCCAAAGTCTCATGAGCTAAGAGCTCATATGTTCTTCCAGCGAGTGCGTATCGAGACGCGAGCAGGCGAGCATGACTCTCCCGTAAGAGAGCTGCAACGCTCAATCTACGCCGAGCGCAACCGTGACCGCTGGAAGCTGCTCTGTTAGGTCCGTCGACCGTTCGCCCTTTTAGGCCCACGACTCGACCCACCAGATGGAGCACCGGTAACCAATCCGACGTCTGCCCCACGATACGGGGCCTTTTCTTTTTCGGATTTTTTAAGTTACAACAGAAAATGAATCCGTGAGAATAACATCACAAGGGTATATACTTCCTTTTTATATATACATAGCCTAAAATTACCACGTGAGCGGCATGAGCCGCTTTCTGCTTTTTGCACCTTGATTCAATTCCGACAATAAGGGAGGCAGGATGATTGAGCGTTATGCGAAAACGGCGATGAGCCGGCTGTTTACGGTCAAAGAACAGTGGGCGACGGCCTTGCAGGTCGAGGTGGCTGCAGTTGTCGCCAGAGCCCAGTTAGGCCAAATCACTGATGAGGATCGCGATGCGGTGCTCCGTGGTGTTCCGCAGGAGATCACCGACGAGATTGTCGCCCAGATCAGCGAACGCGAAGCCAAGATCGATCATGACGTAGCGGCCTTTGTGGACGTTATGCAAAGTTACATCGACCATGATGCGTCGAGGTGGTTCCACTACGGGCTAACCTCGGCCGACATCACCGATACCGCTCTCTGCCTTCGTCTGACCGAAGCGGCCGATCTGTTGATCGGGGAGGCCTACGAGTTGCTTTCGGCTCTGTGCGTGCGTGCACGTGAATTTGCGGATGTTCCCACCGCTGGCCGTACCCATGGGCAGCACGCCGAAGTTATTACGTTTGGTGTGCGTCTGGCTAACTGGGCCTTTATGGTCGAACGATCAATTGACACGCTTGTTCAGGCTAGAGATGAGATCGCCGTCGGCAAGCTCAGCGGTGCCTGCGGTACCTATAGCAACATCGACCCCGAGGTGGAGAATATCGTTTGCGGAGAGCTGGGACTTCGCCCGATCACAGCTACTCAAGTGGTGCCGCGTGATCTCCATGCCAACTTGGTCTACGCATGCGTTCGACTTGGCGGGGCGATCGGACACATCTCGTTCAACCTGCGAATCATGGCCTCGACCGAATACGGCGAGGTAGAGGAGGGCAGACGACCGGAACAGAAGGGAAGCTCGGCAATGCCGCACAAGCGCAATCCGATCAAGGGAGAGCAGCTTGACGGTTTGGCCAGGGTTCTGCGCGGAAATCTGGTCAGTTCGCTCGAGGAAGTCGAGTTACTGTTCGAGCGCGACATTTCGCATAGCGCACCCGAACGGATCGTTCTGGCAGACACGCTCATTCTGTGCCACTACATGACGGTCACCATGGTAACGGTGTTGTCGCGTCTGGTTGTAAAACCGGCGCGTATGCAACTCAACATCGATCGCGGTTTGGGCCTTATGTACACGCAGACGGTGCTGACCTCCTTGATCGATCAAGGCATGCTGCGCGACGATGCCTATCGGCTCGTTCAGAGCTTGGCCTATCAGGCCATCGAGGAGAATCGACCGTTCCGTGAACTACTCAATGAGTCCACGGAGGTAATGCTCACCAGCGATGAGCTCGACACCATCTTCGACCAGTCTCGTCTTCTGGCCCACGTCGGCGACATCATCGACCGACTGCCGGCCTGACCCGACTTTCATTTATCACTCTGTGATTAATGGGGAAAGGGTTTTTTTATTGATTTAAATAAATACAAATGGTATAGTAATACCGTTTAGTTCATTTCTATCCAATAGCCTGAGGAGGCCGGGTGCAACCCATCAACCGAATTGTTACGCATGTATCACCGCATCTCGACGAGATCTTCGCCATCTGGCTGCTTCGCCGTTATGGCGAGGAACAGTTTCCCGGAGTGGCCGAGGCGCCAATCGTGTACTGGACTGCCGGTATGGAGTCCCGGACCTGGGGCGACTACTGGAACTCCGGGACGTTGCTCATTGGTGTCGGCGGTGGTCCCTTCGACGAGCATCCCGGAGACGGTGAGGCTCGCAAGAAGAACAAAACAGCCACCAGTCTGGTGGCCGAGTACCTCGGTTTAGCTGAGGTCGAGGCCTTTATGCAGCTGATGCAGTATGTCGTCAAGAACGACTTGCAAGGCAGTAAGAACGCCTTCGAACTGGGACGCATGGTCACCATGCTCCACAACGAGCACCCGGACGATCCCCAGCGCGTCATCGACTGGACCACGACGGTAATTGATGGACATCTAAAGAGTCGCCTACGGCTTTTTAGCGAGACGATTGAAGAATACGCCAAAGTTGAGTTCATCCAGCTGCGTAATCGCGGTAGGCGCTGCAAGCTGGCGGTCATCACGAGTGACAATGATCAGATCCCAAGCTTTGCCTTGTCGAAGCGTGGCGGTCTAGCCGAGGTTGTCATCGTGGCAAAGAGCAGCGGCAATGTCGTTATCATGTCGCGCCCTGACAGCAAGGTGATCCTCAAGGATGTCGCCAAGGTGCTGCGCATCGAAGAGCATCTTGCCAGTGGTTCTAGCGAACCTTTGCCGAGGTGGGATGTTCTGGCAGAGGAGGGGACGCTTCCGCTGGTGCCTGAATGGCACTACTTTAAGGCGGGTGAATCGCTCTTTAACGGTAGCAAGACGCATCCGGATGTTCCGCCGACACGGCTCGGGTTGGATCGTATCGTTGAGCTGGTCAAGCTGGCGCTGAACACCTCGACCTTTGAAACTCTACGATCGGATACCTGCAATAATGGCGTCTGCGCTTCGACACAATCTGACCGGTGCCCCTGGTACGACTATGGGCTTTCCCGTTGCCGCAGCATTCGTTACCATATGCCTCGAACCGAGGTGCATATCCGCACTGAGTAGCCGCTCTAGATTTACTTTAGAGCGGTTTTTATATAAGTTGCTTCTCAGATCCCGACCATATGCTCTATACTGTTAATTAATCATAAACGGAACTTTTACCATGCCAAGCAAACTATCGCCCGAACAACGCACTCTGACAGCACACTATCACTCAGAGTTGGCTCGTTACAGCAGCGGTCTATTCGCCAGCGTTCTGGTTGCCCTGACCTTCCTTCTGCTCGCCGGCCTGCGCCACCCAGCCACCTGGCTGCTCGTCTTCTTGTACCTGACTTTGGCTAGTTTCGTCCTAAGCCTCGCCACCTACATGTTGATTCAGCTGCTTAACGCTCGTATCGCCGTCGCTACGGTCAAGGAGAAGGAGGCCAAATTGGCTAAAGTTCTGAGTGTCGTCCAGATTGCCCAGCAAGTCTTCTTCTTTCTCGGTCTCGTTGGCGTAAGTGGTTTTGCCGTCGAGGTCATTATGCTCCTCTTCCCAGCTGCCGCAGCCACAAACCCAGCTGCAGGATCCTCCGCTCCTCCTGCCCAATAACAACTTGTTTTCGGTCTTTGTTCGGTATATGATCAATGGGTGAGAGAAGTAATCAATCAACCCGTCAGTGTCTTAGCCTCCTTTAGCCATGCTCCTCATGGGGCTGTGGTGGTGGTGCCGCATATTATGAAGTGGCGTGATCGACGTTATAAACTTACCCAGATGGGCCTGTATCATCCGGAAAGGCGCGGCCGCAAGCAGGTTCATGTCTTTAGCTTCTTGGCTGATGATACGACTTTTCGGGTCGAGCTTGATCCTGAGATCCTAGAGTGGACGCTCGTGGAGGCCTACTATGGAACTTGAGATCAATCCGTCCCCGCCGGAGGTCATGCATATAGACCTCAACTCGGCCTTCGCTATGACCGAGCAGCAGGCTAACCCGTTGCTGCGCGGCAGGCCCGTCGGGATAACCAATAGGCTCAACGACTATGCTATCTGTATCGCGGCTTCGTATGAGGCTAAGGCGTGCGGAATAAATCTTGGTACGCGTAATCGCGATGCCCGCTATCGGGTACCGGGTTTTGTGATGCTCGAATCCGATCCGGCTAAGTATCAATATGTTCATCGTCAGCTAAAAGCTATCTTTCAGGACTATTCGCCGACGGCTCAGATGAAGAGTATCGACGAGGGCGTGATTGATTTTCGTAAGATGCAGGGTATCCTCAAGGGGCGTTCGCTCGAAGATATCGGGCGCGAGATCAAGCTCCGCATACGCCAGGAGATCGGTGATTATATGACCGTCAACGTCGGTATCGGACAGAATCGTTGGATGGCCAAGCTGGCGGCCGGTTTCATGAAGCCGGACGGCCTCTATACGATCGACAGTTCGAACCTTGAGCTTACCTATAGCTTGCTGCATTTAACCGAGCTGCCCTATATCGCTAGCCGCATGAAAGTACGCCTAAACGAGGCGGGCATCTATACCCCGTATGAGTTTCTCCATACGCCCGAACAGGTTCTTACCAAGCAGGTCTTTAGGAGTATCAACGGGCATCATTGGTATCTCAAGCTGCGAGGCTATGAGACCGACTTTGAAACGGGTATCCGCACGGTGGGGCGAAGCTATGTCTTGGAGCATCGCACGGCCGATCCCAAGGAGTTGGCGGCTCTGTGGTTTACGTCGGCGGTCAAGATCGCTCGGCGTTTGGGGCGCAACAATTTAGCAGCTCGAGGTCTATTACTCTACCTGAGGTACAAGGAGCCGCCTTACGGCTGGCACGAACGCAAGATGTATCACGAGGCGGTACGGCGCGGTGATCAGCTCTACCGGCGGGCGCTCGACCTGTTTGCCCAGAGCCCGCCAGATCTAGAGGTTACGGCTATGGCCATGACGGCTTATGCGGTAGAACCCTATCGAGCCCATCAGTTGCAACTCTACGATGATCAGGGACCAAGACAAGAAAGGCTTGAAGACGCCATAAATAAGCTAAACGATCGTTATGGCGAGTTGGCGGTGGTGCCAGCTGGCGCTTGGGCATCGCGCAACCCGATGAAAGACAAGATCCCCTTTGGAACAATTCGTTATTTTGATTAGTGAATTCAGGATATACTAGAAGTATTATGTCGTTTAATCTGCTCGACCTCCTCATCCTGGCTGTTGTCATCTATGCCATAGTGCGCGGGGCAAAGACCGGCCTATCGCGTCAGTTCTTCTCTTTGGGCGGCTTTCTGCTCGGCTTGATCATCGGTGCATTCATTGCGCCCTACATTAGCAAGTTGGTGAGTAACCCGATGGGCAAAGAAGTAATTATCATTGCCGTGGTGCTTAGCTGTACGGCGATCTTTAGCGGCTTGGGCGAGTATATCGGCGTGGTTCTGGCAAAACAGGAGAGACAACTTCATTTAGGGCGCGTCGACAACATTCTAGGTGCAGTCTTTGGGGCGGTTATGGTTTTAGTCGGTGCCTGGCTGATCGCCGGAATGCTTATCGGAACTCCGTACCAATCGCTAAATCGTCTCTTAAACGGGTCAGGAACGATCCGGTTGCTCGATGAGACTCTCCCGCCGGCGCCGTCGATTCTGTCACGCCTCGAGCGCTTAGTTAATCCGAATGGCTTCCCTCAGGTATTCACGGGCTTAGAACCGGCTCCGTCGGGTCCGATCGTGCCGGCAACGGCCGCTCAGGTAGCGAGTGCCGTTAAGGCTGATAGAGCCTCAGTGGTAAAGATTCAAGGCTATGGTTGCGGCGGGCTGGTCAGCGGCTCTGGTTTTGTTGCTGCTCCGGGCATCGTAATGACGAACGCTCACGTTGTTGCCGGTATTGCCAACCCTGTCATAATCGATGCGTACGGCCGTCATACGGCAACGGTAGTCGAGTTTGACCCGAGTATGGACGTTGCGGTACTAAGAGCCAACAATTTAGCCGGACCGGTTTTACGCCTTTCTCCTACCGAAGTGGCCCCGGGCACGCCGGCTGTGGTGCTGGGCTATCCGGGCGGGGGAGTCTTTACGGCCGGTGAGGCTGGTGTCATTGATGAACGTTTGGCGACGGGGCGAACGATCTACAACACCGGTATTACAACTCGTGAAATCTATGAGCTTCAGGCGGTGGTAGAACCGGGAAATTCCGGCGGACCGCTCGTCCTGCCGGATGGTACCGTTATCGGCATAGTCTTTGCGCGTTCCGAAACCAATCCCGACATCGGCTACGCTCTGACCTTTAAGGAAGTACAATCGCAGTTGATCGCCGGCGAGAACAGCCAAGGAAGTACAGGTACTGGTGCGTGCGCTGCTGATTAGCCGGTAATGCTACACTAGGATTATGAAGAACGATTACGACCTTGTTATTATCGGCGCCGGACCAGCAGGTCTGGCCGCTGCTATTTATGCTGCCCGCGAAGACATTAAGGTTCTTGTTCTGGAGAAGTCAGTCGTTGGTGGACTTGCGGCGATTACTGATCAGATAGATAACTACCCGGGGTTTGCTGACGGCATCAGCGGTATAGAATTGGCTGATCATCTCGAAGCGCAAGCAAAACGTTTTGGAGCGGAGATCCGTACTGGAGCTGAAGCCCAATCGATTGAACGTGACAACGGGGATCTTTCGGTAAAAACTAGTCTAGGCGCGCTGCGCGCAAAGTCAGTACTTGTCGCTACGGGCTCGACCTATCGGCAGCTCGGTGTTCCGGGAGAGGCCGAGCAGATCGGTAAGGGGGTGCATTTCTGTGCAACCTGCGACGGTCCGATTTATAAAGGGCGTGAATTGGTGGTTGTCGGCGGCGGCAACTCGGCGGTTCAGGAGACACTATTTTTGGCTCGTTTTGCCAGTAAAATCACAATGCTTGTAAGAGGTCACAAGCTTACGGCATCGGCCATTCTGATCGATCAGCTTAATGAGCTGTCGAATGTTACGGTTGTATACAATTCCCCGATCGACTCAATTGCATCCGAGAACGGCCGAGTAAAATCGGTTATATCGGGCAGCACCCATTACGACTGCGACGGCGTCTTCGTGTTTATTGGTCTCCTGGCCAATACCGAGGAATTCGTTCATTTGATCGATCATGACGAGCGTAACTTTCTCAAGACCGATCGTAACTACGCAACAAACCTACCAGGCGTTTTTGTCGCGGGTGATGTGCGCAGCGAATCAACCTGGCAGATTGCTGCCGCCGTGGGCGAGGGAGCCAGTGCGGCTTTAGCTATTCGGCAGTATCTCGATAAGATTAAGCGGTAGCGTGTTCGGCAGCTTCGGCGGCGTCAGCATCGGCCTTGGTGTTGTGCACTGTACCATCCGGATGCTCTGCGGGAGAGTAGATCGAATAGAGTTTTAGCGCGTCACTGCCGACGTTAACGACGTTGTGCCATGTGCCGGCCGGTACAATAATCGCCCAGTCGTCCTCGGCATCATATGTCTCTTCGACTGCATCCGCGGTTGTGCCTAGATCAACTCTTGCTTTTCCCTGTTCGATACGCAAGAACTGGTCATGATCTTCGTGAACTTCATTGCCGATCTCCTCGCCCGGTTGAATCGTCATTACGGTCAGCTGGCTGTATTTACCGGTATGCAAGACTGTTCGAAAAGTCTCGTTATCCAGCGTAATTTGTTCGATGTTTTTTACCCATCCTAGTGCCATAATCGTTCTCCTTGTAGTTTGATTGCGTAATAGGCTAATAATAACCAAACCGGTCAGGTTGCGTAATGGTGATTGTTACAATCAGTCGACTTGGGTACAATACCCCTTATGAAAGCAATCACTGTCATTGAATCGAACAAGGCTGTCGGCCAGAAGGTAGTCGTTCGCGGTTGGGTCCACACCGTTCGTGACATGGGCAAGATAACCTTTGTCGATCTGCGTGATCAGACCGGTCTGCTACAAGTTGTCATTTCCGGAGACATGGAGGCGCCGCGGCTGGGCGTCGAATACGTCGTAGAGATCGAGGGCGAAGTACGCAAGCGCGGCGAGCGATTTATTAACCATAAATTGGCGACAGGCGAAGTTGAGATTGGGGCGACCTCGGTTAAGGTGCTAAGCGAGAGCGCCGAGCTGCCGTTTGAGATCAAGAACGATACGATCGGGATCAACGAGGAACTACGCCTAAAACACCGTTACCTCGATCTACGCAGCGAGCGAATGGCCAAGAATCTGCGATTGCGGCACAGTGTCATTAAATTCATACGCGATTATCTTGACGCGGAGGGGTTCATCGAAGTTGAGACGCCGATGCTCAACAAAGGCACGCCCGAAGGTGCGCGAGAGTTTCTGGTACCGAGCCGCCTCCACGCCGAAGAGTTCTATGTATTGCCCCAGAGCCCGCAGCAGTTCAAGCAGCTCCTAATGGTAGGGGGCATCGGTAAGTACTTCCAGATCGCGCGTAGTTTCCGCGATGAAGACCAGAGAGGCGACCGCCAGCCGGAGTTCACCCAGCTAGATATGGAGATGAGCTTCGTTGGCCAGGAGGAGGTGCTCGCTCTTAACGAGGCTATGCTAGTCGAGCTTATCGCCAAGGTTACTCCCGAGAAGCACATAACGAGCACGCCCTTCCCGCGTCTAACCTATGCCGAGGCGATGGAGAAGTATGGTACTGATAAGCCTGATCTGCGCAAGGATAAAGCCGACCCCAACGAGCTGGCTATCTGCTGGGTAGTTGACTTTCCGATGTTCGAGAAGAACAAAACGACCGGTAAGATCGACGCCGCCCATCATCCGTTCACGGCGCCAAAAGTTGAGGACTTGGATAAGCTGGAGAGTGATCCGCTGAATGTTCGTGCAGACTCCTACGACCTCGTAATAAACGGTTTTGAGCTCTCTAGCGGTTCGGTTCGTATCCATGAACCCGAGCTCCAGCAAAGAGTCTTTAAGGCCCTAGGTATGAAAGATAGCGAAATTGAAGCTAAGTTCGGTCATATGATAGAGGCCTTTAAGTTCGGTGCACCGCCTCATGCCGGTATGGCTCCGGGGATCGATCGACTCATCATGGTTCTGGCTAATGAGCCGAACATTCGCGAGGTTATGGCCTTTCCAAAGACAGGCGACGCGCGCGATCCATTAACCGGAGCGCCTGCCCGTGTTGCCGATTCCGCCCTTGATGAAGCTCATATCAAGACTGTACCGACAAAAAAACCAAAAGTTAAACCTATTTAACGCAGACCGTTAGTTGGCTTACTAAGCCATTTATGTTAGAATAATGCTAATCATTTATTAACGATGCGCCTCTCGTGCAGCCCGAGGCGTGTTTTATTGGAAACAGATATGACACCCACCGACAAGATTCGTAACGTAGCAATCATTGCCCACGTCGACCACGGGAAGACCACCCTTGTAGACGGCCTTTTAAAGCAGTCAAAGACATTTCGTGATAATCAAGCAGAGATGAATCAGACGACAATTCTTGATACGGGCGATCTCGAGAGAGAACGCGGGATTACGATTTCGGCAAAGACTACAGCCGTTACCTATGACGGTTACAAGATCAACATTATTGATACGCCGGGCCATGCTGACTTCTCTGGTGAAGTTGAGCGAACGCTTGGTATGGCCGACGGCTGCCTTTTGATCGTCGATGCCCAGGAAGGCCCGATGCCGCAAACCAAGTTCGTCTTGCGCAAGGCTCTTCAATTGGGTCTGCGTCCGATCGTCGTCATTAATAAGATCGATAAACGCGACGCTCGTCCGGACGAGGTTATCGACGAGGTCGGCAGCCTTTTCCTAGATCTTGCGACCGATGATGATCAGCTTGAGTTCCCGGTTTATTATTCGATTGGGCGCGAAGGCAAAGCCTGGGACAACCGCCCGAGCGAAACCGAGGCCGAAGCGTCGGGAGATCTATCGGTTATCTTCAAAGCAATTATTGAGCATGTACCGGCTCCTCGCGTAAAATCTGATGGCCCGTTCCAGATGCTGGTTACGTCGCTTGCTTGGGATACCTACCAGGGCAAGTATGCTATTGGTCGTATCCAACGAGGCAAAGCAATTGCCGGCATGCCCCTGGCACTTATTCAACGTGACGGCAAGATTGTAAAGGTCAAGGCGGATAAATTATTCGTTGCTCAAGGGCTGGAGCGAGTTGAGGCGGCCGAAGTACCGGCTGGCGACATCGTCTGGATCACCGGCATTAATGAATCACAGATCGGCGAGACGCTTGCGGATATAGAAACACCCGAGGCGTTGCCGGTAATGGAGATCGAGCCTCCTACACTTCAAATTGCCATGGGACCGAATACGTCGCCATTTGCCGGTCGCGAAGGCAAGTTTACAACTTCGCGCCAAATCGGCGCGCGTCTACAGCGCGAGCTGGAGACCAACGTCGGGTTACGAATTGTGGAGCAGGGCGTAAACTTCCTCGTCTCCGGCCGCGGCGAACTTCATTTATCGGTCCTGATCGAGACCTTACGCCGCGAGGGTTTTGAGCTAGAAGTCGGTCGTCCGCAGGTTGTTGTTCGTGAGACCAACGGCGTTAAAGAAGAGCCGGTCGAGGAACTTACCGTCGAAGTCTCCGAGGAGCATGCCGGGGCCGTTACAAGCGAACTTGGGCGTCGTCGTGCGACGTTACTCGAGATGGCTCCGACCGGCAAGGGTACACAGTCGCTCATTTACCGTCTGCCGACACGAGCGCTTCTCGGACTACGTAACATCCTTCTGTCGGCTACCAAGGGTACAGCCACCGTCAACTCGCTTTTGATTGGCTATGAGCCCCTAGGAACGCCTCTGCAACAACTGCGTAATGGAGTACTCCTTTCGGCCGAGACCGGCGTTGCTACCGTATACAGCCTAAAAACCGTGGAAGAGCGCGGCACTGCTTATATTGGACCAGGAACCAAGGTTTACGAAGGTATGATCATCGGTCTAAATCGTCGCAGCGAGGATATGGAGATCAACGTTACAAAAGAGAAAAAACTGACTAACGTGCGGGCTTCCTCGACCGATATGACAACTCAGCTGACACCATTTACCGATTTAACCTTGGAAGAAGCCCTTGATTTTATAGAAAACGACGAGCTTCTCGAGGTCACACCCGAAAACCTGCGTATGCGAAAGCGTTATTTGACCGATAATGAGCGTCGCAAGCACCGTAATAAGTAACATTTAAGATTGACAAATCGTGATGCTTATGCTAATATAGTCACGATTCTGTACAAACAGGATTGATCACCCACATCGCGCTACAGGAGAGTGAGAATCATGCAGCGGATTAAGAAGGTCGCAGCCAAGTTTGCATATTGGAACTTTGTCGTTTCTGGAGTCGTGCGCGACTTCGCAACGACCACCTACGGTCGTTTGATCGTCAGGCTTGTCCTGTCGGCGACATTTCTTGTCGGAGGTGTCTATCTTGTCATGATGAGAAACCCGTTTGACGGGCCAGCAAGTTCGGATACTGCTTTCTGGGGTTCACTGGTCGCTGGTCTCGGAATTGGCTATCTCGGCCTGCGCATCCCCAATCGGACAATTCTTAGGCCTGCGATCCGTCAGTTTCGGGCTAGGCGTGGTTTGACCGAGTGATGTGGGTGCCGGGTGGCGAATGGTGAGTAATCACCGTCGTCGCCCGGGCACCACTGCAATAATTAGAAAAGCCGCCCCCTGGGGTGGCTTTTTGCTGTACAATGTAGGTTAGTATGATGCTTATGTTGAGACGTTTAATTTTGGTTTCGTTGGCCGGCGTGGCTTTGGCCGCAATACCGTTTGTCGCTCAAGCTGAGACGGGCCTCGTCTCTCCGAATAATTCTGCGAGCGTGCTTCAGCCGACGGCAAGCCAGTCGCTCCAAACTGGTGCCGATCAGGGTTCGGCTGCATCAGCCAGCTTCCTTAATGACGAATTAGTCGGTGGTCAGCAGTCACCTCAAGCCGATAATCCCGCAACAGCTTCGTTTCCCTGGGGTGATCTAGCAGCAGCTATACTCCTAGCATTAGGACTAGCTGGGCTTTTAATTATTCTATATCGCAGCCGGCCAAAAACGGTTACCGAGCCGGAGCCCATTAATCAGAGCCAGCCTGCAGCCAAGATAAAATCAAAATCAAAGACTAAATCCAAGTCGAAGTCTAAACCTAGGAAAAAGTAGGATGGCGGTAAAACATCATCGTTTAGAGAAGAGCGAGGAGCGTTTACTGACGCTTCTCAATGCTATGACCGATGCTGCTATCGAGGTAGATACGAATGGTGAAATCCTACACTACAACGGAGCCGCATTATCGCTTCTTAACAGTCATGTCGACATTAAAGGGGAAAAACTAGATAAGCTGCTACCACTTAAGACTGAGAATGGCGACAAAATCACCTTTGCAGAACTCGTTAAGGATGACCCGTCTGCGATAACGAGAAACGATCTTGTTACCGGTGACAAAAGCGAAGGTAATATGAACCTTGAATTAAAGTTGTCGCCGATTCGAATGACTAAACGTGGCCATCACCAGACCGAGGGCTATATGTTAGTGATACGCGATATCACCCGCCAGCGATCACTCGACGAAGAACGCGATGAGTTTATTTCGGTTGCGTCCCATGAACTAAGAACTCCAGTTGCAATTGCCGAAGCCAACCTATCGACAGCACTGCTTCCGGGATTTACCGAGCTAGAACCAAAAGTTAGAGCGGTATTGAGCCAGGCTCACGATAATATTGTTTTCTTGGGCGAGTTAATTCACGATCTAACAACGCTATCTCGTGCTCAGCGCGACGATCTGCATCCGGATTTCAGCTTGGTTGATCTCGGTGCTTTGGTAGTTAAATTGTGGCGAGATTATGCGGCCTTGGCCTCTAGTAAGGGTCTGGAGTTAGACTTTAAACCGCCGACGAGTACGGTAAGCGCTGTTACAAGCGAAGAAGAGGTTAGGGAGATTTTACAAAATTTCATCACCAATGCTATTAAGTACACCGAAAAGGGTTCAGTTACTCTTTCTATACGACGACGCAGTGATAATACGGCTGAACTGGAAGTACGTGATACGGGTATCGGCATCTCGGCCTCTGATCAGAAGCGACTCTTTACGAAGTTTTATCGCTCGGAGGATTACCGTACCCGAAGCACTACCGGTACAGGATTAGGCCTCTATATCGCACGAAAGCTTGCAGATCGGCTAGACGCAACGATCGAACTCGACTCAAAACTAAATCAAGGTACATCATTCCGCTTGCTGTTGCCACAGCGCGGCCTTGATGAGTAAGATAGGCACTATGTCTAATATCTTAAGCCTCGAGGCATTTAAATCCGACTGCAATAAACGACTTGAGCGTCTTTATAGCGCACGCATTGACCAGGCAGAGGCAATCGATGCCAGTTATGCCGAATTAATATCTGAGCTCCGTACGTTAATCCTACGAGGCGGTAAACGGTTGCGCCCATATCTTACCTACCTAACCTACATGGGGCTAGGCGGCAAAGACACGGAGGCAATACTTGATTTCGTTGCTTCCCAAGAGCTTTTTCATAACTTTTTAATTATTCATGATGATGTTTTTGATCACGATGTAATGCGCTACGGCGGTCTTAATATTGCCGGCCGTTATCAAACTACGCTGTCAAAAAAACTTACGCCCTCTGCTAGAAAACATCTAGCCAACACAATGGCGGTTATGGGAGGCGACGTTACGATCGGACTTGGATTTAGACAGATAATCGAATCGGATTTCCCGGCAGAGACTCGACTCAAAGCCTTGCGTCGAGTCGAGCAAATGATCTTTGATGTTGCCGGAGGCGAGGTTCTGGACGTATTGATACCGACCTTCGACCTCAACGATGTTACCGAAGAGCGATTATTGCAGACCTATCGCTATAAGACTGCCTCTTACAGCTTCGAGGCTCCGATGCAACTGGGAGCAGTCTTGGCAGATGCCGACGATAATACTTTGGCTGCGATTACCGACTTTGCGGTGCCTCTGGGTATCGCCTTTCAGCTTGCTGACGACCTTCTAAGTGCCTACGGCAACGAGTCCGAGATTGGCAAGTCGGTACTATCGGATCTCCGTGAGGGTAAACGGACTATCCTCATAATCAAAGGGATTGAGTTAGCCGACAAACAAGGTCGTGAAGCGATTTATCATGCACTTGGCAACCCCAAAGCCAGCTACAGCGATTTAGGGGCTGTCCGCACGGTTCTGGATGACTGCGGAGCGCGCCATTATGTCGAATCATTAGCAGCTAGCGAGGTTGAACAGGCTTTATCGCAGCTAAAAGCGATCGGCCTCAGCAGCGAGGCTCAAGGTGCGATCGAGAAGCTCGCGCAGTTTACAATACATCGGCGAGCCTAGACGAGGTTACAGTACAAATCCGCCATTTTATGTAAAAATAACTAGTTTTATGGTGGATAATACAGAGTAAATGGGGAAATCAGTCTAAAAGTTGATATTCAAGGGCGAAGAGTGCTTTAATAATGCTAATGCTTTGCCCAAACTGTCACTCAGATGATGTCATCACCGTACAGGATCAACAGATCTGTGTTAACTGCGGGCGTTTATTAACTAAAGCCGAGGCAGCCGCACAAATAAAAAAAGCTCCGTCATCAAAGATAAAAGTTGCTTCAAAGCGCGGTCCTGGACGGCCACGTGCCGCCAAGCTCGATACTCCCATGCAAAAACCCGCTTCGCATAGTGTGTCGATCAATGATATTAAGCCTCGGAGACCCGCGCCCCAGCCGGCCTCAACGCCCGAAATCACACCAATTGCACTAAAGTCGAAGAAGGCGAAGATTAAGCATGGTGCAGCATTTATGGCCGGTTTTAGGGCTTTGCGTCCCACGTGGATCGCTTTGATGCTGCCGGGAGCTATTACGGTTGCCATTGCACTTGTCTATACGGCTAATTCGTATCTCCATACTGCGCGCCTGCAGCAGGCGCCTGAATTTACTATCGCGGTTCTCGTTTTCATCACCGGTCTCGTTTGGTTGCGTTTTATTCGCGCCGGCGTAATGTTTCAACGCGCCGGGGTCCACGACCATCGTCTATCAAATTACGGATCGGCGCTGCGGGCGAGCCTTGCTAGAGACGGTCAACTCAAGCTATTTTATCTACGCCATACCGCAGCGGCGCTTGCCGAACTAAGTCTACTGACTCTTGTTGTTTGGTATGGCGGCCGCTTAACTATTCTTCCTAATTTACTTCATATCGGCCTGCTCTTTATCGCTTGTTTCGGCCTGCTTTACCTGCTTGGCAGCCTCTGGGTGGTACAACGCTTGGTAGAGGCCGGTATTATGGTTAGCAGTCTTAAGTTGCCCGCAGCCCATTGGTTGGCCTGGCGATTTTGGCGCAAACACTGGGAACTGCTTGGCGCTCGATTGATTGCTTTGCTAATTATTCTAACGCTCGGCGCCGGGGTTGCGATTGGTCTCAGAGCCGGCCTCCACGGCCTTGATCAAACGATAAAGGTTTGTCTGCTGGTGGGTGTTGGCGGATTTGGTATAGCGATTCTTACGGTATTTTCAGGCGGTGTTACAGAAGATCTGTATCGACAACTAGTCGGAATCGATGAGTCAGAACGTTCATCGCGATTACTTGGACAACGTCACGCCGTTAAGCCGCGTTGGGGCGCAAAAGTACTCTTTCTCGCCGGTCTTATCCTGCCGTTAGCTGCTGCCGTTATGATCGCATACCTATGGCATTGACTTTTCGAGCTTATTACACTAGTATTGAAGCCAAAGCCGAAGGCTTTTTAATTTTGGCTGCAAACAGCCCTATGACCGCAAAAGGAGACGGACAATGAGACCACTATTCGAGTATCTCAGTGCATCCCGCGCCGAACTAGCCAAAGTAGCTTGGCCAAACCGCCGCCAGACTGTACGTTTAACCTTCATAGTTATCATTTTTTCACTGATACTAGCGGTCATTATCGGGGCGCTCGATTACCTCTTCTCGCTCGGTCTGCAGAAACTCATCTCTTAACCCGTAAGGACAATCATGGCGAACGATATTAAGCCCAGCGCAAACTCGACTCAACCCTGGTACGTTATTCATACTTACTCAGGCTATGAGGATAGAGTGGCCGAGAACCTCCGCCAGCGCATCGAGACGATGCATATGGCCGATAAGATCTTTGATGTAATAGTTCCAAAAGAGAATCAGATCGAGATTAAGAATGGCCGTCGTCGTATTGTTGAGCGTCGCATCTTCCCAGGCTACGTGCTGGTGCAGATGGATGTTACCGAGGACTCATGGTTCGTCGTTCGTAATACTCCAAACGTGACGGGTTTTGTCGGTTCTGGCACAACCCCCACGCCGATCGACGAGGATGAGGTTCGACACATTCAAAAGCGAATGGGAGTTGAGGAGCCTAAGTTCAAAATTGACTTCTCGACAGGCGAGTCGGTTAACATCGTTGACGGGCCGTTCAAGGGCTTTGACGGCATGGTCTCTGATATCGACGAGAATAAGGGCAAGATCAAAGTATTGGTTAATATGTTTGGACGCGAGACGCCGGTGGAACTCGATTCGCTCCAGGTAAAGAAGATCTAGGAGATTACGATGGCAGATGTAGTAAAGCCGGTTAAGGCAAATATTAAATTCCGAGTTCCGGCCGGCAAGGCTACGCCCGCCCCGCCGGTAGGCTCTACCCTCGGAGCCCATGGTGTTAATATGATGGACTTTATCAACGCTTTTAACGAACAGACGCGTGAGATGGATGGTTTACTTAGCGTCCGTGTAGCGGTTTACGAGGACCGAACCTTTGACTTTAGCGTTAAAGGTGAGTCAATGGCCTCGCTTATCCGTAAGGCTGCCGGCGTCGAAAAGGGCTCGGGTGTACCGAACAAGACTAAAGTCGCGACTCTAACCAAGGCGCAGGTCAGCGAGTTGGCCGAGAAGAAGATGGCCGATATGAACGCACACGACCTCGAGGCTGCCGCTAAGGTGGTTGCCGGAACCGCCCGCTCGATGGGAATCGAAGTCGAAGCATAAACTAATAATGTAACGTGGGAGGTCGAGCAGACCGCTTGAACCACGAAGGAGATGAAGATGGCAAAGGCCAAGAAGACTGAAGAAGAAATTATTGAAACTGAGGAGCTGGCCGAAGAGCTCGAAGAGGTTCGAGAAACTGAGCCTAATATTGATTTGCCCGACGAAGCCGTTAACATGAACGACACCGGCGAGGGCGAGCCGAATGAGATTGATGAGGATGGCGCTCCTCGTCCTACCAAAGCCGGCAAGCGTAGTGCTAAGGCTCAGCGCGAGGCAGAAGAGGAGGAGGCACGCCAGGAGGCTAAGGAGCAACCTAAGGAAGCCCCTGCGAAGGTTGTGCACCGTCGCCAGGAGCCCAACCCGTTGCATCAGCACGGTAAGAAATATCGTGAAGTGGCCAAGAAGGTCGAGCCTGGCAAGATTTATTCCCTGGAAGAAGCCCTGGCTCTTGCAGTTGATACCGCCACAACCAAGTTTGATTCAAGCGTCGAGGTCCACATTGGACTTGGTGTAGACCCGCGTCAGGCTGATCAGATGGTCCGTGCCAGCGTTGTACTGCCTCATGGTACCGGGCGTAGTATCCGTGTTGCCGTCATCGCGTCCGAGGCAAAGCAAGCCGAGGCTAAGGCCGCCGGTGCTGATCGTATCGGTGAAGCCGACCTCCTGGCCGAGATCGAGAAAGGTAAACTCGACTTCGACCTACTGATCGCCACTCCTGACATGATGAGCAAACTGGGCAAGGCCGCCAAGGTCTTAGGCCCGCGTGGTCTAATGCCGAATCCAAAGAGCGGCAGTGTTACACCAGATGTTGCAACGGCCGTTAAGCAGGCAAAGGCAGGCAAGGTAGAGTTCCGTATCGACAAGCAGGCCATCGTTCACCAGGCTGTCGGCAAGGTCAGTTTTAAGGCCGATGATCTCCTCAATAACACCAAGACATTGATCGCCGCTGTAATGAACGCCAAGCCCTCGACCACTAAGGGCACCTATGTAAAGTCCATGGCAATTGCCACCACTATGGGCCCGGGCGTAAAAGTCGATGTGACCCAGGCGATCGCACTGAGCACTAAGCGTTAAGGACCTGCCGACCAAATAGTCTAGACGGCAGGCCTGGGGTTGAGTTCTTTATCGGGGAGACGGCTGCGATCGAGCGGCCACGTCTCGTCGCCATAGCGCGAGTCGAGGACGGTATCCTCAATCTTATATCGCCAAATTACGAAGCCCTGACGAGTCAACTCGTCCATAAGCGCTAGCATCCGACCCTTGAGATCTTCGAGGGTCTTGCTGCGTCCGGTGGCGAAGGAGTCGTCACGCGAACGCTCTGGGAGATCGTTCTGTCGTCTTCGCATGAGCAGCTCGGCTACATGGAAGCCGTAATGGCTGCATATCGTTACGAGCTCTTCGTGCTGCTCATCGAAGAGCGGCTCGAGAGTGATGTGTGCCTCGTAGTAGTACGTCATCTTGCTCCTTTGTCGGATAGTACGGGGTGCTTCCTGGATGTATTAATAATACCGAACAAAAGGCGTACATGCAATGAGGAATTTCCGTGATATGATTTTCCTCAAGTATGTCTTTATAAACTCGAAAGGATCAAAAATGGGAGTCTTTAGTAATCTCCAAATCCGCGCCGCCATCGAGAGTGGTCAGATCGTGGTACATCCGCTCGTTCCAGAGAACGTTCGCGGTTCGAGCGTCGATGTAACCCTGGGTGAATGGTTTTATGCGACGGAGAAGAGTAACAACCAGAGTCACCTTAACCCGTTTGATGCCGCGGATGTAGCACGGTATTTTGGCAACCCGTTACAGGCAATGCCAAATGCCGAATGGTGCGAATTGCATCATTGCTTGCCGTTCGCCGGTATACCAGATGATCATCCGGTTATCGTTTTGGGGCCAGGCGAGCGAATCCTTGCTCATACGCATGAGTTCATTGGCATTCACGCACCGGGTACAACGGAGATGAAGTCCCGGTCAAGCTGGGGGCGTCTCGGTGTCGCGGCATGTTTCGATGCGGGCTGGGGTGATCCCGGGTACATCAATCGCTGGACGATGGAGATCTACAACCTCAACCAACGTGAGGCTGTACCCCTGCCTGTAGGAGAACGAATCGCCCAGATCATCTTTCACGAAACGGGAGAGGTCGAGGATGACTACGGCGCAGTCGGAAAGTACCAGACCGGCTCAGACCTGGCGGAGTTGATCGCACAGTGGAGTCCATCACAGATGCTTCCCCGGGCGTTTAAAGATGAGCGCCGTACTCCACTCCCAGTGTGATACCATAACTGGGAGCTAGGTGAGAGTTCGACGACCCTTGAAAAGAGGCAAAATGCAGACACGCACTACTGGTGCGCTAATCGTGATCGACGGTCCCGACGGGACCGGAAAGGGCACGCAACACGATCATCTGAAGAAGCGTCTTAAGAAGCAAGGGGCGCCGTATACATCGTATGACTTTCCGATCTACAGCAGCCCTCCCGCCTGGTATATCGAGGCGTATCTTCGTGGCGATTTCGGAACGTTGGAGGAGATTGGGCCTGAGTTGGCCTCACTCTTCTTTGCACTTGAGCGCTTTTCTCAGAAGCAGGATATTCTGCGTGATCTTGCTGCCGGCAAAGTCTTGATCTCCAACCGTTACGTTGCTGCCAACATGGGGCATCAGGGGGCCAAGATCAACGATCCGAATGAGCGCCTAGCGTTCTATCGGTGGCTGGATGAGCTCGAATACGTCATCTGTGGCTTGCCACGAGCAAACCTCAACATCATTCTCGAGCTCCCGCCCGAGATTGCACAGCAACGTGTTGATGGGAAAGCATCACGCGCTCACCTCCACGGTGAGACTCGAGACCTCCACGAAGCCAGTCTGGACCATCTTACGATGGCAGCAGACCGGTATCGTGAGATCTGCGATCTGTTCCCGGAGGAATTCGTACGTGTTGATGCAAGTGGCAGCGAAGAAGAAGTCCATGAGCGAATCTGGGCTCATGTCGAACGACTCCTGGAAGGGGATTGAGATGACAGATAGCAACGGATATGTCGCCGAGCGGTCAGATGGTGGCAAGGAGATCACGCCGAAGGGGCATGATCGCCTCAGTGGCCTTGTGACCACCACGACGGGTCCTGTCTATGTGATCACCAACGATGTTCCACAAGCCACCGTTGCGGCGGCTATGGCGCGTCTATCGCGAAGGCCCGGGGATCTGCGTGTCACCCTGCTCGAGGAGTTTCTCGACCAGGATCTACGTGACGGTCAGCTGCTCGAACGAGTTATAACCCAGTTCGGTGATGACTCTGTGCAGCAACTCGTCAGCGTGGACTTTGCGGTGGAAGGGTGCTCAAACCTCCTCACAAAGATGCTTGAGTGGGCTCGCTTCGGTGCCTACCTGGAGCAGTCGACACGCTACATACCGTTCGATCAGCTTGGCGCGGACGGCCACTTCAACTTCTTTGTTCCAGAGGAGTTGAAGGGTGATCTGCGTGAGCACTACATCTCCGAGATGGACGGCATCTTCGCGGCTTACTCATTGATGATCGAGCCGATGATTGAACACGTTCGTAAAACAACTGAGCCAAGCAGCAACTCGGCGCGCGACATCAATGCATGGAAAAACGCGTCACGCGCAACGGCGCTCGACGCAGTGCGTTCACTTTTGCCCGTGGCAACACGGTCGACTGTAGGTGTTCACATGTCCGCACAAACACTCGAGAACTTGATCATCACCATGCGGTCCAGCGTACTTAGCGAGGCCCGTGACACAGCTGACGCTCTTCTAACCGAAGCACGCAAGGTGATTCCTGACTTTCTCCAGCGAGTCGACCGCCCCGACAGGGGCAACATGCGTTCGCTCTACCGAGAGAACCTGAGAAATGACCTAACCGAGTTGGCTTCTCAGCTCACTGGAGGCCCGGTTGATGACGGTGAGCCGGTGAGGCTTATCGACTATTGGCCTAGCAACGAAAACGAGTTGTTAGCGGGAATACTTTTCCCCTACAGTTCACACTCGATCGAAGAGATCAGTCGTCAGGTCGGCGAGTGGCCATCAATCGATCAGGAGCTCATCTGGAGAGCTGCCATTGGTGAACGCGCGGACCGGCGAGATCGTCCGGGACGTGCCTTCGAGAAAGCCCATTACGAGTTCACCGTTGTTGGTGACTACGGTACCTTCCGCGATCTGCAACGCCATCGCGTGGTCGACGCCATGGAGTGGCAGATGCTCACCCCAGCCAACGCCTACGCGATACCTGATCTGGTCACGGCGGCGGGTTGTGAAGATGCCTTCATTGAGGTCTTCGCTCGTTCGGAGCGTCTCTATGAGCTTCTGCGTGAACGAGTCTCTCCCGAAGTGGCACAATACGCCACGCTGCTGGGGCATCGCATGCGCTACCGTCTCATCGTCAACGGCCGGGCCCTCTACCACCTGCTCGAGCTTCGCACGGGCAAGGCGGGACACCCCGGCTACCGTAAGATCTGTCAGCAGATGTTCGCTCTGGTCGAGCAGGTTCATCCGCAGCTCGCAAGAGGTATGAAGTACGTCGACCTGGAACCGCCGACTGGCCTTGGCCGTCTGGCAGCCGAAGAGCGCACCGCACGTAAACTGGCGTTCCTCGAAGCCAACGATTAGACCTCGCGTCTGATCTAGCCCGTAATCGTAACCGATTGCGGGCTCTTACTTTGCATGCGTCCATTTGTCTTGACCTTTAGCCTCAAATTAGCTATGATATTCAAGTTCACCACAGACAGTAGCTGGTCGTTTGGACCTTAATATGCTACCGAGGTTTGCCCCAGGGCATTAGGTGCAACACCTATACAATTAAAGAAAGAGGTTTGTATGGCCATTTCAAGGACTGCCAAAGAGCAGGCTGTTGAGCAACTCAGCGGCGAGCTTGGTCGGCTCAGTCTGGCCGTCATGACCGACTACCGTGGCCTCACCGTGCGTGAGGTTGAGGAGCTGCGAGCTAAGCTGCGCGAAGAGGGGATGACCTACCGAGTGACAAAAAACACTCTACTGCGTCTCGCCGTTCAAAACAGCCCGGCTATGGCCAAGATCGATCCGGAGACTTTTACGGGTCCCATGGCCTTAGCTTTTAGCTTTGAGGATGAGGTCGCACCGGCTCGTGTGATCTTTCAGTACGCCAAGGAACACCAGGCGCTGGAGATCGTCGGAGCTCTGACCGGAGACGGGCACTTACTGAGTGCTGCCGAGGTTAAGGCTCTGGCTACGCTGCCAAGTCGCGAGCAACTCATCGCCCAGGTCGTCGGTACCATCGCTGCACCCCTTACCGGGTTCGTCGGCGTTATGGCGGGCAATGTTCGTTCGATTATCAATGTATTAAATGCCCTCGCGGCAGTAGAAGGAAAATAACAATGGCTGAATCAGAAGAGAAGAAGACCGTCGAGATTCCGGAAAAGTTCCAGAAGCTCGTCGAGCAGATCGATAAGTTAAGTGTTCTTGAGCTCAGCGAGCTCGTTAAAGTCCTTGAGGATCACTATGGCGTAAGTGCTGCTGCTCCGGCGGCTGCCGCTGCTGCTCCTGCGGCCGGTGGCGCTGATGCCGCTGCTGCCGACGAGAAGTCGAGCTTTACCGTTGTCTTGGCCGCCGCCGGTGACTCCAAGATCAACGTCATCAAGGCTGTGCGCGAGCTGACCGGTCTCGGTCTAGCCGAGTCGAAAGCCCTCGTCGACGGCGCCCCCAAGCCCGTTAAGGAGAACGTTGCCAAGGCTGAGGCCGAAGAAGCTAAGGCTGCTCTCGAAGCTGCCGGTGCTACCGTCGAGCTCCAGTAACCTCGAGCGTTCAACGCTAAAAGAGCCCCTTCGGGGGCTTTTTTGTTACATATGTTTTGACTTTTTCGGTTCGACGTAGTAAGAATAAGCTAGCTTTTATAAACCAAAACCAAAGGTGGGTAATGTGGCAGAGCTGGCAGATAAACAATTAAAGACACTAAAGAAACTAATCGAGACGGCCGAGACGAATCTAGCCGGAGCTAAGGAGCTCTTGGCTAGTCTTGTTGGGTCGGACGAACAAACCGGCCCCAGCGAGGTCTCCAAAGCTCCGTCGACCGGCAAGGTTATCGAAGGTACATTCGACGGCCAGCAGATGATCGGGCCTGACGGCAAGAGCTATCCGGTGCCGGCAAACTATGCCTCAAAGAGCAAGTTAGTCCAAGGCGACCAGCTCAAGCTGATTATCGGCGATGACGGTGCTTTTATTTACAAGCAGATCGGGCCGATCGAACGCAAGAAAGTAATCGGGACGCTGTCTCTACACGACGGACAATATTTTGTCGAGGCTCGCGGCAAGCAGTATCATGTCTTATTCGCTTCGGTGACCTATTTCAAGGCGCAACCTGGAGACCAGGTAACAATGGTTCTACCCGAGGGCGAAGAAGCCGAATGGGCCGCTATCGAAGCCGTCATCGGTTAGCACGTACTGTATACTAGTTACAGATGTAACCGGAGAACCGAGTGGCGGAGTTAGCACTCTATCGAAAGTATCGCAGCAGCGACTTTAATGAGGTCGTGGGGCAAGATCATATTATTAAGACTCTAACTGCAGCCCTTGCCGCGGGTCGGATCTCGCATGCCTATCTCTTTACCGGTCCTCGCGGCGTCGGTAAGACAAGCGTCGCCAGATTATTGGCCAAAGGTCTTAATAATAAGGTCGGAGCCGATGCTGCTTCGCTCGATATTATAGAAATTGACGCCGCAAGCAATCGTTCGATCGATGCCGTGCGCGAGCTGCGCGATAAGATTAATCTGGCGCCGTCGGTTGGCGAGTACAAGGTCTACATTATCGACGAGGTCCACATGCTTACGACCGAGGCTTTTAACGCTTTGCTCAAGACTCTAGAGGAACCGCCGTCACATGCGGTCTTTATCCTTGCTACGACCGAATCTCATAAAGTACCGGAAACAATCATATCGCGAACCCAGCGCTTTAACTTTAAACCGATCGCAACGGCTATAATCGTCGATCATCTGGCTGCAATTGCCGATAAGGAGGGGATCAAGATAGAGCGTCCGGCTCTGGAATTGATCGCCCAATCATCCCACGGTGGAGTGCGCGACGCTATCAGCCTGCTTGATCAAGTTGCGGCAGGCGGCAAAGCGGTCGTACGGCTGGATACGGTACGCGATATTCTGGGCTATAGCGATAACGAAACAATCGGAGCACTCGCCGAAGCTGTTGCGGCTGGGCGCACCAAAGAGGTTTTGACTCATTTGGATCATTTAAGCGAGAGTGGCGTTCAACCCGGTCAACTGATCGCTCAGTTGATTCAATGGTGGCGCCGACTTCTTTTGGTTGCCGTCGGAACCGAGAGTTCCAACGATGCAATCGTGACCGAACTTGCCGCACGTCTCTCGCTGCCAATGATATCGCGTGTCATTGAAGCCCTGATCGAAGCCTCGCGCAGCCCTTACCCGGCACTGAGCCTTGAGGTTGCGTTGGTCAAGGTTACGACTAGAGTCGAGCAAGCGGCGGTTCCGGCAGCCACCTTTAAGGCCCAGGCGATCGAGTCGGCCCAATTCGACGAGACACCGGAACGAAGCGAGATGAGCGACCTCTGGCCTAAGGCGCTAATGGTTATTAAAACCAAGAACAATACTCTATACGCGCTTCTTCAATCATGCCGAATCGAGTTTAAGGACGACAATCTGCTCGTCTGGAGTAAATTTAACTTCCATCGAGATCGTTTGATGCAAAGTGCTAATCGCCAGATTATTGAAAAAGGCCTGGAAAAGGTCTACGGCCGGCCGATTTCAATGACGGCGCATATCGACACAACGGCGAAGGTTGTGCGCGACCCTGTAGCAGTCGATCCTTCAACAGACCTGGTATCTTCGGCTCTGGAAATCCTGGGCGGTGAGATAGTCGACTAATCATAATCGAAACTAATTTGCAGATACTATATACTAGATACTAAATAGAGAGGGGACTGGTGGCACGAGCAACCAACATCGACGAACGAGGTCAGCGCGTAACATCGCGGCGCAATGAAGCTGCGGGTGTTTCGGCTACGCAGATCGACGGCAAAGTTCCTCCTCAGAATCTTGAGGCTGAAACCAGTCTCCTTGGCTCATTATTAATCGAGAAAGAAGCCATCATCAAGGTAGCCGACGTCGTCTCGGCCGATGACTTCTACGACGACCGCAACGGCATAATTTATGCTGCCATCCTTGATCTCTACGAACAACGCCAGCCGCTCGATCTTCTTACTCTGACTAACAAACTCCGCGAAGTCGAAGAACTCGAACGTGTCGGCGGAGCGCCCTATATCACAGATTTAACTGCCTCTGTACCAACCGCCGCCCATGTCGAGCACTATGCTGCCATCGTTGCGCATAAAGCCACATTGCGCCGCTTGATCGGTGCGGCTGCCAATATTGCCGGTTTTGGCTACGACGAAGCCGCACCCTTGGATCAGTTGCTCGATCGGGCAGAACAGACCATCTTCGAGGTCTCGCAGAAAAACTTAAAGCAGAACTTTGTACCGATTAACGAAGTACTGGCTTCGTCTTTCGACCGTTTGAACGAGCTTCACTCGAATGCCGGACAGCTTCGCGGTATTCCGAGCGGCTTTAAGAAGCTCGACCATACCCTGGCTGGATTTCAAAATTCTGACCTAATTATTCTGGCGGCTCGGCCGTCGATGGGTAAGACGACCTTTGTGATGAACATTGCTCATCATGTGGCTGTGAGCGAGGGTATTCCAGTCGGTTTCTTCTCGCTCGAAGTCTCAAAAGAGCAGCTGATCGACCAGCTTTTGGCGATTGAATCAGGAATCGACAGTTGGAAACTTCGTACCGGCGAGCTCGACGACGACGACTTTCCGCGTATTAATGAAGCCATGGCACAGCTGTCCGAGGCTCCAATTTATGTCGATGACGCCGCTATGACCAATGTTATGGAAATGCGGACCAAGGCACGGCGCTTACAAGCGGAACATGGCTTGGGGCTGATTATAATCGACTATCTACAGCTGATTTCTGGAGGCGGGCGCTCGAGCGACGGTCGTCAGCAAGAGGTCTCCGAAATTTCGCGCGGGCTCAAAGGCTTGGCGCGTGAGCTAGGTGTACCGGTAATTGCCCTATCGCAGCTGTCGCGAGCTGTCGAGAGCCGCGACGACAAACGCCCCAACCTGTCGGATCTACGCGACTCCGGTTCGATCGAACAAGATGCCGATGTAGTAATGTTTCTCTATCGTGACGAGTACTATAACCCCCGTGATACTGATCGACCGAATATTGCCGACGTTCTAATTAAGAAGCACCGTAACGGAGCCACGGGCGACGTTGAGCTCTACTTCCACCCTGAACAGCGTCGTTTTACCGATATCGACCGTTTCCACGGCGAATAATCACTGGCGATATAGACTTGCTCCGGATCTTTTTTCTCGTTATGCTTATGTATAAGTAACATGAGGTCCAGATGGCGCAAGCCGTAGCTCAGGCCGGTAAGTTTGGTTTGGTCGGGCTTGCGAGTACGGTCATCGACTTTGCGTTTCTCAATCTGTTTCATAACTTGCTCGGTTTAACCCTTATCCAATCAAATCTAATATCTACAACGATTGCGATGATATTCAGTTTTAGCCTTAACCGTCGCTACGTGTTTGGTGCTCGCGAAGGGTCGGTCTGGCGGCAAGGCATTATGTTTATACTGGTTACTGCCTTTGGTCTGTATGTAATTCAAAGTCTAGTAATCTATGCCCTGACAGTAACATGGCCCGGCCCGCTACACCTGGTGATTAGTTTTGTAGGCATTATCGGTATGGGTCGTATCCTAAGCGATAACCTTGTTATTACAAACACAGCTAAGTTAATTGCAACCGTATTCAGTTTAATCTGGAATTATATATTCTATAAGAAAGTGGTGTTTATCTAATGGCAAAAGCACGAACAATCATCCCTCGAAACGGTTATAGTTTAGCCCTTTTCGGAACGTTTATTATTGGAGTAATTTTCCGATTCTGGCATCTGTCGACATTACCTCCGGGCCTTGCGCCGGGCGAAGCACAGATCGGCGTTGCGGCCTATAATTTGCTTCATCACGGTATTTGGCCGAGTTTTAGTCTCGCAAGCGGCGGCAGTCCGGTACTTGTTGTTCTCGAAGCTATAAGTATATGGCTGTTTGGATTATCGCCCTGGATCCTTCGACTAGTTCCAGCCATTATCGGAGTCGGTGCGATTGCTACGACCTATCTATGGGCGCGGTCGTGGCTAGGAGAGCGCCCAGCCGTACTGACAGCCTTTCTAATGGCTGTTACGCCCTGGAGTGTAACAATCAGTCGTAACGTAGAGCCTGCCGCGTTAGCGCCGCTTCTGCTAACACTCCTCCTTTGGCTGGCAACTCGTCTTTGGCATGACCGCAGTACGATTAATTTGACCTACTTCGGACTTGTTGTAGCCATTGCGAGCTTGAGCGGGCCGGTTGGTTGGGGTGCGTTACTCGTAACTTTGGCTGCCGCCCTGGCGGTGACGATTGGACACAAGACACGGCCAAGACTCCACGACGCCGGACTATGGCTGGGTATGGCAATGATTGCCGTTATTCCGGCGCTGCTAGTCGTAGCTCGTCATAATCATAACGGTCGTACCGTCTTTACCTCAAACACCTTCACTCAATATCTTGACGGATTATTTAACACGATTCGCGGGCTTCAACTTCATGGTGACGATAACTATTTCCATAATTTGGGCGGCGTACCCTTACTTAATGCTTTCGTCGGCATCGTTTTTCTTGCGGGTGTATTAGTTGCGATTACGAACTGGAAGAACCGTACCAGACGGGCGCTGTTGGTAGCATCACTTGTTGCTTTGCTTCCAGCCTTTCTCTCGCCTGCGACTGCCCCGGATGCCGCCAGGCTTATTCTTTTCCTTCCCTTAAGCCTTGCCCTGGCCAGTATTGGAATCTTCTATATGCTGGGAGTTTGGTACGCAACCTTTCCGATCAACTCTGCCGCGCGACTGGCAGGACAGCTTCTTATGCTGCTTCTCCTTGTTTTGACGCTATACATAGGTTATTTACAGTACTTTGTGGCTTGGTCGCACTCATCCGATACCCATCGCGCCTATAACGACGCTGCTGTAGGTATGGCAACATGGATTGAGAAACTACCTAAGGGATCAAACCCGGTTATTGTAGCCAATAACGATGATGCAATGGTTCTGCAGTATATGCTGATTAAAGATCCGTCATATCGTGTAGTCACCGTGCAGAAATCAACTCCACTATTATCACAACGCCCGCTTCATCTTGTAATTGCGGCTGCATATTTGGACCCGATGGTTGCCCAATTAAAAACCGCAGCGCCCGGCGCCGCGCTACAGGCGCATCAATCGACCTTCGACGGAGCAGATCTCTACTTTACTTATGACATTACCAAATAAACACCACAATAATCGACCTATCGATTTAAGTATCGTAATACCAGCCTATCAAGAGGCTGGTATCATCGTGCAGACACTCGAAAGTCTGGCTCAATGGCTGGGCACCCATGATTACGGCGAGGTTGAAATTGTTGTAGTCGTAGCGGATTCACCGGATGGCACGGCAGGATTGGTACGCTCTCGGTCAAACCGTTTTAAACATTTTCAGCTCATAGAACCAGGCAGCCGCGTCGGCAAAGGCCGAGACGTACGCGCTGGTATTTTGCACTCAAATGGCCGCTATCGACTGTTTATGGACGCTGATTTGGCGACACCTCTCAAGCATCTCGATGATATCTACGGGCTAATGCGGCGTAACGTCGAGATTGGTATTGCCGTTCGAAATCTGGCACGGATCCACCCTGGACTATTGCGTCGAGTCGTTTCGGAATTTGGGAACATCCTAGCCCAAATAATTCTATTGCCCGGTATTCGCGATACACAGTGCGGCTTTAAGGTTTTTCGTGCTGATGTGGCGGAGGCAGTTTTTCGCCGTCTCACCATTCTTGGCTGGGGCTTTGATCTCGAGGTACTGTCGATTGCTCGTAAACTTGGGTATAAGATACAAACATTCGAAGCACCTGACTGGACCGATCCCAAAGCCCATCTTGATGGCCTATCGAACGACTCGGTTATTGATGCCGCCTTGCAGACCTTTGGCGACCTTATCCGAGTGCGCCTAAATCTCTGGCGTGGAGCGTATCGATCGCCCGAGAAGTAACGATCTGCCAACGATATAGATCATTTTCTAGCATCTGATAGCCCGACAGCGTAAGACCGTAAATATGATTGCGTCTAAACTCGATCCAATCATGCCGGATCATAATCTGTAGATTGTCATGTAATGTCGCAGGGGACAGTTCAATTTCGCCAAAGGTATCGATCGTAACTCGCGACATGATATCTCTTGCTCGAGCGGGATTACGAACTAATGACAGCAAAATATGAAAGCGAACAGGTGATAGAGGTAGGGTTTTCATACCATTACCTTACTCGCTCGTAATTAAATCACGATTAAACAAATGCTAGTAGAGCTTGTAGAGATAGATCGAATAACCGATCTTGGCTATTGGCTTACGCTCACGAAGGTAGTTGTAACCGACATAATTATCTAATTTCGCGTAATACCTATCATTCTCCAAGAATGTTTCCGAGACTGCAATATACTGACCGGTGTATGGCTTATCCTGGGCATGCCAGACTCTGATGCGAGGATTGGACCCAGAAGGGAAATAGTAACTTGGCAGGCCGCCGCCAAAGTAATCGATTGCGGCTTGGTTAATATGATGATCCACGAGATATGTCTTAAGGCGACCCAGGTCTTGTCCCCAATCTAGGCTTGAATCAGAGAAATAAGCGTTAGCGTTGGCCGGTCCGCCAATCAACTCGTTGAAATAGGCTAGAAACGATGGAGAAATCCATAATGTCGCACCAGCGTACCAGGCCAAAAGTAAACCAAGAACCACCGAAAAACCGATCTTAACCCTGGTTCTGGTAATCCGCCAGCTCAAACGCACAATCGCAATCGCGGCAAGAACGAAGAGGGGAATGTAAATCGGCAGAATATGACGCAGCCCGAGATCAAGATTACCCATTACGGCGATTAAGAAATATAGGACGACAAAGACGCCGAGCACGAACTCCAACAGGTGACGCTGGCTGTAATCGACAAGATGTTTCCAGATAGCTAGCGGGCGCCGACTAATGATACGTATCGTTGCCAGGGTCAAGGTTGTGAAGCCAATAATCAAAAACGATAGTTGGGTCTTAAGACTAAAGAGGACCGGAAAGTACGCATGAAAGCTTTGATTGGTGACCTGACCCATAAAGTAGGTAGTATTACCGCCGGCGACACGATCTAGAACCATAATAACCCCAAGTACATACTGAACGATCGGCTTAAAGAACGGATTCGGCGATAATGTAACCATGAATTGGCCGATAGCTTTGCCAAAATTTACCGGCAATGAGTAGGTAATAAGCCGCTGTTGTACCGAAGCCGGCATATTAATTGTCTGCGGCACGTAATAGAGCCAGATTATCACCAAGCTGACCAGCGATGCGAGAATTAGCCCTCCGCTATAGAGCTTTAGTCGCTGAACCCTTGTTTTTGGTTTGTTCCAGGCGCCGACCATAAATAGAGTAATGATAAATAGCACTGGATAGAGTAAGACTGAGGAGAATTTTGTAAGTTGCGCCACGGCCAGACCTATCCCTAACAGTAGTAAGTTCATCTTACTCGGACGATCAATATAGCGGACAAACGCAACCAGTGCCACGAACATGAACATGGCAGCACCCAGATCAGTCGTAACAAGAATCGCGTTTGCTAGAATATTAGGCGACAAGGTATAGAAAAAAAGGCTCAATAGAGCCGTGCCAATGCCATAACGGCGACGCAGCCAAAGATATAACCAGGCGCCAAAACCAACGCTCAGGAGAAGAATCGGCAGCCTGGCCCAGAACAGAATCGCACCTGCATTATTGCCGGAGGCATAAAGAAAGGCCCAGCCGGTATCCCACTCAGCGTTGGCCATGGTCGACCAT
>DAIDKY010000001.1:33774-37177 GCA_027449805.1 bacterium
CATGCGTCATTAGGGCCGTTCGGAAAATTAAGGTGCATAAACTGGAGCGGCAACCCTGCTAAGTTCTTAATCAGGGGCGGATGTTCCGGATTCAGCCGATAATCACCATAGTGCAAGTATGAGTAGGCTGCCGGTATATGAGCTACTTCGTCAACGATCGCGGTATTATGAACCATGGAATTGAGTCCCAGTCCGAACATAAGCGCAAGGAGCGCGATAGCGATGATGCCGTGACAGCGATGGATGAGTCGGGTAAGATAACTGATGATACCAGCGGATTTCTGCATATCAGCAATAATAGCATAAGGATTAGGAGTAATAATGGCATTCGAACGAAGCAAGGCTCTTTATGAGCTAAAGAAGATTCAGACCGCCTTGGGCAAGGAGGTTGTCGAAACCCAAGCAGGCAACGGCGCCGTTATCGTTAAAATGAATGGCGAGCAGAAAGTTCAAGGAGTAACACTAGATGCCGATTTGATTCGCGACGCCGAGCTGCCCCAGGTCGAGAAGTGGATCGAAAGCGCTGTCTCGCAGGCTATTACGCGATCCCAGCAGTTGGCAGCCGAAAAAATGAAGAGCGTCGCCGGCGACCTTGGTCTTCCGGGTCTGTAAGCCAAGCCCATGAACCTTATACCGTCATCAGTTGAACGCCTTATCGAAGAACTGGAACGCCTACCAGGCGTCGGACCTCGTACGGCCGAGCGATTGGCAATCCACCTCTTAAAAGGCGATCAGACGCGAGCTGAAGCCCTTGGGCGAGCGATCATCGACCTACATGAGGGCGTACGTTCGTGTAAACTCTGCCATACGTTTTCCGAAGACGAACTATGCGCTATATGTAGCGCCGAAGACCGTACCACTAACACCATAGCAGTCGTTGAGGAGCCATTCGATATCGTAGCCCTCGAAAAAACCGGGCGCTATCATGGTCTCTACCATGTACTCGGAGGAGTGATGTCACCGCTCGACGGTGTAGGAGCCGATAAACTTCAAATTAATAGTCTGCTGGAGCGTCTCCGCGGCGGGGGCATCGATGAACTCATTCTTGCGACCAATCCGACTGTTGAGGGCGAATCGACGGGTCTATATATCCGCCAGGAGCTCGGTAACAGCCCAATTAAGATTACTCGATTAGCAAGGGGCTTGCCGGTCGGCGGCGACCTTGAGTATGCCGATCACATAACGTTAGGACGCGCCCTGGACGGGCGAGAAAGCTTATAATGATAAAACGCAGCGACATTATAGAACTTGGCCGCCTCGTCGACAATGCCAAAATCATACTCCTATTACAGCCTGACAAACCCGATGGCGACAGCCTGGGCTCGATGCTTGGCCTCGAGGAGATATTCGGCGATATGGGCAAGACGACACATATGTTTACAGCGGGTCGTGTCGAGAGCTATCTGAGCCATCTGCCAGGATGGGACAGGGTATCAAGCGACTGGCCCGATAAGTACGATCTAGCAATCTTAGTTGATAGTGCGGTACCTGATCAGTCAGCTCGAATGTTAAGCGCACACCACCCGGCCCTGCGTAAGCGACCATTTGTAATAATCGATCACCACGGCGGACATGAAGTTATCGATGGTGCCACGTTTGCTATGGTTGATCCTAAAGCTGCGGCAACCTCGGAGATGCTCTATAAAATCAGTAAAACGCTAAAGTGGCCGTTAAATGAACGCGCCTGCGAGCGATTGGTTGCATCGCTTTTTGCCGATACGCTCAACCTGACAACGCCGTCGGTGACGACCAGGACTATAGAGGTCTTTGCCGCTCTCGTGAAACAGGGCAACGTGAACGTCTCGGCACTCCACCGGGCATTTCGCGAGTCGGCCGCAACCGATCCGGATCTATTAGCCGTTAAGGGACAGTTGCTTGAGGCAGTCGAATTCTTTGCCGACGGCCAAATTGCACTTGTCGTAGCGCCCCAGGCTATGGTTAAAGAGTATCGGCAACGAACCAGTCTCTCGGCGCTGGTTATGTTCGAGATGCTCTGGGCACGAGGTGTTAAGGTAGCTGCCGTTATGAGCGACTATGGGACGATTATTCGAACCTCGCTGCGTGCTCGCGAGCCGATCGCAGCCAAGGTTGCTACGGTGCTTGGTGGAGGCGGTCACCCGATGGCGGCCGCCTTTGGCGACGATAAGACGCCGCTGGATGAACTTAAGACTAAATTAGTCCTGGAACTGGCAAAGGCACTGCGCGAGCTCGACTAGCTTGCTATACTGATTCTATGCAGCTCTACAACACGCTCACACGTAGTTTAATGACCGTTCAACCTTTGCACGACGGCAAGATCAGCCTCTACTGTTGCGGGCCGACCGTCTACGGCTATGCCCACATTGGCAACCTGCGCAAGTTTATCTTTGACGATACTCTGCGCCGCACTCTCGAAGCGGCAGGCTATGAGGTTAAGCAAGTCATGAACATTACCGACGTGGGTCATCTAGCAAGCGACGGCGATGACGGCGACGATAAACTAGAAAGCGGTGCCAAGCGCGAGGCGCAAACAGTTTGGCAGATTGCCTCCCGTTATAGCGACGCTTTTAAGGCTGATATGGCCAAGCTCAATATCCTACCTCCAAATGGCTATCATGACGACCATAATAACGACGCCTATGCTCGTGCAACTGGTTTTATCGACGAACAAATTGCTATGATCAAACTCTTGATTGAGCGTAAACATGCCTACATTACCGATCAGGCGATCTATTTTGATGTTTTGAGCATCTCGAATTACGGGGAACTGACTGGTCAAAGTCTTGATCAAAAAGAAGTCGGCGCACGTAGCGAAGTGGTTACCGACTCAAATAAGCATCATCCCTCGGATTTCGCCGTCTGGTTCTTTACCGTCGGCCATTTTGCCGACCACACGATGCGGTGGACGAGCCCCTGGGGCGAAGGTTTCCCGGGCTGGCACCTTGAGTGTTCGGCAATAATCCATAGTCTGCTCGGGGAGCCGATCGATATTCATACCGGTGGCGTCGATCATATCGGTACTCATCATCCGAACGAGATGGCGCAGACCGAAGCCGCCTTCGACCGCCATCTGGCTAACATCTGGTCCCACAGCGAATTTGTCTTAGTCGATGGTACAAAAATGTCTAAATCAAAACAAAACACATATACAATAAACGACATAGTCGAACGTGGTTTCGACCCCCTGGCTCTGCGGTTGTTAATACTCCAAGCCCATTACCGTTCGGAGTTAAACTTTACCTGGAAATCCCTCGAGGCCGCCCAGAATAGTCTCCTTAACCTTAATGCGTGGGCTGATTTAGCGCACCAACCGGAGCTAATGAGCAAACAGGCGGATTCAGTTAACCGGCTATTAGCAGATATTCAGGCTACCATAGAAAACGATCTCGATACGCCCGGCACGCTTGCCAAGATCTACACGCTG
>DAIDKY010000002.1 GCA_027449805.1 bacterium
CCTGGCCTGCTATAATTCCCTTATGTTATTCATCGTCGCCGTTTTCCTGATCGCCTTAGCGGCTTTGTTCTCCGGTTTGAACTTGGGCTTAATGAGTCTTGATAGCTTTGAACTTAAGCGCAAGGCCGATCTCGGTGACACCAATGCCGCCAAGGTATACGCGATCAGATCGCGTGGCAACCTGCTTTTGGTGACGTTATTGACCGGCAACGTGGCTGTTATCTCGGCTCTATCAATCGTCTTTGATTCGGTTTTTCACGGGGTAATTGCCGGTCTGCTGACGACGCTGTTAATTACGATCTTCGGCGAGATCCTGCCGCAGGCGGTAGTTGCCCGCTATGCCTTGGAAGTCGGCGCTTTCTTTGCCGACATGGTACGGGTCATTATGTTCATTCTTTATCCGATCTGCGCGCCGATGTCCTGGGCTCTCGACAAGGTTTTGGGCGACGAGTTGCCGACGGTCTACACCAAACAGGAGCTGGCACGTTTGGTGGCAGATCACCAGCATTATCGCGACAGCGGGATCGACCGCGATGAAGCGCGCATTGTACGGGGAGCTCTAACCTTTGGCGATCAGACGATCCGGCGGGTCATGACGCCGCTCAGGGATGTCATGATGCTAGATAGCGACGAGGTTATCGATCATAAGCTGACCCATCGCCTTCGCGAGTCGGGTTATTCGCGGGTTCCTGTCTACGGAACCGATCGCAACGATATCCACGGCATTCTTTATGCTAAAGATCTTGTGGTGATCGATCCCGGGACCAAGCGTGTCGGCGAGGTTGCTCGGGCTAACGTACATTTGGTCGACCAGGACGGCACGCTCGACGATGCCCTTAATGCCTTTCTCAAGAGTCGCAATCATCTCTTTATTGTTACCGGTAAAGAGAAGGAGGTTTGCGGAATAGTTACAATCGAAGACGTCCTGGAGGAGATCATCGATCGCGAGATTACCGACGAGTTCGACCATCCCAAGGGGCGTTAACGAAGATATTCGGTATGGGTTAAGATAAGACTATGAAAGCAACTTTCCTTCTTATTGCGACCGCCCTCTTGATTGGAGCCGGCTTTGCCGTGCGGGCCGCTAACGCCAATTACGCTCATACTCAGGCCGCCCAGCTGGCGGCGGCAGAGGCGAATAGCGACACCACGACCAAACTCAACGGCCTCAAGCAATACGTCTCAACTCATAGCGGCTCGACCATTACCGTCCAACTTACGGCAGCCTATGATGCCGCGGTGCGTCAGGCTCAGACCGAGGCCGCCGTGGCGGCGGCACCGAGCAGCAGTCTTTACGCGGCGGCCCAGGCAGCCTGTGCCGGCCACGCCATATCGACGGTCCAGGCCGCGTGCAATCAAGCCTATATCGAGTCACATAGCCCCGCGTCCAGCTCAACCACGAATATCGTGCAGCCCAAACTATCGGATTACACTTATCATTTTATCGCTCCGTTTTTGGCTTTCGATCTGGCGACGCTCTCTTGGGGTATCGCATTTATACTGATTCTCGTCCTGGTTGTACCGGTTTTGCGCCCGGCTCCCTATATTTAGCTTTACATAAACGTTTTGTTCGGGTATGCTTCGGTCGTAACATTAGGAATTTCGTCCTAGTCCGAGCTCGAACTTGGCTAGTCGATAAGTAAGCAGGAGCCAAGTTAAGTGGCAAAGAAACTATTCGTAGGGAATCTTCCTTACAGCATGAACGATGATCAACTCCGCGAGTTGTTCGCAGAGTATGGCGAGGTGGCTTCGGCCAGTGTAATTATCGATCGGGCAACCGGTCGTTCCAAGGGCTTCGGCTTCGTTGAGCTGGCCGAGGATGCCGCCGCTGATGCAGCCATCGCCAAGGCCGACGGAAGCGAAGTCGAGGGACGTCGTCTGACGGTCTCAGAGGCTCGCCCCAAGACCGAGTTCGCTCCTCGCGACTAATCTCGCAGGAACTAAAAAGCCGCCTGCAAAGGCGGTTTTTTAGTGTTGCTAGAGGGTTTCCGTATCGTCGGGCGATTTTCATTTTACTCATAGGGTATTAAGCGATACGATAAAGGGGCTTATGTTTAAACTATACCCCATGATCCGTATACTCACCGTCGTGGCGGCAACTTTTGTCGTATCGGGGATTTCCTATAATGCCGTGGCGGCGGCTACCTCCTGGGGATATAGTTCGACCCAGAGTCTGGTTCAAGGGACGCTGGTGAGCCTCGATTCGTCTAAATCCAACAGCGTAGTTGCCACGACGACGGCCAACGCTAGTAAGATGATCGGCGTAGTGGTTCCGGGGGCATCGACGACAATCGAGTTTACTGCCCCCGGAGCAAACATACAGGTGGCTGATAGCGGCGACGCGTCGGTGCTCGTCTCGGACCTAAACGGAAGCATTAAGGCAGGTGATCATATCGGTGCCTCACCACTCGACGGGATCGGTATGAAGGCAACGTCGGCCGGTATGACGGTCGGTATCGCTCTATCGAACTTTGACGCTACAAATTCGTTAACCAAAACGGTCAAGGATAATACCGGCTCCTCGCACCTCGTGCATATTGCCTTGGTCAAGGTGGTTCTTGGCGTCGGGACATACGCTCCATCGTCTACCTCGCCGAGTTATATTCCGAGCGGTCTCCAGGCTCTCGCCAACACTATCTCCGGACACGCAACTCAACCCTGGCGGATCTTGGCCAGTCTAGCCATTATTGTGATCGTTTTAACGACGATGGCCGTACTCATCTATGCCAGTATTCATAGCAGTTTGGCTGCAATCGGGCGTAATCCGCTGTCGTCTCCGTCTGTCTATAAAAGTCTACTCCAGTTAGGTGTCGTCATGATCGGTCTGGCCTTTGCCGCCCTGCTCGGCGTCTATCTGTTGTTAGCGCATTAAATTACAGAGTTTCGACTTTGAAAATTCAAGCATAAGCGGTAGAATTAAATAGCCTGTAGGTTTGTGAAAACCATAAGTTTGGGCGAGGGAGTTTTTCTACTGGATCAAGGTGAGACACAGATCAATCCGCCCGTACCAGACGGGGTAGTCGATAGTCCGGACGCAGCTTCGTCTGTTCCGGTAATGCTCAAGACGGCCCAGTCTATTGCGTCGGGCACGCCGACCATACCGGTTACCGCGCCCGTCGCGACGACCGGAGTAACCGGCGGTTCCGTTGTGCCGACATCTCCCGGCCAAGCCCCCTTGCCAGCTCCGCCGCCAAGGCGGTTTAGAATTGGCAAAGTTGCCTCCAAGGTCGGTATCCTTGGTTTGTTATTGATCTTATTCACCGGCGGAGTGGTCGGGGTTGTGGCGGCTTACGGCCACGCTTTGACGACGAATCATACGTCGTCGGCCGCAAATATTACCGCTAACTACACTGCGGCGACGATACCGCTGTCTGATCTGGCTAAACTCGGTGACGTTTCCGTTGATAATACCGGTTCGCTCTCGATCAACGGTCTGCTGCGAGTGAACAGCTCGGAGATCTTTAGCCCGACAACTCAGCCGACAAGTGCTCAGCCGGGACAGCTCTACTACGACAGCAGCACCAATACCCTGCGTTACTACAACGGACAGGCCTACGTCGATGTTCTAGGGGCCAATCAAAAGACGACCATTAACAACGCCAGCGGTAACTTTACTCTCGGTAATGGTTTGGCACTCAACGGCAACCAGCTATCGGCTACGGCACAGCAAGGAGTAATAAGTCTGCAGGGGCAGACCGGAGCCGTGACGCTGACAGATGGAGGGGGTATTAGTATTACCGGTACGACAATTACCAACACCGGTATTACCTCGATCGGCGGGGTTACGGGAAACATTAACGTTGGAGCCGGCTTGTCGATTGGCGGTGGAACCCTGGTCAATACCGGTGTTGCTACACTGACTACGAGCAGTCAAAGTCTTACCATTACTAAAGATGCCAGTAACAACTACGTCATCAGCGAGGTTACATCCGGTGTCGGCGGCGTTGTAACGCTCGGTCCTAGTACGCCTCAAGACGATCCCAGTAACAACCCATCGATCTCGATCAATAAAACCGGTAGCGGCAACCTAATCCAACTCTCTACCGGAGTGTCGGCGGTTAACAAATTTGTCGTCGATAGCGCGGGAGTCATTACACAGGGAACGATCGATGCTAGCCAAGTTTCTGGTACTCTCGGGGTTGGATCAGGGGGTACGGGGTTACAAACAGCGCCTACTGCCGGACAACTCTTAATCGGTAACGGTACCGGTTATGCTCTTAATACCCTAACCGGCGGCAGCGGCATAAGTATCGATAGCACCTCAACGCCCGGACATATCACCATTAGTGCTCCGAGCAGCGGTTCTTGTAGCAGTTGTGCTTCGGCTAATCTATCCAACTTGGCATCGGTAGCCATAAACACCACTTTGCTGCCCGGTGCCGCCGGGGGCGTTAACTTGGGTAGTTCTACCTTGCCGTTCGGCCAGTTGAGCCTTTCCGGCAGCTCGCTCTCGCCGTCAATTAATAACTTCCTCATCACGGGGACCTCGACCCACGGCACAGATACCATCACCCTGCCCGATAACACCGGAACAATCGCGGTTGCCGCGACCGGGCCATTATCACTCGACAGCACTACCGGCATCCTGTCTTGTTCTACCTGTCTTACGGGCGGCGGCTCAGGCGGCACCGGTGGGACAGCGGTAACCTCACTAGACGGCTTTACAGGACCAGTCACAATTCAAGGCAGCGGAGGATTATCTGTAGGTAATGTCTCAGGCCAAATAACTCTGTCGCTCCCAAGCAACCTGGTGAACACAGTTAACGGTGGATCGGGAACGATTATTATCCAAGGAAGCGGAACCAATAATACAACTAGTGTCTTAGCCGACTCGACGACGACGCCAGGCACGACATACATAACGATAAGTGATGCAACTTCTACTACTAAGGGTTTGGCGAGCTTTAGTAGTACCGATCTGACCGTAACTAACGGAAATGTTGATACGATCCAAGGAATTAGCACTACGGCTAGCCCGACATTTAACAGTCTATCTTTGACTACAGCTCTCGGAGTAGGAAATGGTGGAACCGGGCTTAATAGTGTAGCTCAGAATGGTCAGATCCTTATTGGTAATGGAGCTGGTTATACCCTGAATACGCTTTCGGCCGGAAGTGGTGTTAGTATTACGAATACTGCAGGAGCAATATCAATAAGCGTACCTAGCGCAGGGAGCTGTGCTTCGTGCGCCAATCAGTCGTTATCGGATCTTGCCGGGGTTGCAATTAATACAAGCCTTACACCTGCAAGCAACGGAGCCATTGATTTAGGTTCGAGTACATATGCGTTTCGTAATGGTTATCTTGCAGGCACAATGCAAATCGGTCTACAGGGAACACCGACCGGCCAACTCTATGTTAGCGGAAAAGTACCTACTAGCGTTCTTGGAACCGTCAACCTTAGTAGTGGTCCTACATCGACTGCTATATCCGGTAGTTATGCATATGTAACAAGTGCATATGGAAATAATCTTCAAGTTATCGATATTTCAAACCCTTCGAGTCCAGCAATAGTTGGCAGTGTTGCTACCGGCAACTTCCCGGTCTCTGTTGCTGTCTCCGGGCACTATGCTTATATAGTTAACCTAAATTCTAATACTCTCCAGGTAATTGATATATCCGATCCCACCAGTCCAGTTATGGTTGCGACGATTGCAACCGGTACCAGCCCGCGTTCTATCGCCGTCTCCGGCCGCTATGCTTACGTCGCAAACTTTACGTCGAACTCACTTCAAGTTATTGATATCTCCAACCCAATATACCCTAATGTTGTCGGGTCTGTCGCAATCGGTTCCAATACCCGTTCTATCGCCGTCTCCGGCCGCTATGCTTACCTTGCAAATTATGGTTCTAATACCATGCAAGTTATCGACGTTTCAAACCCCGCTAGTCCAACAGTCGTTGGCACCGTAACTACCCAAACCAATCCTGACTCGGTAGCTGTCTCCGGCCGCTATGCTTACGTCGTAAATTACGGTTCTAATAGTCTCCAGGTAATTGATATTTCCAACCCCACCAATCCTTACGTGAAGTCTAGTGTAAATAGTGATGGGGCTAACCCAAATACCGTTATTGTTTCAGGCAACAATGCCTACGTGTTGAACTATAACTCATTTCTTCTCTCAACTTTCAACATCTCAAACCCAACAAATCCAATTTATTTGGGCTCATTTTCAGCTATTTATTATCCCTCGTCTCTAGCCGTCTCCGGCCGCTATGCTTACGCTACCGGAACATACTTTAACCAGCTTCAAACTTTTGATCTTGGAGGCACCTATAGTCAGAATTTGCAAGCCGGTAGTACCGAAACAGGAAGTTTACAGGTTGATAATACTGCCCTAATCTCGGGTAGCGCGGATATTGCAGGTGGAGCTACGATCGGTCAGAGCTTGGCGGTAAGCGGCGATGTAGGTGTTAACGGAAATCTACAGGTTAACTTTGGTGGCTCGCCAACCTTTAGCGTTAGCTCTAATAATGTAAATGTTGGTACCGGGCAGATGTATGGTTCGGTATACAACACCAAAACAAATATTAGCCAAGTATCTGGTAGTTACGGTGCAGCAATGACATCTCTCAACACTACAAATGGAAACTATATATACATCTTGGGGGGTGGAGATAATACCATATCTTATGGTCAACAGAATAGTGACGGCAGCATTATTAGCTGGACAACAAGCCCGGCTCTTCCTGTAAGCCTCTATGGAGCGATGGTTACAATCGATCCCAATTACGGCTACATTTATGTTGTAGGCGGCTACACTAGTATGGCGAGTGGTACAAATGCACAGGCAGCAATATATTATGCACCAATTAATCTGACAACAGGCTTTATCGGTTCCTGGACTACGGCTGCCAAGGGCCTAATAACTGGGGTCGGATTAGGCGGGGCTTATGCGAGTAACGGAGTTCTAACAGTATTTGGTGGTGCGACCCAAACTAGCGGCGCGGGATGTAGCGTGTATGGTTCCTTCTGCTTAGCGCCAACAGCCGGAACCGAGGTTTCTACTGTGCAATACACTAAACTTACGACCGGTGCACCGGGTAGCTGGAATACGACTACGCCTCTGCCGCAACCGCTAGCCAATTTTACGTTTTCTCCGTACTGGCAGTTTGGCGTTGGCTCATACATATATATAAATGGTGGGGTGAATTCAACTAATACGTCTGTTGGGAGTAACTATAGTACCCTTCGTAACGTGACTGACGGAACCGTTGGGGCATGGACCATCAATAATGGTTCAGTTACTAATTCCACACCTGGAGGAACGGTCTATTGTAGTACCGGGCTTAATTCGGGGCAGTGTACGGGTTCACCCATATTCTTCTCCACAAATAGCAGTTTAGGAGTCGCATATACCACCAGTAATCCTCCTAACGGCGGCTGGATTACTACTGGCGCGCCAGCCTTACTCCCAAGTTCAATGACGGCCATTGGCGGTTATCTTTATGGGCTCTCGACCTGGTCCTTCAACTCGCCTAATATCATGAGTCTGGGGTATGGAAGTATCTCGACTTCTACCACAAGCCTTTCGGTGTCGAATACTATAATCAGTGCATCTATGGTAACTGGTACAGCCGCTGTTAAAAGCTTATCTAATACCACAAGTGCCTTTCAGGTTCAGAATGCTTCCGGGGCGGACACGTTAAGTGTCGATACACTCAATAATCGCGTCAACGTTGGAGCGACTGGTACTCCTACAGGACAGCTCTATATTAGCGGGACTGTACCGACTGGTGCTACTGGAAGTGTTACTACCGGTAGTCAGCCATACTCCGTGGCTGTCTCCGGCTCTTATTCTTATGTGGTAAATCACGCAAGTAATACCCTTCAAGTCATCGACATCTCAAACCCCTCTAATCCCACGGTAGTTGGCTCAGTCGGCACTTCGAGTACCCCTAATAGCGTGGCCGTCTCTGGCCAGTATGCTTATGTAGGAGAAGCCAGTGCCCTTCAAGTCATCGACATCTCAAACCCCTCTAATCCTACGGTTATTGGATCTCTTGGAATTGGTTTTCCAATAGCACGAAGTATATCTATATCTGGACGTTACTTATTTGGTCTCGGCGCTGCTGCTATGCGTGTCGTTGATATTTCAAATCCGTCTAATCCCGTGCTTATTAAAAACGTTACAGTTAGCGGCAGCCCAGATGCCCTTACAGTCTACGGACGCTATGCTTATGTTGTAGGCGGAAGTTCTCCGGGCTACCTACAAATTATTGATATTTCCAACCCCACCAATCCAACGGTAGTTAGCACTCTTTCAGTTGGAGGTTTCAATTATTCGGTTACTGTTTCTGGCCGCTATGCGTATGTCGTAGGATCTTATTTCTCAAATGCCTTGATTGTCATCGACATCTCGAATCCAACTAACCCCACGCAGGTTGGATCAACCTCCATAAATTCTTATCCGTATTCAGTTGCTTTATCTGGAAGTTTCGCTTATGTAGTAAATACATCTGGAACAGTTCAAGTTATCGACATTTCTAACCCAACTAGCCCCACTGCTATTGGCCAGAGCACAGCAATTTCTTCTAGCTCGGACTTATACGGAATCGCCATCTCCGGCCGCTATGCCTATGTTGTTGATTATGGCTTGAATGCGCTCCGAGTCTTCGATCTTGGAGGTGCCTACAGCCAGAGCCTACAGGCCGGCAGTACTCAAACAGGCAGCCTGATGGTAGGCACCAACGCTTCGGTTACTGGCGACGCCAGTATTCAAGGCGGACTAAGCGTCGGACGGAGCTTGCAAGTTAGCGGCGACTTTGCCAATAGCGGTTCGGCTTTGTTCCAGAACACGACTAACTCGGCAGTCGCTCTGCAAGTTAAGACGACCAGCGGCCTCAGTACATTTAATATCGATAACACTAATCAGAACGTCGGGATAAGCGGGTTGTCGAACATGGGACCTCTAACCATATCGACGGCAACGACCGGCGGAACCTTGCCGCTGAGCACCACCTATTACTACGAGGTAACGGCGCTTAATAGTACTGGCGAATCACTGGCTTCGCCCGAAGCCTCGATAACCACGGGTAGCTCGACGAGCACCAATGCCAATACGATTACCTGGGCTGCTGTGACCGGTGCGACGAGCTATCGGGTCTACCGCGGCACGGCTGCCGGGGGCGAGAACACCTATTACACGACTGCCACCACTAGCTATACCGATACGGCAACGACCGGCGGGACGAGCGCCACGCCGCCAACGATCAATAGTAGTTATGCCGATCGTATCTCGGCCTCCGGCAGCGTCTTCCAGACAACCACCAACTCGGCTAACGGTTTCCAGGTCCAAAATGCCGCTGCCAACACCGACTTTAATGTAAATACCTCGACCAATACGGTAACCGTTCAGGGCGGCGCATCGCAGTCAGCCGACATTCTCGACGTCAGTCAGACCGGGGGTATCGTCGCACTAAAAGTCACCAGCACCGGTACAGTATCCGTGACGACCGGATCGACCACGGCCTTTAGTGTGACGAACGGCTCCACTACTACCGTATTAAATGTTGATTCAACTAACCTAAAGGTCCAGCTGGCTTCCGGGGCGAACCTCGAGTTCCTCGGCACCGGCAATACTACCAATGCTATAACCAAGAAGTTTATCTGTACGGTTGCCTGTGCGGCGGGAGACGTCGTTACCATCGATACCGCCAACCCTGGGCAGGTGACGGAGCTGGGGACAGCCAACAGCGCCTTGGTCGCCGGCGTGGTCGTGACCGGAGCTTCCGCCGGAGGCACGGCCGAGGTTGCTATATCGGGGGTCGTGCAGGCCAACATGGCGACAGCCCCAGCGGTCAATACGGGTGATCTCTTGATCACCTCCGGTACGGCCGGACTGGGCGAAGACGCCACGGTTAACAGTGTTACCCCGGCAACCGGAGCAGTCTTCGGTAAAGCAATGTCGGCCAAGGCCGCAACTACCAGCGGCCAGGTCTGGGTCTTGCTCAAGAGCGGTTAACAAACACCCTAAAATCAGATAGAGTAGAAACATGCATCAAACCATTACCGCAACAACCGCCGCCGCGCTCGAAAACACCGTTACGGCACTCTTGGCAGACAAGCTCGAGAATTCCAGCGCACCGGAAGTCACCAGCAAGTACATGACTTCTAATAATCACTTGATTTACTTGACCTTGTCTAACGCGACAGGTGCGGACGTAGCTAAGTTACGCATCCGGGTTATTGAACGCGTTCAAGAAGGTGTACAGGAGGTCAGTTACGTGCTGTATGGCGATCATCGCCTAGAGTCGACGCAGAACGCAATGGTCTTTGGTAACGGTGATAGCGCCACTCAGAGCAACGCTCCGGCCGCCGTCGACGAGGCAAACGCACAGGCGCTCGTTAAGTTAATCAGTACGCTGACTAACTCTTAGCTTTGAGTAGTTTCTGAACTCGTTCTTCGACCTGGGACGGCGTCATCTCGGCTTTGACGATATAGTCGTCGGCGGATAATTTAATCAGTTTGGTGGCCGTCTCGGCGTCGCCCATATTGGTCAGGACGATGACCTTGGCCTCGTCTCCTCTAGCTTGATGGCGCAGACTGCTGAGCATATCGAAACCGTCCATATTCGGCATCATCAGATCAAGAAGGATTACGTCGGGCTTAAAGCGATTGATTAGCTGTAGGCCGGTGATACCGTCGCCGGCTGTCTCTACCTCGTAGCCAGACTGAGTAAACTTTGTCTTGTACATTTGTACGATCGAGACGTCGTCTTCGATGATTGCAACTTTTACTTTCGCGGCTGACATTGTTTCCTACTACCCCCGTAATTCGTTTAATCTATGGTTATTTTTTTGCCTGGTAGTTATTGATGGCCTGGACGACCTTGCCGCTCGACTTGAGGTTTTCCCAGAAGAGGACCTGGCTGCGGCTGATGAACATCTCATCCTCGGGAGCATGAAGCTCATTCCCGAGTTTTGCCAGTGATACTTGTTGATTAGCCGTAGAACTTGAGTTGCTTGGCTGAACTGATGTCTGAGAACCACCGTTGTTTACTTGGAGGTAGAAGATATCGGTCAGTTTAACGTAGTCTCCACTAGTATGGGTCAACTTGCCAAAGTAAACCTGGCCGTTGGTAAGAAATACGGCTTGGAACTCGTTGTGTTTTACGGAATTATCGGCCGATATTGCCGAGACAGCCTTTGACGTAAAGAAGACTACGCCGAATAGGGCGAGAATAATCAAGAGGATGATTAGGATCCTCATCATCAGGCGGCCGTTGGCCGTGGCAGCAAAGCCTTTGTAGCCAGGAATAATATCTTGGTTGGACGGTCGACGTGGTTCTATCACAAAGCTTACCTATCATTAACAATTAGTCTTATGGTAAAGGTAATGGAGTACCTTGTCTAGTCTAGATAAACGTAACCACCTTGCTCTATAAGGCCGTTCGTAATAGCATAATAACTATGTATCTGTACGTTGGGGTCGGTCTCATTTTTGTTAGTGTGTTGTATCTAGTCTACGCGGTTAACCGCCAGGCCAGTCTTGCGCAGTCGAGTTCGGACAAGACCAAAACTCATAACGGTCCGACTGCTCCCGAGCTGCTTTCGACAGCGCAGGTAGCGGAGCTAGAGGCCAAGTTAAAACAAGCCTATGAGCACCAGATCGAGACGGCCAGCGCTCATTTGGGAGAAGAACTAAAAGCGACTTCGGCGCGCTTGAACGAACAGGTCGTCAGACTGACAACCAATGTAATCGAGGCAGAGCTCGAGGGCTATCAAAAGACACTGGAAGAGGTTAGGAAGGTCTCCAACGAAACAATGAAACAGCTTTACCATTCCGTTGAGGAGCAGCGGGTCGAGCTGCGCAAAACAATGGAACAGGAGCTGGCCGAGGAGCGCCAGCAGCTCATTTCTAGATTTGACACTAGGATGGGGGAGATCGTCGCCTCATATATTACCGAAAGTCTCGGCGGCGGGGTGGATCTTGGCTCGCAGATGACCTACATCACCGAGACGTTGGATGCCAATAAGGCGGCCTTAAAGAAGAATCTATCGAGTGGCCTTTAATCTTCCTTCTGACATTACCACTCCCCAGGTCTTTGAGGCTGTTCAATTCGAGCTGGAACGTCTGCGCGACTGGTTAAGCAATAGCGCGGTAAAATGTAAGGTTGGAGCAAAGCCCGTTCATGAACCGAGTTGTTCGCCCGAGACCAAACAACTGCTCGATAGTTGGTTGGGGGACAAGGCTCCAAGTGTGACTCAGCTGACAGCATTAATTGAAGAGCTAAGGAAGCTTAAGCCGGTAACGGTACATATCGTTTTGGCAGCGTTGCCAGGGGACGACTTGAAACAGACGCTCGTCGATTGGTTTCGGACTAATTGTCGTCCGGACGTTTTGGTTGGATTTAGTGCCGATCGAACCATCGGCGGGGGAATCATTGTCCGCACGCCTAACCGCATTTTTGATTATTCCTTCCGCGAGCGTCTCGCCCAAGGGCGGGCTAATATACCGGAGTTGGTGCGCAATGTCGGATAACCCTCGTTTTGCAAAACTTGTTGCCGGCGGCAAGCCTACCGGCGAGGTGATCGCGGTGAATCGTTTCCTTACGACCGTTCGTGGGCTGGGGGAGATCGGCGTTAACGCTTTGGTCTACTTTGAGAACGGTCATACGGGCATGGTGCGCGAGGTGAGAGCCGAAGAGACGGTGGTATTGAATCTGTCGTCCGAGTCTATGCCCATCGGCACCTTGGCGGTGCTCGATAGCGACGAGCTTACTACGGGGGTCGGCGAAACCTTAGTGGGGCGAGTCCTGTCGGTAACGGGGGAGCCGCTCGACGGCAAGGGCCCGCTACATCTTAAAGAACGCGTCCCGGTTTTTGCGGCCGCCCCGCCGATTGTTGATCGCCTCGAGCTCAATGATCCGCTGCCGACCGGAGTTGCCATCGTCGACTCACTGTTTCCTTTTGCGCTTGGTCAGCGCATGGCCATTCTCGGTGACGGCAAGACGGGCAAAAGTGCTTTTATGAGCCAACTAACGTTGTCGCAGAAGGGCAGCGGGCGGATCGTTATTCATGTTTTGATCGCCAAGAAGCCGGTCGACGTCGATCATCTATTGGCCAGGCTGACTTCAACGAAAGCCTTGGATTATTGTATTGTTTTGGTTGCCAGTACCGCTGACGCTCTACCTCAATCCTACCTTGCCCCGTATGTCGGTGCGGCGATTGGTGAGTATTTCTGGAATAACGGCCACGACGTGGTAGTAATTTATGATGATCTTACTTCTCACGCCAAACTTTATCGCGAGATGTCGCTCTTGCTCGAGGTTTCTCCCGGCCGCGATTCTTATCCGGGTGATATGTTCTACGCTCACTCGTCTCTGCTCGAACGGGCCGGCAGGCTTAAGTCAAATAAGGCGACGCTCTCGGCGATGGCCGTCGTTTTGACTCCCGGCGATGATATTACGGCCCATCTGCCAACCGACATTATGAGTATTACCGACGGCCAGGTCATCTTTGACGCCAGTACCTTCCGTCAGGGCGTTCGCCCGGCGGTTAACACCGGTTTGTCGGTTACCCGTGTCGGCGGCAAGACTCAGACCGCGCGGCAGCAGAAGCTGACCAGCAGTTTGTTTAGTGCGATCGCGGCTTACCGCCAGGCTTTGGAGTTTTCACGTTTCGGCTCGCAGCTGGCACCGGATGCGCAGGCTGATTTAGATCTGGGCAAGAGGATCTACGACGCTTTAAAACAACCTCCGGACGTGATCTACACGCCGATCCAGCAGTTGCTTATCTTGGAGACTGTCATCAAGACCGAAGGCAAGATTCCGATCAATGTTGAGGCTCTAAAGCAGCAGGTTATGCAGATGCCTAACCCGGCCAGTGATGACGCTTCGATCGATTCGACGATCAGTCAGCTGCTTCAGACCGTTACTATCCATCGTCAGGCCGCCGCGCCGCAGCCGGTTGCCGCCGCTGCCACAGGGGAGAAACAGCCATGAGATCAAACGGGCTCAAGCAAGAAGTAGATCAGATCGGTACGATTCAAGGTATCACCGGCATCTTTAAGAGTATCGCCAGCATGAGAATCGGGCGTATTAAACACAAGGTTGATACTTCTCAAACTTTCTTCGACGAGCTTTGGGCAATCTATTCTCAGCTTCGGGTCGATGCGTCGATGAAGATCGATATTAGGGGCGTTAAGCGTCAAAAAACTAACGTTTTTCTAGTAGTAACCGGTCAGGGCGGTCTCTCGGGAGACATCGACGAGAAGATCGTCGCCAGGGTCATGCAGGATTATGATCCCGCGACGACGGATCTCCTCGTTATCGGTTCTCACGGCAAGGCGCTCCTAGAGCAGAACCACGGCAAAGTAAAACGTATCTTTGAGCTCCCCGATACCGACGACGGCGTCGACGTGGGTCCAATCGTTCAGGAGTTGGCCGGGTACAGTAATCCTAGTGTTTACTACCAACGCTATATCTCGCTCTCGATTCAGCAGCCCGACCGGATAAACCTGCTTAATCAGGTTCAGGAATTAGGCAACGAAAACAGCGATAAAGAATTCATCAGTCCGCGCGACTACATCTTTGAACCGTCGGCGGACGAGGTAGTGTCATATTTAGAATCGATTATGCTAGAGATAGCTCTGGGCCAGGTAATCCTGGAATCGCGGCTGGCCCACTATGCCTCTCGCTTTAGCGCCATGAGCGCGGCTCACGATAAGGCCAACGAGATGGAGAGTGAATCTCTGCTCGGGTTTAACCGCGCCAGGCGTCGTGAGAGCGACGAGCGGTTAAAGGAAGTAATTGTAGCGATGAAATTGATATGAGCAACCTACCAGAATTAGCCGTATATTCGATTCGCGGGCTCGTCGTCGAGGTGATCTGTCGCGGGGACGAAAAACCCGAAACGCACGAGTTGCTCCAACTGGCCGGCCATCCCGAGGTACCGTTAGAGGTGCTTATGTTTAAGGATGAGATGACCGTCGTGTGCGTTAACTTGACCTCGTCGAGTCTCATTAAACGCGGCGCCAAACTCGAGCGAACCAAAGCTACGATAACTATTCCGACCGGTAAAGACACTTTGGGCAGGTTATTTAATGCCTTGGGCCAGCCCATGGACGGAGCGGGTCCGTTGACCAAGGTAAAGCAGCGCGGTATTTATGAAGTTCCGCCCGTCACCTCGTTTAAGGGTGGAAATGAAGAGTTGATCGAGACCGGCATCAAGGTTATCGATTTTCTTACTCCGTTCGTGAAAGGCCGCAAGATCGGCATTATAGGTGGTGCCGGAGTCGGCAAGACGGTGCTGATAATGGAGCTGATGCACAATATTGCCAAGGATCCCTCCAAGTTATCCTTCTTTACCGGTATCGGCGAGCGTATTCGTGAAGGACAAGAGATGTATCAGACGTTACAGGAGCGCAACCTCTTAGGCAGTACCGTTATGTTCTATGCGCAGATGAACGAAAATCCGGCGATGCGTGCGGTGGTCGGACAGTCCTCAACGGCGATGGCCGAATATTTCCGCGACGAAGAGAAGCGCGACATTCTCTTCTTTATCGACAACATCTACCGTCATATTCAGGCTGGCAACGAGCTGGCAACGATGCTTGGTGAGATCCCCAGCGAGGGCGGTTATCAGCCGACGATATTCTCGGACCTCAAACGGCTCGAGGACCGCTTGTCGAGTAATGCTAACGGGGCGATCACCTCGATCCAGACAATCTTTATTCCGGCCGATGACTTAAGCGACCCGGCGGTACAAGAGATTCAGGAGCAGCTCGACTCCGTCTTGGTGCTGTCGCGTTCAGTGGCAGAGCTTGGTATCCGGCCGGCGGTCGACCTCATTAACACTAGCTCATCGATGCTAACACCGGAGCTGGTCGGCGAGCGCCATTATATGCTGGCGTCCCAGGTTCAGGCAATTATGCAGAAATATGATTCGCTCAAAAACATCATTGCGATCATTGGCGAGAGCGAGCTATCGCCGGCCGACCGAGCCGACTATCAGAAAGCCAAGAAACTGATTAATTACTTCTCTCAGTATATGCACGCTACCGAACACCTTACGGGTATTCCGGGAACATACTATACTCGCGAGGAGACGTTGGCCGGAGTCGAGGAGATCATTATCTAATGGCCGATGATACTAAAGGGAGTTCGACCTACGCCGCGGCCTATGCTCCCGCGAAGACCGTCGATAAGCGGCGCTTTAAGGTCAAGATCATATCGCCGTACGACACTTATTTCGTCGGCGAGGCAGTTTCGTTGTCGGCTAGTAACAGGATGGGGCCTTTTGATATTCTCGCCGGGCACGCCAAGTTTTTCTCGATCGTCGACAGCGGCACGGTGGTGGTAGATACCGGCTTTCAGCATCTCGAGTTTCAGATTCTGCGCGGCATTATTCGGGTTAATCATGACGGGTTGACCCTGTTCGTCAACATTTAGGGGCGATAATAGGTTGACATAGCTTTAAGCATGAGCATAATAACAGATAGAACAGAATCTAATTAGGAACGTATATGGCTTACACGCACGTCAATTCAAAAGGCGAAACGTATTACCTGCACGAGTACGATGCCAAGCTCAAGGGCGGACGTGTCTACCGTAACTATTTCTTTGCCAAGGCAATCAGCCCCAAGGGTAGACCAATCGACGCCCTGCCGGAGGATCGCAGCCAAGTTGTCGAGAATCCCAAGACGGGTCTGCCTGTCCTTAAGCGGAGCTAGAATGTCGGGAGCGATCTTACACGTAAAAGACCTCAAGAAAGAGTACGCTGACGGTTTTGAGGCCGTCAAAGGCGTTAGTTTTAGTGTTAAACAAGGCGAGATCTTCGGTATTTTAGGACCCAATGGCGCTGGTAAGACGACCACCCTCGAGATGATCGAGGGACTGCGCGATATTACATCGGGGACGGCTACCGTAGACGGCATTGATGCCGGTAAGTATCCGGAGCGAGTCAAGGAAATTATTGGCGTACAGCCTCAGAGCTCGGCCTTTTTGGACGGCGTAAAGCTCAAGGAACTTTTAGTCGCTTTTGCTGCAATGTACGGCTCGCGTGTTGACACGAGTGCGATTCTCGACAAAGTTGAGCTCGGCAGCAAGGCCGATGCCTACCCAGAGCACCTCTCGGGCGGTCAGCGTCAGCGGTTTAGTATCGCCGTGGCTTTGGTCCACCAGCCCAAGGTTCTCTTTCTCGATGAGCCGACGACCGGCCTCGACCCGCAGGCTCGCCGTAATCTCTGGGATTTGGTCAGGTCGATCTCGGACGAAGGCGTCACTGTCATTATGACGACGCATTACATGGAGGAGGCGCAGGTGCTGTGCGACCGTGTGGCGGTAATGGACGAAGGCAAGATAATCGCATTGGATAACCCGACGGCGCTGATTAAAGCCTTATTAAAACGCGGCTTTAAACCCCACGTCGAGGTTCAAGCGGCCACCCTGGAGGATGTCTTTATTGATCTAACCGGCAAGGCGATACGCGAATGAGGATTAAGCGCTACTTCTTTACTACCTGGGCGATGACGGTTCTATTGACGCGTCGCTATATGCGGTCCAAGACGGCTCTCTTCTTTAGTATTTTATTCCCCCTCATATTGTTGTTTGTCTTTGGCGGGCTCTTCGGCTCGTCTAATGGCACGACCTTTAAGGTAGCAGTGATCGACGATGCGCATACCAGCTTCTCGCAGCAATATGTCGGCCAGATCAGTAAAGAAAAGGTCTTTAAGGTTAATCCGACAACCTCGCTGAGTGACGCCAAGGAACTAATGCAAAAGAGTGAGATTGATGCCATTATTCAACTACCGAAAGGCTTTGGAGAGCCCAATGCCAGTGGTTACCCGAGTGGCCAGGCAATCGTTTTATATGATCAGAATAGTGCCACCGCGGGGCAGACCGTTGCCTCGATTCTGGGAGCCGGCTTTGCCGTTACCAATACGCAGATAACTAGGATCACCCCGCCCCTGACGGTTGTGACCAAATCGACGGAACAGTCAGGCCTGACGGCTTTTGACTATGCCTTCACCGGCTTGCTGGGCTTCTCGCTGTTGGGTTTGGGTATCTTCGGCCCCATCAACACGCTGCCGGCCCTCAAGAAGTCGGGGGCGTTAGGTCGGCTCAGAACCACGCCGCTTACCTCGATGCAGTTTATTATTGCTTATGCCGCCTCGTCGATCGTGGCTGGAGCGCTTTCGATCGGGGTGATGTTTGCGGTGGCCGTAGTAGTTTTCCATTTCCGGGTCAACGGCAACCTATTGTTGTTCGCGCTCTATGCCTTGCTTGGAGCAATTCTAATGTTTGGTTTCGGCATGGCCGTCGGTGGTTGGGCCAACGACGAGAAGCAGGCCGCACCCTTGGGCAACCTGGTCTCTTTCCCTATGATGTTCCTCTCCGGAGTCTTCTTTCCCCGGTTCTTAATGCCAATCTGGCTTCAGCATTTAACGGCCTTTATCCCCTTGAGCCCGGTCGTTGATGGATTGCGCATGATCTCGACCCAGAATAAGTCATTATTGGATCTCGGCCCGCAACTGGCCATTATGGGCGGATGGATGATAGCTATCTACATCATTGCGATCATGATCTTCCGCTGGGAATAATAACGTTTAAGGCGGCCTCATGAAGAGGCCGCCGTTTGGTCATGGTGTCGGTGATCGGCGTAAGTTTCTTTGGCGTGATCATGGCGAGGTTCGCGATGGGCGATCAGTGTCAGGGTGTGGAGACCGGACCACAGTCCCAGTACCATTGTGCTGACAATGATCATAATCGTACCCAAGTAGAGCAACGGCGGGTCGTTATAACAAAAGGCCAGAGCGCTCATGACGATAACTATGATCGAGCCAAGACTGTCTTCGAAGAAGTGAATCAGAATCCCCAAATCAATATGGAGCTGCCGCTTCATTACCTTCTTGAGGCCCTCTTCGCGGAAGAGTTTGATCGAACCAAGCTGAAGAGTCTCGACGAAACCGACGAGATTCAGGGCAAGGCTGACGACTCCGATCATCATGGTAATGACGAAGCCATAGACCGCGATCGATTCATGCTGCTCGACGGCAAGTCCAACGATGCTGGCGATCGGCCCAAGCACCGCCATGAAGATGCTAAAGAGACCGCGTTTCGTGCAGTAGGTCCAATGCTTGGGGTGCTGCTTCCAGCGTTCAATGAGCGGCTTTGAGGCAGTAAGACTGATGCCGTCGACAAAGTCGTGAGCAGCGCTCGAGACGAGGGTTGAGTTTGAGAACATCAAGCCGAAGACGAGCTCAATGCCGCAGAAGGCCAGGAAGCGGGGACCGGATTTGGCGGCATGATTGTGATCATGTCCATGGTCGGACACAGGTACTCACCACCTTCGCAGGGCTAGAGGATAGGACGGTGTGAGGTTGTTATATCACAAGTTAACGCGTGTGACCACGTAGATGAAGATCGTTCCGAGTATGGTTAGAAGCAAAGTAAGCTTTGACGGGTGATCGGCGTGGGCTTCGGGCAGGATATCCGAGGCGCCAATATAGAGCAAAAATCCGACGAAAAAACCAAGGTAGAGGAGGAGACTCTTGTCGGATAACTGAAAGAATAGGGTCGAGGCGGCACCAAGAACGGGGGCAATTGCATCGACTAAGAGGAGGCCGAACGAACGCTTGCCGGAATTCTTATTTACTAGCATTAGGGTGACGGTGTTCAGGCCGTCAGCAAAGTCGTGAGCAATGACAGCGGCGGCCACGGCCAGCCCGACGGTAGTATTAACCTGAAAGGCCAGACCGATGCCGACACCATCAAAGAAGGAGTGAGCCGATAGGGCCAGAGCAGAGATAACGCCGATGCGAGGTTGACGTTCGTTGCCGCCCTCGTGTTGGTGATGATGAATCTGGGTTAATTTCTCCAATGAATGAAAGAAGAGGAAGCCGACGGTTAAGGATATCATCGGTACGATCGGTTTGACGCCGGTCGAATGAACGAGGTTCATAATCTCCGGTAGCAGGTCGAAGGCAACGACTCCTAGAAGGATGCCGGCGGTAAAACCGAGGATACGGTGGAGACGGTCTTGGTTTTTAAGGGCGAAGAGTCCGCCGAGCAATGTTGAGAAGAAGGTTGTGAGTGATAGGAATAGGGGAAGAATATTCATAGTATCTGTACTTTAGGGGCATTGGGGAATTTTTGCAAAAAATTCGCAAAAATTCGCTATACTTGCGAACATGGATAACCCAATGCAGGAAAGATTTCGTACAAGACTGCGGCGCGCCCGCGTCGGACGGACTCGTCAACGTGACCAGGTCTTCCTCATGCTGTATAAGCTGGGGCCGTGTACGCGCAAGGAGTTGGTGAGGGCGTTGGCGGGCAAGATCGACCAAGCAACGGTTTATCGTACCCTTAAGCTTCTTTTGGAACTCGGTATCGCCATGGAGGTGAGGTATAAATTCGTTGAGTTGAGTGCGCCGTTTCGACAGCATCATCATCATCTCTTATGCGCTCAGTGCGGCTGGGAGTTCGGCTTTAACAGCACGGCACTGGAGGCGGCTTTACGCGAGATCGCCGAGGGCCACGAGTTTGTCTTTGATGGCTACAGCCATCAAGTTGAGATAACCGGACTCTGTCCTTACTGTAAGGCGGGTATCAAGCGACCGTAGCCTACCAGCCGCCACCGCCGCCGCCACCGCCTCCACCGCCGGCGCTGCCGGCACCGCTGGCTCCCGCGAAGCTACTAGAGACGGCGCTGGCAAAGCTTGAGCTAAAGTCCGGCCCAAAACTATTGGCCATGAGGACTCCGCTGTAACCGCCATACCAGCCGTTAACGGCCGGTCCGATGTCGATACCTGCGAACTGGGCGGCCCACTCTTTTTCAACGTTCAGAGCGATGGCCGCCGGGAGAAGGGCGCTAAAGAGCTGAGGTGTTTTGGCCGGGGCGTCGGTAAAGGCGAGACGGTCTTTTTCGGTCACCTTAAGGAATAGCTTAAATCCCTCGACCTTGGCCCATTCTTCGTCCCCGAGGCGGGTGCGGCCGCTGGCTTTGAGGCTAAGGATAAATCCGCCTAGCGCTGCAGCGAATGATCCGGCCAATATCCAGGTTCCGATCAAGTTACCCATGAAGACGAAGGCGATACCAAATATCAGGACGGAGATCGAGACGATTAGCAAGCCGACGTTGAGACTGTTGCGGAGAGAGGTAACGGAGCTGGCGAAGTAGCCTTTGTCCTTTAGATCATTGCCTAAGTCGGATTTAAGTTTGGCGATTGCGATCGTCATCTGGATGTTCTTGGACTTCAGATCCTGCATCTCGATGGTATTAGTCGTCGAAAAAATTGCATTAAACAGCTCGGCCTCGTAGGGTGCCAGACCCTCGTTGGTTTTTAGCATCGTAAAACGATAGTTTGCCGGCATAAAGAGTGTTTTCGGCTTAAGGAGATCTATCTTGAGGTAACCGCGTACGGCAAGATCAATTAGGGTCGCTGCAATCATCTTGGATTGATTGGCGCCATCAATCATATTGAGTTGAGCCGGTTTTAGACCGTCTGGAGCTTCATATTGAGCAACAACGGTTTGACGGCGTCGGCGACGCCAGTCGGCCAGTTTGTGAATAATCATCACAATAATGCTCAGAGCGACCAGTAAGAGGGCGGCCCCCGCCATTAGGTAGGAGAGACGCTCTCGGAGACTGAGCGGTATCGGCTTATCGGGCTGAAGGTAGCCGGTGACGCTGTTGGGAGGGGTCGTTAGATCTATCGTAAAGGCGCTCGCAGCCGGTAGAGGCTGAGTGAGTTTTGCCTTGGCATCACCATTAACAACCCCCGCCGTACAAGCGCTGTTTGTCGAGCCGGCAGCACCCGTGTAGCAATTAACCGTAGTAATCTGTGTCCCATTGTCGTAATGAACAGTAATACTGGCGGCCTGGATGTTGGTTTGCCAGCTTGTACCGACCAGATTAAAGATCAGACGATCATGGTCGCCGGCCGATATCACCAGCGGATCGATCGTATAGGTAATGACATAGGTTTGCGGCCCCGAAATTGTAATATTGGGGTCGCCGATCTGGAGGTAAAGATGGTTCCGATCATCGGTCTGTTTATAGATGTTATAAGGCGCACCCGATGGATCGTTTACACTGATCGGTTGAATCCAGGTGTAGTAGGTGTGGCCATTGCCGGAGAATGTCGCGGGAATGTCTCGTATTATTCCGTGGTGGTTACCATCTTGAGGGTCGTAGGTTATCGTTTCGACGACTTTAACGGTACCGTTGCCCGCGACGTTTACTTGATCCTGCCAGTTCGTAACGGTATCGGCGCTGGCGGCCAAGGGCAGCGCTAGACCGACGGCTAGTCCGGTTCCTGCAAGTATATGAGCGAGCCAATATCTCATGTAGCCTCCGTTGCTAGTTGGTAATTAGTGAAGCGGAAGGGAAGGCAGACTGGAGGACTTGAGACTGACTGTTAGCTATGGCCATGGTGCCTACGTTCGTACTGCAGTTAGCCTGCGGCGATGAGTAGGTGATGTAGAAGCCATTAAACTGTTTGACAAGGATCGGCGGGCTGGCGATAGGGGTTTTGTAGACACCCGTACCCTTGCTGAATACCCCCAATCCACTCACCGTCGCGTTATCAGCACAGGCGGCATCCTTGGCCGTCAGACTAGCCGTTGAGAGGCTTGCTGATGTTGTGCTCGAAGTGGTGAAGGTAAGGTCCTTGATGCTATCCGGTACCGTGATCTGAAAACCAAGGTTAGTGATCTTGATTACATTCTGATTAGTTACAGTTGTACTGGGCGCCGTCTTGGCAGCCTTGATTTGTTTCTGCAGTGATGCGATCTGATGATTTAGAGAATTTATTTGAACATTTTGGCTGTCGATTCGCTGCTGCTGGTAGTAATAGGCGCCATAACCTGCGCCACCAATGAGCAGAAGAATTAGAATGACGACGATCACCGTCTTGACACCCGACTTCTGTTTGGGATTGGTCGGTTCTGGCGTAACGGTTGGCGGCGGTGTTGGCGTTGATACTGCGGGGGCCGATTCGTGACCGGGCGGGTAGATGATGTTTGGCTGATCCATAGTGCCCTAAGCATAACTATTACGGGTCAAGTTGGCAAACTGTCTAGCTGCGCACTAATGTAACTTAATCAACGTCTAATCATTCATGTATTAAGCTTCTAGATTGCGATGAAAGTAAAAACAAGAATGTCCGACAATCTGTCTGAGGATTATCACATTGGTGGACTTGAGTTTATCTAGGTCGAACCGGGTACGAAAGAGGCCCACGGGATGGGACCGAAATGGTCTCTTCCGTGGGCCAAGGCCCCGACCAGTGGCTACTGGCTGTGGGACGAACGCAATCGAGTTGCCGACTTGGAGTAGGGGAACTGACAGTCGTGCCAGCCATACTCCGTATCCCACATCTCACCGCGCTTGATGTTCTCATGTACACAAGCCTCGCACAATCCACCCATTTCTGGATGGAAGTGGTCAAGGCACTTCTCCTGCGTCAGACGCAGGAACTCCTCCCACCACTGAGGCTGTCCCAGTTGGTACGTTAGGGTGTGGAGGTACTGGGGTGTTCCTAGTGGCAAGTACATGCCGTCAGGAAGCACAGTGTAGCCGTGCTTACCGTAGGGCCGACCGGCGGCCGGATGGCGGTACTTCTCCGGTGCTTGCCAGTCGGGGTCGTTCCAGTGGTTTTGCCGAATCTTGGCCAGCTCGACCTGATCGACGAACGCTTGCACGTTGTCGAAAAGGGCCAGGCGAGCCACCGCCCAGAGCGTGTCATGGGAGTCTTCGGTTAGAAGTCGACGACCTAGCTCATCCTCGGTGAGGTCGAGCTCGCCGCGCACCGCCAAGACCAGGGTCCGGAAGGCCTCGTCGCAGGGAAACCAGCGGCTAAACCGTTTTCCCCGCTGTGTCGTGATGACCTCCCCACAGACCAGCTGACCTGCCTCGGGAAGTCTGGATTGGCCGAACTTGTGATTTCCAAACCGATCACCCCAGGTGCAGGTCAAGTCGATGTCAAAGTCCATTAGCCGGAAATCCGGCTGCTGGAAGTAGACATCATCAACGGTGAAGCCGTAGTAGTGCCTCCACGAGACCTGCATCCGCCACCGATCTGCTTCGGGAACGTCGGCGCGGCGCTTGAGGCTGGTGTACTCACTACCGTTGAACATCGGCGTGCCGTTAGGGTACTCCCCCAGAGGCTTGCCGAGGCTGATGGACAGGATGTCTTCGGGTTCGCGAGTGATGACTCGCCTGACTGTGGAGAAATGGAGCTTCTCCCAGAGCTTTTGCAAAGTTGCAATCGCATCTGCGCTCATCTTCCACCCCTTTCAAGGGACGTGTACGGGACTGCCGTACCAGATCTCACCAGGTTTGGATTGATTTACATATTATATACAAAATATGACAATAAGTCAATTGGTGGACTTAGCTTTAGCCCAGTGGGACTAAGTAAGGGAAGAGCTTATTGGTTGGTATGCCCAACTAAGGCAAACCGAACTCAATGGCATTACCGGTGTTGGGTTGAACCCTGGTAGATTTACCCTTATTTTCTGACGGCATTATAGCATATTTATGTAATAATATAAAGACTTGTCAATTGTTTAGGGATACTTATACTTAAAGGTACTAATGGGAGCCGGCCATGAAGTTGAGCGAGCTAGGGGTTAAAAGAGAAGAGTTTAAGCTGTCGAACGGTATGCCGTGCGTTGTCTTTGAGCGTCAAGGTATGCCAGTTCACGTACGTCTAGCCTTTAAAGCTGGAAGTCGTTACGACACACCAGGCAAGGAGGGCCTGGCCCATTACCTTGAACACATGGTTGTTGCCGGAACAAAGAAATATCCAACCAAATCTGATCTTGCAACCTATATTGAGCAATATGGAGGTGGCTTTGGAGCCTCAACTCCTAAAGAGACCATCCAGATTAGAGCCGCAGTTGGCGATCCAGAAGACCTTGAAATTGCTTTTGATGTACTTGGCCAAATGATGACCGAATCATTGTTTGAGCCACGGGCGGTCGAGAATGAGCGACAATCAGTGCTAGGCGAGATCGGCGAGTGGGAGGGCAACCCCGGCCGTAAGATGTGGGACATTCGTTATCGCCTCTACTTCCAGGGGACGAGCGTTGGTCGTTCTGGTGTAGGTACTGTTGAGGGCGTTGAGGCAGTGAATGTCGATGACCTGAAAAACTTTTTGAAGGAAACGCTGACATCTGACAGAGGAATAGTCGTTGTTAGTGGTGGCGTAGATGCTGAGTCGGTTAAAAAGATTGCAAACGAAAAGTTAAGGAATCTCGGTCGTAGCACAAAGACGTTCGATGATGGAGAAGTTAAGGTCGTGCGAACGAATCCAGTTCTGATTGTGAAGAAGGATAATAAACAGCTTCATCTCACTTTTGGTTTTCGAACTTGTCCCAAAGGGGATCCCGACTGGACGCCGCTCGACGTCATAGGCACCATTCTTGGTGGCGGAAGAGCAAGCACGCTTAATCGAATTCTCCGCCAAGAACAGGGTTTAGTCTATTCTGTCGGTACTCAGGTTCAAGAGATGTCGGCGGGTGGGTGGTGGTCGGTCGAAACAACCGCTGCGAAGAGCAAACTTCAGGCTGTTCTTGATGCGACCTGCATGGAACTCGCTAGAGTGTACGATGGCAAGATTACTGCAGAAGAGCTTGAGTTTGCAAAGAATAAGATGATCAAATCTGCTCGTGTGCAGATGCAGACCTCCGGGTCCTGGGCAGACTATCATATTTCACGCAATCTGCAGGTTGATATTGGCTGGACACTCGAAGACTACTGGAGGGAGATCGAAGAGGTTACCCTCGAGGATCTTAAGAGGGTGGGTAAGAAGTACTTCGCTCGTGGTACTTGGTACCTAGGTTTGATCGGAGACGTCACTGAAGGTGATTTTACTGTCAATTACTAAAAAAGGCTCAAGAGAGCCAATATTAAGCATAAGTTCTTTGGTGGGCCTGGATGGATTCGAACCATCGACCAGTACCTTATAAGAGTACCGCTCTAACCGCTGAGCTACAGGCCCTTCCGTAGTATAGTATAGAGTATGATACGCCTTACTAAGTCAAGCTTAGGCAACATCGCCGGCGCGGTGGTGGTTGTGTATTTGGCTGTTGTACTTGGACAGACGATCGCCAATAATTATCATCTACAGAAGCAGATCGACGCCTTAAACTCACAGATCAGTACCTTGAGTATACAGAACGACGAGCTCAATTATAACCTGCAGTATTACGCTACCAGCTCGTACCAGGAGAAGGCGGCGCGGACTAACTTGGGACTGCAGAAACCGGGCGAAAACCTTATTATTCTACCTAATCCGTCTAATATCGCGGCCCAAAACGCGGCAAAAGCACCGAAGCCAAAACCCAAATCAAACCTTACCCAGTGGCTTGATTTCTTAGCTGGAAAGAGCTAGAATGCTTTTTGTGTCGCGGGGTGGAGCAGTGGTAGCTCGTCGGGCTCATAACCCGAAGGTCGTTGGTTCAAGTCCAACCCCCGCTACCAAAGGAATTATTACTCAAGGCCTTTAGGCCTTCTTTTGTATCAGGTATTATGTATCAGGTATCAAACTTGATACGAGTATGGCTGCGTAGCTCAGTGGTAGAGCAGGAGACTCATAAGCTCTTGGTCGGTAGTTCGAATCTACCCGTAGCCACCAAGGAATTATCTAGGTATACTGGGAGTCATGAATATGAAGAAAAACTCTCGTGGAATCATCATTTTATTGGCTGCAGTCGCTATCTTGGCGATTTTGGCAGCCTTCTCGTCGCCGCAGACGAAGACCGAGAACGTACCGCTGTCGCAGGTCATAAACGAGGCCAAAGATGGCAAAGTCAGCCAGATTGTAGTTGACGGCGATAAGCTCACGGTTACACTCAAGGATTCCAACGCACCGCAACAGATTGCAACCAAGGATTCCTCTTCGGCCAGCTTGATCTCGGATTACGGGATTAACCCGAAGTTGGTTGTGATCAACCCTAAGCCAGCCAGCGACTCGAGTCTGTGGCTAAATCTGCTCTTTACGATCGGGCCGGTCTTGATCATCGTGGCCTTCTTCTACTTTATGATGCGTCAGGCGCAAGGCCAGGGTAATCAAGCGATGAACTTTGGTAAGAGCCGGGCTCGCCTGTTCGGTTCTGACAGGAAGAAAGTGACCTTTAAGGAGGTTGCCGGAGCTGATGAGGCCAAACAAGAGTTGACCGAGGTCGTCGAGTTCCTAAAATATCCGGCCAAGTTTGAGGCCCTTGGCGCCAAAATCCCTAAGGGCGTCTTGCTCTTCGGGCCTCCCGGAACCGGTAAGACTCTCCTGGCTCGTGCCGTGGCCGGAGAAGCAGGCGTGCCGTTCTTTAGTATTTCCGGATCGGAGTTTGTCGAGATGTTTGTTGGAGTTGGTGCCAGTCGTGTTCGCGACCTCTTTATGAAGGCCAAGAAAAACGCGCCCTGCATTATCTTTATCGATGAGATCGACGCCGTCGGGCGACAGCGTGGTACCGGCATGGGCGGCGGGCATGATGAGCGCGAGCAGACTCTAAACCAGATTTTGGTTGAGATGGATGGCTTTGAGCAGGGCACAAATGTTATCGTGATGGCCGCCACTAACCGTCCTGATGTTTTGGATCCGGCTCTGCTCCGACCCGGCCGTTTCGATCGTCGCGTTACTCTAGATGCACCGGATCTAAAGAGCCGTATCGCCATTCTTGATGTTCACTCAGAGGGCAAACCGTTCGAAAAGACCGTCGATATGAAAGAGATCGCCGGTAAGACCCCAGGTTTTTCGGGCGCGGATTTGGCCAATCTCTTGAATGAGGCGGCTATTCTGGCGGCTCGCAACGATCGCAAGAAGATCAGTCAGAAAGATCTCAACAATAGCGTTGAGAAAGTCATGATGGGACCGGAGCGCAAGACCCACGTAATGAACGACAAGGAGAAGGAGATCACTGCTTACCATGAGGCGGGCCACGCCATCGTGGCGCATACCTTGGCCAACGCTCATCCCGTAAACAAAGTCTCGATTATTTCGCGCGGTCGTGCCGGCGGCTTTACCTGGCAGTTGCCGCTCGAAGATAGTTATCTTACCTCGGTCGCCGACTTTAAGGACGATTTAGCGGTTATGCTCGGCGGGCGCATGGCCGAGCGTATCGTCTTTGGCGATATTACGACCGGCGCATCGAACGATCTACAGAAGGCCACCGAAGTTGCCCGCCATATGATCATGGTCAACGGTATGAGCGTAAAGCTGCCGAATCGCGTCTTTGGTTCCCAAAGCGACCAGGTCTTTTTGGGCCGCGAGATGGGCGAGCACCGCGGTTACTCGGAGGAGGTTGCGGCGATCATCGACAGCGAAATCGCCGCCCTTATCGACGAGGCTGCCTCACGCGCCGGCGATGCTATTACCAAGTACCGCGACAAGGTTAACAAGATTGCTGCTAAGTTGATCCAAGACGAGGTTATCGATAAGGACGAGTTTATCGAGCTGATCGGTCCGCGTCCCAACGACCCCAAGTCGAATGATCCGAGAAGCGACGATGATCGCGAAGAGACGATCGGTCCAGAGGTCCCCGGCAACCCCGTAACGGCGTAGGCGGCCGTATAAAACGCCTATGTATCACGTAAAAAACATCTTCCGGCGCGCCAATGCCAAGCAGACCATCGGCAGTGCGGCATTGGTCATTTCCGGCGCCTATCTTCTTAGCCGTCTGCTCGGGCTATTGCGCGACCGTCTGCTTATTGCCCACTTCGGCGTCGGGCCGACCCTCGATGCTTATATGGCAGCCTTCAGTCTGCCAGACCTGCTCTTTACACTGCTGGTGTCCGGAGCCTTTGCCGTTACCTTTATTCCGGTCTTTACTAAGGAATTGGCGCGAGGCGAGGACGGCGAGCCCTGGGATATGGCTTCGACTCTGCTCAATCTGCTCGTCATCGGAACGGTTACGGCGGCGGTTCTCGGGATTATCTTTGCTAGTCAGATCGTCACGGTTATGGCGGCCGGTTTTCATGGAGAGCAGCATGATCTAACGGTCCAGCTGACCAGGATAATGCTGCTGACACCGATCTTCTTTGCTATTTCGAGTGTCTTCGGTAGTATTCAGCAGGCCAAGGGACGTTTCTTGATCTACGCCATGGCCAGCGTGCTTTATAACATCGGAATTATCTTTGGTATCGTTGTTTTTGCTAATCGCTGGGGCATCTACGGTGTCGCCTGGGGTGTCGTTTTGGGCACGATTTTGCAAGCTCTTTTGCAGTGGGGCGGACTGATCGGACTCGGTGTGCGTTATCGCCCGGTTCTGCGTCTGCGCATGAGGCCGGTACGACGCGTGCTCTGGCTCATGGTACCTCGCGCCATCGATCAAGGGATCGACCAGATGAACTATGTTATCGAGAAAGCGATTGGTTCAACTTTGGCCGCCGGCTCAGTCACAGCCTATACGTTGGCTAATAACTTAAAGAACGTACCTTTGTCGTTGATCGGCGCCGCCATTACGACGGCAGTCTTTCCTCGTTTATCCGCCAATGTTGCGGACAACAAAAAAGAGGAGATGGCCGATGACGTTTCGCGCACGGCACGTTTTATTCTATTCTTGTCGCTTCCCTCGGCGGCTTTTGTGATCGTGGCTCGAGGTTACATCGTGCGTTTGCTCTACGGTTTTGGCAATGTTGCCACCGCCAACGCGCTCGGCTGGTTCGCCGGTACGATCGTCTTTGCCAGCCTCTTTTTCCTGGTAGCACGTATCTTTTTTGCCTATCAGGACACCAAGACCCCTCTGATCGTCTCGCTCATTGCCGTTGTTATTAACGTTATTCTATCGTTTCAGTTGTCGCATCGCTTCGGTGTTTCCGGGCTTGCTATGGCCGGATCGATTATCGACGCCTTCGAGACCGTCGTCCTTGTAGCAATTCTGGAGCGCCGACATATCTCGATCGGGTTAGGGCGGATCATTAGTGGCAGTTGGCGCATGGCCGTCGCCGCCGCTGTAATGGGGGCTGCCCTCTACGAATTGATCCATTATGCAACGCCGCTTTATGCCACTGACAAGGGATTTTTTGTCGTAGCGCCGAAGTTCCTGTTAATCGTGGTCGTGGCCGTTACGTCTTATGGCGGTGTCTGTTATCTGTTAAGGCTAAAAGAGGCCGGCTGGTTCCTACGCCGCTTACGAGAACTCTTGTCGCGACCACTAGGTCTTAATTAAACGTGAGTTAGCCCTTGCATAGGCTATACTAAGGTACGTGAATCAGACTGAGATCAGAAATTTTTGTATAATTGCGCACATCGACCATGGAAAATCGACCCTGGCCGATCGTATGCTGGAGCTTACGGGGACCGTTGAGAAGCGGGCCATGCAGGCTCAGCTTCTCGATAGCATGGATCTGGAACGCGAAAAGGGCATTACGATCAAGCTGCAGCCGGTACGCATGGCCTGGAAGGATTATTCGCTCAACCTGATCGATACGCCCGGACATGTCGACTTCTCCTATGAGGTGTCGCGCTCACTGGCCGCCTGCGAAGGCGCTGTCTTGGTTGTCGACTGCTCGCAGGGGATTCAAGCGCAGACTCTGGCTAATGTCTACTTGGCGATCGAGGCAGGGCTGGAGATTATTCCGGTACTCAATAAGATCGACCTGCCGGCGGCCGATCCGGATCGAGTCGCGGGCGAAGTTGCCAAGCTGCTCGGTTGCGACCCGGAATCGATCCTACGTGTTTCCGGCAAGACGGGCGAGGGTGTATCTGAGGTTCTCGATGCCATCGTCGAGCAGGTTCCGGCGCCGCAAGGGAAGGCCGACTCGCCTCTGCGAGCTCTAATCTTTGACTCGGTCTACGACGAATATCGCGGTGTCATTCTCTTTCTGCGCATCGTCGACGGTTCGCTGGCCAAGGGTCAGGAGATTAAACTCATGGCAACCCAAGCCGAGGGACTGGCCGTCTTGGGGCGAGAATATTCGTGCGACACCGTACGAGTGCAGCTCGTCGATCTCCGATGGGACTATGGTTCCGCCCCCACCGCCGTATACCCGTATGTCGGGG
>DAIDKY010000003.1:0-232 GCA_027449805.1 bacterium
GACATTCAGTCTATGCCGATGAGTGTTGGCAGTGGGTTCATCTATAATGTCTTTTATCACAGAACCTATAAGAGCGTAAGATATCTTCCGGGCGGGACGGATCAGCTTATCACAGCACTCGTGGAGAAGATCGAAAAGAACGGCGGGACGATCATCAAGGATACACTTGTAACTTCGATCGCAAAGGGGAGGGTGACGACTGCTAATGACGAGATAATTACTGATAAGATCA
>DAIDKY010000003.1:242-27213 GCA_027449805.1 bacterium
CTCGAAAACTTTCTTCCGGGGATAACCAGCAAGGTTGAACCATCTTACACCAGGTATTACACCGTAATCATCGAGACCGAGAAGCCACTCAGCATACGAGGTAATACTGCGTGGTGTGTGGCGTATAATTACAGCTCTAACGCCAAAGAAGCTCACATTACGAGTATGGGAAACATTGGCTACACCATGTCGCTCGGTAAGAATATCGTCATAGCCTACCTGCGGGTACCCAAGGGGCACACAGAGAGTTACGATGAAGCTTACATCCAAGAGGTCGTTGAGAGGCACTTGAGAAGTGCTTGCGATAGCTTAGAAGTTTTTAAGGTTATCGATACGTATCTATGGGAGCATACGATGCCAAAGTCGAGCAATGAGCTGCTTGCTCGATTACAAGGAGAACAGGGTAGGGATGGGGTCTATTTTGCCGGAGACCATTTAGGCTCACCGTGTATGGAGGTTGCAATCTACTCCGGAATGAAAGCGGCTAAGTTATTACTGGGTGAAACCTAACATCATTCACCATCGCCATAATTGAGCTCAAACACTCGGTTCGAAACTTGAGGGGCAGCTCGCCCCAAAGAACTTATTCCGCCAGCTGGCGGATAAAGACCCCTAAAGGGAGTTTTTTTATGATCCGAAGCATTGGCTATTGACATAGCGTAAGAACTATGCTATCATAGTCATCGTTCAGTCGTTAACTGTGGTCACGACAGCCTCGTGGCGGTACCTCAAATCCAAGGAGTCGGCATGTTGCCCACGCCAGTCCCATCACACCTGACAGACCTCATGTTCTTCGCAACCTTCCTCATCGCTACCGGCGGGAGCAAGGCCATGCTCGTGGGCTGGGCCGTTCAGGAGAGCGACCCCATGAGTCGCCTCCAGCCCAGCCAGCGGATGAGGTACTTCTACCTCGCCCTCGGGGGTGCGATCTGCTTCGGCAGCGTGGCCTGCATCATCGTCCTCTACGGGTGGTCGATGTTCGTACGTGGCACCGCTCAGTGGTTCGGGCTTCCCCTCATCGGATGGGTCGTGGGTATCTGCGTCTGGTTCGGGCTCTTCAGCCCGCTCCTCATCGCTCTCACCGCACGCCACATCTACCGTCACCCTGCGGCCATGGCCAAGAGGGTACGCGGTGGCTGGGTGGCAACACGCGATGTCCGCAAGGGGTCCTACTCCATGCCCATCTACCGGGTCGAGAAGATCCGATTCGGCACGGGGCATGTGACGAAGTGTTACCGACCGACGGGCCGCTACGTCTGATGCTTGCACGTGATCCTTCGGGGTCTGAAGAAGGGGTTTGTTTACGCAAACACTGGTCTTCGGACCCCTTCTTCATACCATTAAGGTCCTAACCCTCTCCGCCATACGGCCCCGGGGCACCACTCGAGTTTCGAACAATTAAGATCCCCAAGTAAAGGTCTTTACCGGCCTGAATTGATTCAAGTCAGCTTGCATGATAATCTATCTCTTTGTTCCGATTTAGTTTAGTACCTATATGGGAAAAGGCTTTATGAAGGGGCTTAAAGCTGTTGTGTATATGACATACACGTATCATAATACTCACTAAGCCATCGGGCTGATTTCCAAGGAGATTTTGACAAGGAGGGATGATGTCGGTTACTTCTCAGGTAATTACACCAATTAGGCCGGGTGAACTGATGGAGTTACCGGTACTGTCATTGGTGATCGGTGATGACTTCAGACTGGATGACGATCTGGATGACCTGGCCGATCTGACCTCTTCAATCAAAGAACTCGGTGTACTACAACCACTAATAGTACGTCCGAAAGGCGACATTTGGGAGGTTTGTGCTGGACGGCGGCGTCTGGCGTCCGCTCGGACTGCTGGGTTAGAAACAGTACCGTGCCTCGTAAAGATAATCGATGACAATCGAGCCCTTGATGAGGCATTGGCCGAGAATCTGCATCGTCGCTCGTTGTCTCCAATTGAAGAGGCACTGGCGTATGCTCGTATGAAGAGCGAAAAAGGGCTTACGCAGACAGAAATCGCTCGGCGAGTGGGTCGTTCGCAGTCCCATGTGTCGATGTTGTTGCGGTTATTGGATCTACCCGAGCGCGTTCGAGCGGCCGTCCATGAAGGTAAGCTCTCCTATGCCACGGCTCTTAGACCTCGTAATCGGACGGGGAGAAGACAGGGAGGGGCCGATAGTCAGCCATTACATAGTGATGAGGGCGCCATTGTTTCACACTGGCGTCGGCGTCATGATCGACTTCTGACGGGGCTGCGTGTTTTGCAACGGGCCAATCCCGAAACAGTCGACGAACTCAAAGAGATGATCGGCAGGGTAGTGAAGCTTGATACGAAGCCTCTCGACGAATTACCTGATGAGCGTGGTGATGACTGGCGTTCATGGCGATGAGGATAGAGAATACATTCGGTAATTAGTACCAAGGTTACGGAACAGTAGGAAACTTTAACCTGCTGTCACCGGGCCTATTTTTTTGCCTATAATAATTGAGTTTATTAGTCTTTACTTCGCCCCCATTATGACTGACTCGATCATATTTAGCAGACAGATTAAATATGCGATTTATGTCAAGATTGCTATATATTTAAAATATGAAAATACTTGTTCTGCAAGGCGGTTTTTCTAATGAACGCGAGGTGTCTTTGCGCTCAGGTAAAAACGTCACTTACGCATTAAAAAGATCTGGTCATCGAGTCGTTACGGCTGACCCAAGTGATATAGGTTTTAATATCAATGTGTTATCTAGAGACGTAGATGTTATCTTTCCTATCCTGCATGGAGCGGGAGGCGAAGACGGGTCGATTCAATTGGAGCTTGAACGTCTAGGCAAACCTTTTCTTGGCCCGGGTTCCGAGGCTGCTAAACTTAATTTTGATAAGGTGAAGTACAAAGAAAGGTTAGCTGAACACGGCATATTGACGCCCAATTGGGAGATAGTCGACTGCACAACTTTCGCCGCCTCGAGTCTTGCTCGTAAATCTTATGTTCTCAAGCCGATTAGCGGCGGCTCTAGTATAGACACCTTTATAGTGCACAATCCCCAGCATCAATCGATAAATCAAAATCGCTTAGATGATGCTTTCAAAGCTTATGGCGAGATGCTCCTCGAGGAGCTCATTGAAGGCCAAGAAATTACCGTCGGTGTTCTAGATATACAAGCACTACCTGTTATTTTGATAATCCCACCCGGTGGCGAAGAGTTTGATTACATTAATAAATACAATGGTAAGTCTCAGGAAATCACTAATCCACCCATGGTGGCAACAGGCATCCAGGAGAAGGCAAAAAACTTAGCAATAAAAATTCATGAACTCACGAGCTGTCGACATCTAAGTCGTACAGATATGATTATTGCAGAAAACGGAGCAATATATACGCTTGAAACTAATACCATCCCTGGCCTTACTGAACAGAGTTTGTTGCCAAAAGCGGCTGCGGCTGGAGGTATTGATATGCCCACTTTGGTAGACAGACTGGTCGAAATGACTATAAGATAATGCTAGGCTTTACAAACAGGTAGAAAATAGTTATTATGGCATATCCTAGCAATCCCAACCCAGAACAGGAGTCCGCTATGACTGGCGGCGCTTTAGGTAAGGATTTGGTGTATGAGCTGCGGTCGGAACAAGAGGACGCCAGCTCCGTTGACAAGTACGACGACGAACTGCTTCGCCCTATCCCGATCGAGATGGAAAGCGTCGCCGGCTGGAAGGAGGTGGAGCTGAGGGAGAGCCATGAACCAATGGTTCCGCTTGGCCCGTTTTCGGATAATCACGACATTTTCACTAGCTCGGTCTATTACGGTGAGCATAGCAACTCGCCCTACATGAGCGAGGAAAACAGGCTGGAAGGCTCTCTTATCACCATGTTCGTCCGTGATGAAGTGGCGACAATGTTGCGGCATGCTCAGCAATTGCTACCCGAGGGTTATCATCTCATCGTTCTCGATAGCTATCGGACTCTGGAAGTTCAACAGGCACTGTATGATCACTATTATGATGCTCTTCGCAAGCAACATCCCGATTGGGATGACGTTGACCTTAGTGCCGAAACCCAGAAGTATGTCTCTATTCCATCTAGGGACGAGACGAGGCCATCGCCGCATAACACCGGCGGTTCGGTTGACTTGGCAGTTTTTTCGCTACCTGTCGAGATAGATCGTCGCGTTAAAGAAATCGATGGTCAGATCGACGACCTCAAAGTTTATGTCCCCGAGGAGTTCGGTCCAGCCGATGAAGCAAGGAATCCGGTTCTACGTAAACTTTATAAACTAGAGATGGAGAAGATTAGTCTTATTCGGCGCTATGCTGAATTTCTAAACTTTGGAACTCAGTTTGATTACGGCGGAAATGAGGCAGCTTCTAATTACTTTGAGCGACTGGAGCAGCAGAGGCCGTTGTCGGCGGACGAGATTGATGCTCGTGATAATCGACGTATGCTCTACAACGCGATGGTTCAGGCTGGTATGGAACCTTACGAGGATGAATGGTGGCACTTTAATTCCCCTAAGTCTCAGATGGGGGCTAAGGTTGCGGGTCAGGACCACGCCGAATATGGTGGAGTCGAACTCACCGAGGGCAACCTCAAACACGAAGAGATGCGGGAGGCTCATCGGGCCGGACTCATCCGTATCCAAGAAAGCCTTCTTCAGGGTCTTCACTTCCGTTTGATTGGGAAGCTGGGCCATCCAATGGCGGACGTTTATGAGGAGCTTATGCAGCTCAATGAAGATGTGGTGAACGAGACGGGTGATCCCCGGCTGACATATCTTCCGAAAGCTGCCGTCATCGAACCACCTGCCGCAGATGTGGCCTAGTACTCGAAGTTACTTGATTTTTATCAATTTCCCATTACCCAATGTCAAACGACTGCGGGTTTTTTTGTGCGATTTGTTATAGAATGAGTTTTTTCTACATGGTATTGTTGTGCGCATTCGCGTAAGCGATACTCTTGCCATGAGAGCCTCGTGGTAGTTCCCCGAAACAAGGAGTCGGTTCAAGATGTTTCACATCAGCCCGTTTGTGACGGCGGCCGGCAACGAGATGCTGTTGGGTCTCTCTGCAAAACTGCATGAACCGATGCTGGAGCATTGGTTGCCAAGACAGTTCGGCGAGGCGTACGAGGTTGCTACCGGTACGCCTTGGGATCCCGAAACGAGTATCATTGTTGGTGGCGCGTATACGAGCAAGAGCCTGCCGGTCGCTCTTGCACTATCGATTCTGGCCTGGGGCGAACAACATCGGCCGCATTCCATTTGGACAAAGGTTGAAGCTGAGCTGCGCCGGCGCATAAATATGGGCGGGTTTACCTACGATTTCAGCGTTCAGCTAAACACGGTACCCTCGAATATCGAGAGCAAGCGCAGCAGGATACGGATCTGATACCCCGAGTGATCGCCGCATGTCGGCTCAGGTAACTGGGTCGATTTATTTTAGTTGGGCTCGTCATTGTGCTGGAGGATTGAGGTATAATCGAATCATATGATACTTAAACTTATTACCAAAGACAACCTAGTAGATAACGTCTGGTCGTTTCGATTCGAGCCGAGCGGAGCTATAACCTGGACGGCCGGTCAATTTATTAAGGTTGCGTTACCTCACGAAAATCCAGACGAGGAGGGGACCGAGCGTTGGTTTACCGTTTCGTCGGCGCCATTTGAGGGTGTGGTAGAGATTACCACCCGAGTTACCGAAAGCACTTTTAAGCAGGCGTTATCGAAGCTGCAAATTGACGGTCAACTTGAACTGATCGATCCTCCCGATGGAGATTTTGTTTGGTCGGAGGCAGATCGTCCGGTTGTCTTTGTGGCAGGCGGTATCGGGATTACGCCTTATCACAGCATGCTTAAACAGCGCGCCAACGATGGTCTGCCGCTTGCAGCCACGCTTATTTATGGAAGTCGCACCGCTGATGTACCGTTTAAAGCCGAGCTGGAGGCATGGTCCGCTGGCGATCATCGCTTAGTCGTTCGATACGTCGTTGGCGAGCCGCTTACGGCTGCTAAGCTGGTTGAGTTGGAGCCTCGATTAAACGACTCGCTGGTCTACGTATCCGGCCCCGAACAGATGGTTGAGGCTATTGGCGAAGAACTAAAGAAGCAAGGTCTCTCGGAAGCACAGTTGCGACAGGACTACTTCCCGAATTACACTCAATCGAACTATTAGCTTCTGATATAATTCAAGCTGTTCATCAGATCACTGGAGGTCATTGTGGCAGTTGATCGCGTTACCGACGACGAAGCTTCGGTCGTGCCCCAAGGTGTCGACGGCGATGATACACCATGCGAGGAGATGGTGGTCTGCGACGACGACCCTTCCAACCCAGACGCCTAGCAATCGAACATCCCACCTGATCCAACCATTGCCGCTATCCCGGTGCAACATACGCCGAGGATGGCGGCAAGCTATATCCAAGTAATCATATATACTACAGACAGATGGATACCCACCCCTACCACAACTATCTCTTTTTCGATCTCACACCGGAGTTTTATCAACAGTCCGATGTGGTTCAGAGCAAAGCCAAAGCCGAGTTTGCAGATATTATTAATACCGAGAAGACGATGATTATTACGCCGTATCTGACCCGCGGCTATAAACCCGACAGCGTCTTTATGCTCTGGTGCCGCAGTCAGGACCCTGCCCAGATTCAGGTTTTCGTCAGCAAGATCCAGCGCAGTCAACTTGGTCGTTGGCTCAAGCTGACCCGCACTTACTTCGGTATAGTGCGGGCCTCTCAGTACAGCGGCCGTACCGGCAAACCCGAGCAGGTCATACAAAATCACGACGAACGCCTGCCGTATTTTGTACTCTATCCCTTTACCAAGACGCATGAATGGCATCAGCTTAGCCTGGATAAGCGCAAGGAGGTAATGTACGAGCACATGAACCTAGGTCTTGAGTTCGGCAAGATCCGTCAGTGTCTGCTTTACTCGTATGGCCTCGATGATTACGAGTTTATCGTTTCGTACGAGTCTCCGACCCTGGAGGAGTTTCAGGATCTGGTAATAAAGCTGCGCCAGACTGCCGGTCGGCCCTATACCCTGGTTGATACGCCGATCTATACCTGTATCTACCACCCGCTTGATCGATTGATGGAAGCACTATGAGCACATTTAATGATAGGTCTTTACGAGCATGCCGATCGGAGCAGACCGACTACACGCCGATCTGGTTTATGCGCCAGGCCGGACGTTCCTTGCCGGGTTATCGGGAACTGCGCAAAAAGTATGATGTTCTAACGCTTACCCAGACGCCAGAGCTGGCAGCCCAAGTGAGTCTTGAGCCGATCGAGCGTCTTGGCGTTGATGCGGCTATCCTCTTTGCCGACATAATGCTCCTGCCGATCGCCATGGGCGTTGATGTGCGGATCGTCGATGCCGTCGGTCCGATCATCGATGATCCGATTACCAAACCGAGCGATGTTGCCAAGCTGCGACCGTTTGAAGCCTCTAAGATCGGATATCTCCAGGAGACGATCCGTCTGCTCCGCAGTGACCTTAAGGTCCCGCTGATCGGTTTCTCGGGCGCGCCTTTTACTCTCGCCAGCTATCTCATTGAGGGGGCCCCGTCTCGTACTTGGACCAAGACCAAGCAGTTTATGTATGCCGAGCCAGAGGCATGGCATCTACTAATGGAGACACTCTCGACTGCGATTATTAGTTACCTAAAGACCCAGATTAAAGCCGGTGCACAGGCAGTCCAGCTGTTTGATAGTTGGGTCGGTTGCCTGGCTCCGTCTGACTATCGAGAGTATGTATTACCTCATGTCCAAAAGATTTTTGATGGGCTAGAGGGCGAGCACGTTCCGAGAATACATTTTGGTACCAATACGGCTGGGCTGCTGCAAGATTTTGCTAATGTCTCGGCCGAAGTCATCGGGCTTGATTGGCGCGTAGACTTAGACCGAGCCAAACTGATTATCGGTAACAAGGTGATTCAGGGCAACCTTGATCCGACGATCATGCTGTCCGATACCAAGACGATTGAGGCGGGTGTTGATCGAATCTTCGACTCGCTTAACTCACGTCAAGGTTTTATCTTTAACTTTGGTCACGGGGTGCTACCCGACACAGACGATACCAAGCTTAAGCAGCTCGTCGACTACGTCCATGCCAAGTAAAGTCGGGGTTATCATTATGACCTACGGCTCGGCGACGACCGCCGATAACGTCGGCACCTACATGAAGCATATCTATAAGAGCGGCGTGCCCGAGGGCCTAGTGGAAGACTTCGCCGAACGCTACCGGCTGGTGGGCCGTTCACCCCTCGTAGATATAACCCTAGATCAGACTAGTAAGCTCGAGCGGCATCTTGGTGCGGATCGCTATATCGTGAGGGCAGGAATGCTCCATTCGGATCCGTTTATATCGGATGTCATTGCAGAGCTGCGTAGGGCAGGTGCTAAACGAATAGTCGGTATTATTCTGTCGCCGCAGTTCTCGTCATTTATTATGGACGGATATCTTACGGCGTTAAGGACTGCTGCAGCGGATCACGGCTATAGCGCCGATGAGGTGAGTGTGGCGGGACCCTGGCCGACCGAGTCTGACTTTATCGAGTTGTTAGCCAAACGGACGGCTGATGCTCAGATTAAACTTCAAAAAGAATATAAGGTTTCAGCTCCCGTAGTCTTTACGACTCATAGCCTGCCCGAGCGGGTCGTCGCCAAGGACCCGAATTATCTCACGCAACTTGGGGCGACCATCGATGCGGTCGTTGCAAAACTAAATGACCCGACTTTGGAATGGTACGCCGCCTATCAGAGCGCCGGTCATACCCCTGAGCCCTGGCTCAAGCCCGATCTGGTCGATATTCTAGCGAAGTTGCGTGACAAAAACTCACCCGCCGTTCTAATTGTGCCGATTCAGTTTCTGGCTGATCATCTCGAGATTCTCTACGACCTAGATATTGCGGGAAAAGAACAATGTGACGATTTTGGCATCGCCTATAACCGCATTGAGTTACCGAATACCGACCCGCTGTTCATCAGTGCTCTAGCCAATGTGGTTAAAGCGCTGATTAGTACTTAATTACACTGTTTATATATGATTAAATAGATTCTCGGTATAAACTTACAACTACCCAATAAGTGTTCTTCAACAACTAGGAGGCAGGTGTGGCAGACCCAGATGATACGCCCAAGGGCTTCGACCTTTTTGGCGAGTCGATCGAAGTTACTGACCTGAGTACCGGACGACGTGTCGACCTACCGGACATCGCGGCCAAGGGAATCGGTGCCATGACTCAAGCGGTTGAGGCAGCCGGCGGGAGTATGGACAGTAGTAACGTCCGCGCCATCAGGCCCGGCACGATTACCGGTTACGCTCCGCGCGATCCGTCCTTCGAGCTCGCCATCGACTACGGGGTACCGTGTACCGAAGCGATCACAAGCGCCGGTTTCGTAGACGTCGATCCAATCATCACGGAAGCCCCCGTTTCGACCGAATCAGGTGTGACGAGTGTTGTCGCCCGGTTGATCAACCTCGATCGATTTGTCGACGGCGAGACGGCGATCACACTCCTCGATGTGACCGGCTTTCGACCTGCTACTGCAATCGAATTGATCGCCTTCGCCAGCCAGCATGGTAGCTGGCTCTATCAGGACATGATTCCGGCTCTCGGGACACAGTTCCCAGGCGGCTCGGACGGATCGACGCTAGTAGCCGTTCTCCATGTCCGGGAGTGGGCAAAACAACTGGTCCTGGAGCGGTTCGACGACGACTGGGATCGAGCCTGTCGGTTCCTGGCGGTTGCCAACTAGGAAGGATCATCATGGGTGAAGGCTGTTTCATCATCGCGACCTACGAAGGTAACGGTGTTAGTCGTGTCAAATGCGCTTGCGGCAACCCGAAGCACGTGCGGACTGAGCGTCGTATGCCCAAGCGTACGATCGCAACGATCGTGTGCATCGTCCTTTTCGTCGGCTTGACGATCGTAGTCAATGCGGCCAGTCATCTCGGTATCACCAGTTCACTGGAGGTATGCGGGTTCTGGACCGCGGTGATTTTCGTACTTCTGGCTGTGGTCTGGTTCTTCAACTACCTCTATAGTGACGCCGACACCTTCCCGTAAGGCGTTGGCAATAACTAAAACGTAGGTTTGTATATGCGGCTTGAACTCAGTTCGGCCGCTTTTCCTATAGATTGTGCTACTATAGCCGTGATATAAATCCACCGAGCAACCGCCCTGTCGCTGCTCACGACGCAAGGGAAGTGGTCTTCATCTTATGAGTATCAAATATAGCTACTAAGATAATGGGTAAAATATATGTCTGAAAAACGAGATGCTAAGGAAGATTTGGAGTGGTACGATCAGCACCACAAGGAACATATGCGCAATTGGCGCGCTTGGGGGTCCTGGTTCAGCTGGGGTTCGCCGGTCGGGCTGGCTCTCTTCTATGCCATCGTGCTGCTTGCGACCGGAGGGTTCATCTGGCTCCTCCACATTAGCAAGTAGTACGTCCAACACTTATCAAAAGCCCCTCGCCAGCCGGTAGAAGGGGCTTTTGATTTAACCTTGAAAGATTTATAAAAAAGGGGTAAAGTAACCTTCGTTCTGTTCATCGACAAAAGGAGCCTCCGGTGGCTGCTACTCTCGTACCCCTCCCTGCCGTGCCTCATCCCGAGGCGGTCGATAGGCTGTTCCGTGCCGTTCGCGGTTATCGTGAAGATGATGTGATTCGTCCAGGCGACCAATCCTTGTACGGGTATTTTACCGACCCGGCAGGGCTGCATCGGCTAATGATGTGTCTGTACCAACGGCAAATTGCGGTGATAGTTTTACGCTTTGGGTTGGTTGACAACCAGCCGGCAACGCAAGTGTCCGTTGCGGAAGACCTCGATATCAGTACCGCTCGAGTCCGTCAGATCGTGGGAAAGGCATTGGCTATTCTACGAGCAGAGACTCGCAATGGACCGAGTACCTCAGCTGATACTACTCCTATTCAGACTCTATTCGCCTCAGACGGCGCGCCGAAAGAACGGATCTGCAACATTCTGCGCAGAAACGGAGTTAGAACGATCGAAGATCTCGTCGGCAGAACCGAAGAGGAACTCCTTGATATTCCCAATTTCGGACCGATTTCACTATCGTGGGTAATGGATCGTTTGGATCGACTCGGTCTCAGTCTCCTCGGATCAACTCCGAGCCAGAATTATCCAGGTGCTTTTGTTCCGCCTCGTGACAAGTGGGCGCATGAGCAGACCAAACTCGAGCGTTCAGGCTGTATTGCGATGTCCCTGGAACCAGCGCATAAAACGATGTGGCCGGGAATGTTTTGGCCATCGGCGCATTGCCTCGACAGCTCGTTACTGCTTGCTCTCGCGATTCGAATGTCGTTGGAATGGGACGTAAGGGTTGTCATAGGTAAGGCGAGTGATTGCCGCCCGCATGCTTGGATTGAATCGCCAGAGGGCGACATCATCGATCCGACCTACGGACAGTTCGACGGCGGACCGCCGCTGCGAGTTCTATCCGGTCGCGAATCAGTCATCCTGGGTCATTTTTCCGAAGTGACTCTGTCACTGGCTCAGGAAGAGTATCTGCGCAACAGCCTCAAGCCGGTTACTGGTTATGGCGGGTGGGCTCAAGACAGTGGTGTCCGAGGACTCTTTAGCGAATGGCCGGCTTCCAGCAACCTGGCAAACCTCTGTTAACACGGAGCTTCAAACAACTTTGGAGCTCCATTTTTTGTTATGATAAAGGCATGGATTGTATTTTTTGCAAGATCGTCGCCGGAGAGGTGAGTAAGTTTAAGGTCTACGAGGACGACCTAGTTTTAGCCTTTTTGGCGCGTGAACCTGTGTTAGACGGACACACCTTAATTATTCCAAAGAAACATGCCGCCGATATTCGTGATATCGATGATGAGAGCTTGGCGCGAGTTGCCGTTGCGACAAAAAAACTGGCCAATCTGTACGCCGACAAACTCGGAGCAGACGGCTTCAACTTACGTAATAATAGCGGCGCGATAGCGCATCAGGAGGTCTTTCATTTTCACCTGCACTTAATACCTCGTTATAAAGGAGATGGCAGGGAGCTCGTAGACAAACCGGCAGAGAAGCCGCGAGCGCTAGAAGACGTTCATAAAGAGATCATTAATTGACAAAAGGCGTAAAATAGCGCAATAATATATTGTTTCGCACCTCACATCTCGCCGAGTAAGGAGTGTAATTATGCATGATTCAAGGTCGACAGACGGGGTCTGGATCAAGGACGCCGTCGTTCGCGTCGAGCCCGATGGTTCTGGTGTATCGGGCTGGGCGGTCCTTGAGGTTCATCCCCGAAACGTGCCTTTCCGGGTCGGATGGTTCACGCATCAAGTCGGCGTCGCCGAGTTCTACAGCGACACGATCACCCCTCTCGATGCCAAGTTCGCCATGCGTGTTGATAACGAGCCGGTCTGGTTTGTCGTCCGTCCCGTCGAGGGGCGAGATCAACTAGTCGTTGAGCTTGTCGATCTGACGACTGAAGACGATCCGAAATATACCAATGTCCCGCGCTACTGACTAACGCCCCCACCCCTGGAATTACCAGGGCTTTTTTATTGACAGATTATAATAATTTACGTATAATATATAGGTTTCGAATACCTTCAAAATCAGCCGGATTGGACCAGTGAAAGGAGCTTGCGAATGCAGGCAAACCAGAGCAAGGCCACACAGTTCGTCAGTGTGGGTGACATCCTCAAATTCGAGTTCAAGCATTACCCGATGTCCCGACCGACCGAGCGGTTTGTCCGTGGACGCGTCCTGGGAGTCACCCGGCGGTATATGCCAGGTGACGGTGATCTCATTGCATACCGGAATCTCGACACGGGCGAAGTGTCGTATGCTGACCAGCATTACGTCACCGAAATCGAGTCGCATCAGGTTTCGCCCGTGCGTCCGCCCAAAAATATCTACCGGCAACGAAATTTCCTTCTCGTAGAGCGAATTTCCGTTGGCAAACTGTCGGGGAACCTTGTTGACCTTACAAGTCATTGCTTGGCCGCGCTGACGATCGAGCTACCCCGACCCATCGACCTCACTCGACTCGAGGAACTCTTCGCCAAGCAAAAGCCTGGCCTTGTTGGTTATCGCTGGGGTCAGTCATGGTGGCTGGTGGTGCGAGAGAAGCCTTTCCGTGCCTGGGTCCGCCACAACGCCTACCGTTTCATGGCCACGGTTGCCGAGATGCGAGCCTATGCCATCGAAGATTACGAGTTGCGTCGAGATGATGAACTGCGTGAGATGCAGGAACTGAGTCAGTCTGACGATTACCACTGACTTGTTTGCCCTCCGCGCTCTGCGCGGAGGGCTCAACCTAAGCCTTCAATTGCGATTGAAGGCTTAGGTTGAGACGGCATTTAGGGTTTATCGCATGGCGCAACCGGCGAAGAATAAAGTTTAGACGAGGCCCAAACGGCCGAAACGTGATACTAGAGGATCTTAAATCCTACCGCTATGCCGACGAGCAAGAGGATGACTCCGGCCATGACTTCGCTGTATTCCTCGACTCGTTTGCCGAGACGACTTCCGAGTTCCAGACCGAGCAATGATAAGGCGACACTGGTTATGCCAATGACAAGAGCAGCCGTAACAAGCGAGACCTGATAGGTCCCGAGACTAAAGCCGACGACAAGATTGTCTATGCTTAGCGCCAAGGCGGCCAGGAGCAATTTGCCGGTACCATTAGTCGCTTTGGCAACGTCTTTATTGTCGGTTGCACGCAGGGCGCTGACGGTGAGATAGATCCCACTGAGGACGAGCAGGCCGCCGCCAATCAGGTTTGCCTTGCCGCCAAGGTATCCGGCTACCCGATCTCCGATAATCAAGCCGACAATCGGCATGCCGGTCTCAAAGACGCCAAAGACGAGGGCGACGCGTAAACGCATGGCGCGAGTCAGGTCGCCCATGCCGATCGCAATCGAAGCCGCAAAATTGCCAAGACCAACCGATAGACCGACGAGAATAAGCGTTATGAGCTGGTTCATATACAAAAATAATACACTATCATTAGCGTAAGAATTACCCACTACGCTATACTACGCTTATGTTGAGAAAGAACCAGATCAGTGCCGTCAAGTTAAAATCAATGGCAAAAGCTGTTCTAGATGTATTCACTCCGTCGGCTCTCGGCGTGGCTATCTATATTGTCGTTTATGCGGTTACGGTACTTGTAACCCAACCTTCGCAGTATAAGGACACGTGGCACACCGTATATCTAAACTACTTTCATCATAGTTTTGTCTATCATTACGCCGGTGATGTTAATCGGATTATTCAGACCCAGGCCGCCAATAGCGTAGCACTATACCTCTTTTGGGGGATAATCGGCCTGTCGATCTTCGCTCTCGGCGTGCGTCTTACCAATAACTTTAACGAGCTGGCCGAAGACTTTACCTTGCGCAACTATATTTGGCCCAAAGGAGCCGATCATAACTCTCCGCTCAAAGAGTTTATTGAGCGGCTGATTTATCGTATCTTTATGGCAGTCATTTTCTTGATCTATTTGTCCCGGTCCCTGCCGTGGCTGTCAGCGCAATGGCAGGGATATCCTACGGGTATAAATTTATCTACCGGCAGCCTCAAGCACTATGCCGTATTATTCGTCTATGAGTTTATTGTGCTGCATCTTGCGGTAGTGATACTGCGTTTCTTGTTCTTGCGCCGACGTCTGATTGAGTATTGATTACGCCTTATGCTCTAAGCAGATTCTAAGCATAGGGTGTTAGGCTTGATCCATGTTTAAATATGAAGTCACCGCTGTAACGATGATCTCGTCAAATGCCGTTCTGATCACCCTTAAACCGAGGGATCGGACACGGCAGCTTCGTTATGAGGCGGGACAGTACGCTGCGGTCAGTTTTAATATATACGGCCGCCCTTCGACGGTACGCTGTTTCTCGATCGTGACATCGTCCAGTGAGAGGGGTGTATTGCAGTTTGCTATGCGTATTTCGGGACCGTTTACGGCTACGGCGGCGGAGTTGGTACCTGGAGACGAGGTGACGGTTCAGGGGCCGTTTGGGGACTTTACCCTCGAGGACGGGACGAGCCAGAACGCCGTCTTCTTTGCCGGCGGTATCGGCGTTACACCGTTCATCAGCATGCTTAGGGATGTTACGCGGCGTTCACTTGATATGGGCCTAACGCTGGTCTATAGCGTCCAGACGCAAGACGACGTGCCATTTGCAGCCGAATTATTTGAGATAGAACAGAATAATCCCAATGTATCGGTGATCTACGTCATTGCGCGCGGTGCGGTCGATAAGTTTGCCGGCAAGAAGGTCTTGCGCGGTACTATTACGGCCGAAGCGATCGATAAGATCATGCGTAGTAATTACGATCCCTATGATTTCTATATCTGCGGGCCCAAGGGTTATATGACCGCGGTCAAGAAAGCCCTGCTGGACAAGCAGGTTGATCCAGACACCATCTTTACCGAGGAGTTTGGCGTTAAGACCAAGGGCTGGCCGTCGCTACGTTCCAGTTTGAGCGGGAGGGTCTATACCGGTACGGCAGCAGGCTTTGTGTTGGCCTTTCTGATGGTTACGGCGATTGATTTAGAGACGACCATTGCCAAGGCGTCGATAGCAAATCCGTCGGCGGCTACGGCAACCGTTCCGGCGACATCGAGCGCTGGTAATAACTCCTCGGCCTCAACCTATACCCCTGCTTCGACTTCCACCTCGAGCAATAATTCCGGGTACAGCGCGCCGTCCACGACAACAGCTGCTCCGGCGCCCCAGCAACAGCCCCAGATGACTTATCAGCAACCGGTCAGCACTGTCTCGTAATGGAGAATCATCAGCGATCATTTCGTGCTCTTGGTTCGGACGTTGTTTTAACCGTCGTCTCCGACGACACCGCCGAGGCAACAGAGGTTTTGGACAGACTCAGTGCCTATATTGATGAATTTGAAGAGCGTTTTAGTCGTTTTCGACCTTCTAGCGAGCTGGCGCGGATTAATGAGGAGGCGGGTCAGCGCAGTACGGCAAGCCGCGAATTTATTGATTTGCTCAAGACCGCAATCGATCTGTCCGAATCAACCGAAGATCTATTTAATCCTTTTATATTGCCAAAACTCCAAGAGGCCGGTTACAGAGACAGCTGGGTAGAAAATAAGCATCGGGGCCAGGCACCGCAATACCAGGGCCGCAAGGTCATGCCAGTCGATACGATTGTCTGTGGTCGAGACTGGGTTCGTATTCCCGCTGGTACGGCCCTTGATTTTGGCGGTATCGGCAAGGGTTATCTCCTAGCTCGCCTGGCCGAATTGATGCCTCCGCAAATGCCGGGTTATTGGTTCTCATTGGGCGGCGATATTATGATGGCGGGACGTGATGCCGAGGGCAAGCCGTGGCGAGTCGGTGTGGCTCACGCTCTAGCCGGGCAACGAGAAGTCGGATCATTTACGAACGATCGCGGGTGGTCGTTAGCGGTTGCAACATCCGGTGTAACAAAACGGCGGGGGATTAATCAGGGTAAAGCCTGGCATCATATAATTGATCCGCGTAGCGGTGAACCGGCTAAGACGGATATTCTAACGGTGACGGTCTGTTGCGACGATCCGGTTCGGGCAGATGTGCTTGCCAAGTGCGCTGTGATTCTCGGCAGTAAAGCGGCTTGGCCGTTCTTGGAGCGGCAGTCGGTGAGGGGCGCAATTGTTCAAATAATGGGGGATAATGAGGAGGTTGTTATTTACCATTATGGAGACGCCAAGTGAGCATTGTTAGTATTGCCGATCATCGTTTGGTAACGTCATGGCCCTGGTATGTTGTGCGCGGGGCGGGATTCGTGGCCGCCGGACTGATTATTCTACTCATGCTGTCCGGAATCGGTCAGGTGACTGGATTTACCTATCGCTTTTTTGAACCCGTCAAAGCCTGGGCGATTCATAAGGCATTGGCCTATGCGCTCTTAGCAAGCATCGCCGTTCATGTCGGTTTTCTCTTAATCGATAAGTTCTTGCCCTTTTCGTTGCTCCAAGTTTTGGTGCCGTTCGCATCTACCTATAACAATAAGTCGACTATCCTCGGCCTTTCCTTAGGTATTTTTGGAGTGGCTTTCGGTATCCTGGCAATGTACGGGGTTTTGCTCGTTGTTGCCAGCTCGCTCAAATGGATTGATATCAGAAAGAAGTTGTGGCGCCAGACTCATTATGTAAGTTACGCCGTAGCCGGCCTTGTATTTCTCCACGCCCTGATCGTTGGAACCGATGTCCGCTATGGTACCTTTCGGCTCGGTTGGATCTTCCTCGGTTTTATCGTTATGGTGGCGATTATCACACGCCTGTGGCGCTCCAAGACGCTCGTTAAAGACTAATTACTGCAGGCTTGATGTAAGCCGGGCGATGCTATCGAGTAGCTCGTTTTTACTACTCCGGGCTGTCCAAGCCTTAAGATCGATCGATTTAGCCCGGCTCAGATTGTACCTTTGAACCTTGCTTAGGGCTTTGACGACGTTCTTGTCGTAGGCAATCATGATACACTCAAGATCAAGTTCAAAGGAGCGAATATCCATGTTGCTCGAACCCACTATGGCGATGTCATCGTCGATTGTCATGTGCTTGGAGTGAAGCAGCGTCGGCTTTTGATAAAGGTAGATTTTTACACCTGCTTCTAGTAGTTCCTTATAAAAGGATCGTTGGGCATGACCTACCATCCATTGATCCATCGCCTCAGAGTTAATAATTATAACTTCGACGCCACGTATGGTTGCCGAGGTGATAGCCTCCAGGATTGATTCATTAGGCACAAAGTAAGGATTGGTTATTACGATCTTGTTGCGAGCGCTGTGGATGAGGGCAGTAAAGAGGCGGGCGTTATTCTCGGTAGCGTAGTTGGGACCGCTCGGTATGATCTGAACCAGACTGTTTCCTGTTTTAGGGGGCAGAGGTAGTGGTTCGGTGTTGGAGTATGCTGGCAGATGCTCATTGGTTTCAGTATACCAATCACTGGCAAAAACGGCCGAGCACTCGCGGACGACCGGTCCAGTTAGCTTGGCTACGAGTTCGTCGTATCGGATATCATCTTTTCGATGGTAGGTACGGTCAACAAGGTTTTGAGATCCAATATAGGCAATATGATCGTCAATTATCGTGATTTTGCGGTGGTTACGTAGATCAGGACGGTTGTAGTAGCGGAGGTTAAAGCGGATTCGCAGCATTTTGTGCCAATCGACGCCGATCTCGGTCAGACGTTGCTCCATTTCTTTTTTACGAGGGTAACCGCGGGAGCCGAGAGCATCGAACATTAGGCGGATCTTAACGCCTCGCTTGACGGCGGCCTGCAGGGATGCAAAGAGGGGAGCCGTAACATCGTCTAGAACGAGAGCGAAATATTCCATATGAACGAAATTAGTAGCTGAGTTGATCGATTCGATCAGATCGGCGATGGCTTTATCGTACTCAGGTAGAATAGCGACAGTGTTGCCGGCGACGGCCGGCATCTTAGTAAGGTTATTGGCAAGTTCTATGATTGGTGAATACCGGGTCTTTTCTGATGGGCTGAGTATATTATTTTCGTCGTGATAACTGGCGGTGATATTAGCAATTGTGTTATCAATTTGTGTCTGCAACTGACGACGACGTCTCGATAGTTTGGGACTGCCGATTATTAAGAAGGTGATAATTCCGACACCGGGTAATAGAAAGATAACGAGAAGCCAGGCTATTGCCGAGCTGGGCTTACGCTTACGTGGTATATAGAGAAGAAAAGCGATTCTAAGCGCCCACTCTAGTATGAACAAAATTATGATCGACCATGTAATATCGTTCAGCATTTTACAAAATTATAGCAGAGCTAGCATCATCGATTAGATTGCAGGTAACGGATTCAGTTCGGCTTTGCCCGCGCTACAACTTAGCTAGAGCAAGACTCAGTCTCAAAACGACGCCAAAGCCGAGGCTGATCATCAAACTCGTTTTTAGCGTGTGTTATAGTATCAAACATGAGTCAAAAGAAGCCTAACAACGATCTAAAAGCCGCCATCTGGGTGGTTGCCGTGGCGGTAGTTGTAGTGGCTGCTATTGTTATTGTTAAATTGGCGAATAATGGTTCTTCGAATCAGACAGCAAGCTCGAGCTTAGCCTCACCGGCGTTGATGGCCAAGATCACCAGCCTTGAGCCGTCGCTGTTTGAGTCGGTTGGACAGGGTACGGCCAGCAAGCTGCCGCAGACTCTACCGGCCGGTACGCCTGCTTTAACCTCTAACGGACTGCCGGAGATTGTCTTTGTCGGCGCCGAGTATTGCCCCTACTGCGCTACCGAGCGCTGGCCGATGGTGATTGCTCTGTCGCGGTTTGGAACTTTTAGCAACCTCGGCCTAACGACCTCTTCGGCCACCGATGTTTATCCAAGTACCGCCACCTTTGCTTTCCATGGATCGACCTATACTAGTAAATATCTCGTCTTTACGCCGATCGAAGAGACGACCAACCAGCCGGACGGTGCCGGCGGCTACGTTAAGCTTGATACGCCGACAGCAGCACAGCAGGCCCTGATTGATACTTACGATGCACCGCCCTATGTTCCGGCTAGCTCTAAAGGTTCGATTCCTTTCATCTACTTTGGGGGTCAATTCCTCATTACCGGTTCGACCTATGATCCAAGCGTCCTCCAGGGCAAGACCCAGGACGAGATTGCCAGTGAATTGTCTAATCCGAGTTCCGACATCAGTAAGGGCGCTGTCGGTGCAGCCAACTCGATTACAGCTGCTATTTGTACTATGACCAACAACCAGCCGTCGAACGTCTGCGATACGGCGATGATAAAAGCCCTCCAGGCCAAGATCGGCAAGTAGCCTGTGAAGTATGCCTGGATCGCTTGGGTGGGGATTGTACTGGCAACGATCGGGCTGGGACTTGGAATTTATCTGACGATTGCCCACTATACCACGCCGGTTGTTCTAGCTTGCCCTGAGACGGGCATCGTTAACTGCGCCAAAGTAACGACCAGTTCATATTCCACGTTGTTGGGCATCCCGTTGGCGGTACTGGGCCTGCTCTATTTCGTGGCGATGCTGCCATTGCAGCTGCCGGCGGCTTGGCGGAGTCAAAATAGTTGGGTCCGTGGCGGGCGTTTAATCATGAGTGTATCCGGCGTCTTGATGATTATGTGGCTTATCTACGTTGAATTGTTTAAGCTTAATGCTATCTGCCTCTACTGTACGGGCGTCCATATCGTAACTTTTCTGCTCTTTATACTGACCGTCTTCGGGACGGCTTTAACCAAGGAACAACATGACTGAAATTACTTACCTTCAAGCGATCGTTATTGCCGTACTACAGGGTGTTAGCGAGCTCTTTCCTATTTCTAGCCTCGGGCATTCGGTTCTGGTACCGGCATTGCTGGGAGGATCGTGGTCCGAGCTTGTAGCCCATTCGTCGTCGATCAAGACAACGCCGTATCTGGCCTACTTAGTTGCTCTGCATATAGCGACAGCTTTGGCCCTCATCTGGTTTTACCGGCGTGATTGGATTAAGATTGTCGCCGGTTTCTTTACCAGCCTCGGCAAGCGCAAGGCGGAGTCGGTCGACGAGCGTCTAGCCTGGCTGCTCGTTGTCGGTACGATTCCAGTCGGGTTGGTCGGGTTCGTTATGGAGCATAAGATTAGTGCCATCTTTTCCAATCCCTTGGCCGCGTCTGTCTTTCTCTTTATCAACGGGTTAATACTTCTCGTGGCCGAGGTTCTAGTTCGTCGTTCAAAGGAGCATAAGACTTACGTTCGTCGTCAACTCAAAAACCTGTCTTATGGCGATGGCGCCGTTATCGGCTTTTTTCAGATTTTTGCTTTGCTTGCCGGTATCTCACGTTCTGGTATAACCCTGGTGGGCGGCCTTTGGCGCGGTCTGAGTCATGAGGACGCCTTGCGCTTTACCTTCCTCTTGGCGACGCCGGTTATCTTTGCCGCCGGCGTACTCGAGCTACCGAAGTTAGTCGGTCCGGCAGGTGCGTCCATTCACGGCCAGGTTATCGTCGGCATGATCGTCGCCGGACTTACGGCCTACGCCTCGATCAGATTCTTGACACGATACTTTCAGACTCGAACTCTGACGCCGTTTGCAATTTACTGTTTAGTTGTCGGCGGTCTCTGCATTATCCGTTTCGCTTAAGCTATACTGCATATATGAACCTACGATCTTTCGGCGTTATCTTTGATATGGACGGCGTACTTGTCGATACCGTACAGCTCAATTGGAAAGCACATAATATCGTCCTGGCACAGTACGGCGTACAGGTGCGCGACGACGAGATCGCCGATTATATAGGACGGGCTCTGGGCGATCAGGTAAAGATGATCAACCAGCGTTACGGTTTAAATATCGAGCTGGCCTCTTTCGAGGCGGCTATCGCACCGTTGCAAGATCACTATCATGCTCATATCAAGGCTAAGCCGGGCGTCGCCCGGCTGGTCAAAGAATTGGATCGTCAGGGCATTCCTTTTGGTGTTGGAACGAGTTCGCCACGCGAGGTTGCGCTCAAGCGCCTGCGTACGGCCGGGCTTGTTCATTACTTTGATACGATCGTGACACGAAACGAGGTCGAGCGTCATAAACCCGACCCCGAAGTCTATCTCTATGCTGCACGTCAGATCAAGCGCGATCCGCGCCAGTGCGTCGTAATTGAGGATTCGCCTTCGGGGCTGCTGGCGGCGCATAACGCCGGCGCCAGGTGCTGTGCCGTTGAGGTTCCCTATGTGCCGTCCAAACGCATGCAAGCGGCCGACTTGTACGTTAGTTCGCTTGAGCGGGTCTCGCCGACGGCACTCGAACTCATGCTTTAAGCTGATTTTCAGTTAATTCGCGCTACAATAATGGCATGAGAGTTTTAGTCATCGAAGACGAGCACAAGATCGCCGGCGCGCTTAAGCGAGGCCTTGAGCAGGAGGGCTATGCTGTAGATTTGACCTACGATGCCGATGAAGGCTTAAGCTCTGCCCTAACCGGCGAGCACGATATTATAATTATCGACCGTATGCTCCCGGGTTTGATCGAGGGCGTTGATGTCTGCAAAGAGGTTCGCGCCAATAATATCCACACGCCGATACTTATGCTTACGGCCAAGGATCAGATTCACGATCGTGTGGCCGGGCTTAATGCCGGCGCCGATGACTATCTGGTAAAGCCGTTTGCATTCGAGGAGCTTTTGGCGCGCATGCGTGCTCTTCTGCGAAGACCGCAGGATCAGGTCGGCAACGTTCTTTCTATCGATGATCTGCGTCTCGATACCGTAACTTACGAAGTTACGCGCGAGGGTAAAACGATCAGTTTATCGAGCAAGGAGTATGCCCTGCTCGAATATATGCTGCGCAACCAGAATCGCGTTCTGGCTAAACAGAATCTGATCACCCATGTCTGGGACTATGATTCCGATATTCTTCCCAACACGGTAGAGGTTTATATTCGTTACCTGCGTACTAAGATCGATCAGCCTTTTAAAGGTCCGAATCTGATCCACACTATACGCGGCTTCGGTTATAAGCTCGGTATCGAGGCGTAATGTTTAAATCTGCCACCTTTCGCCTGACGGCATCGTATCTCGGTATTCTGATGGCTATAAGTATTATCTTTAGTCTCGTTCTTTATAATGTTTCGGTTCACGAATTACACAACGATCTTCGTCGTCAGCTGCCTTACTTCCAGCAGTTTCAGACCGATGACAGTTTTGGCCAGGGTTTCGCTGGTTTTGAGACCCAGCAAGAGATTACCTCAAAGCATCGCCTGCAGATACAGCTCATTCTGGTAAACCTGATCATTCTGGTAGCGGCCGGCGGGGCAAGTTATTGGTTGGCCAGACGGAGTCTAAAGCCGATCGAGGAGGCACTCGAGGCGCAGAGCCGCTTTACTGCCGATGCTTCGCATGAGTTGCGAACCCCCCTGACGGCGATGAAGTCAGAGATCGAGGTAGCACTGCGCGACCCCAAATTGAGCCCCAAGGATACCAAGGCGTTACTGGCCAGCAATCTGGAGGAGATCAACAAGCTCGAGACATTGTCGAACGGGCTTTTACGACTGGCGCAACACAATAGTGAAGACGATAAGGCTTTTTCGGCCGTTTCTCTGGCCAAGGTTTCAACCGATGCGGTTGAGCGGATGAGCACTGTCATTAAGAGCCGTCCGGTCAAGGTCTTTAACGAGGTTGAGCCGACGATGGTCTGGGGTGATCGTCAGCATCTTACGGAAGTTCTGGCGATACTACTCGATAATGCTATTAAATACAGCCCGGCTAAATCTTCGGTACGCTTGACTAGTCGTGTACAGGGTAACTTTGCCTATCTCAGTGTTCATGACAAAGGTAAGGGCATAGGCGCTGAGGATTTACCGCATATTTTCGATCGTTTTTATCGTGCCGACACCTCTAGATCTAAAGATAAGACTGGAGGCTATGGTCTTGGTCTGTCGATCGCCAAAAAGATTGCCGAGCTCCACGGCGGATCCATCGAGGCGACTAGCCAGCTAGGCAAGGGTTCAGTTTTTACGCTTAAGCTACCTCTCAGTATAGATAGCTAGACTTAGGCTATCCTAAGTCATTATTTAGAATCGGAGAACACTATGAGTTTCGTTGTACGCGGTGCCAAGAACGCTTTTCGTAATGGGTTGCGGACAGCCTCATTGGTCATAATATTGGCGCTCAGTACTGGTTTGGCGCTAACTATGCTTTTGGCGCATCAAGCAGTAAATGCTAAGATCGCCAGCGTTAAAGGCTCTATCGGCAACACTATTAACGTTACGCCGGCCGGGTCACGCGGTTTTAGCGGCGGCGGTAATCCTTTGACCCAGAGTCAGGTTGATGAAATCAAGACATTGCCTCATGTGGCCTCGGTTAGCTATAGCTTAACCGATCAGTTAACGACATCGAACAGCAGCTTAACGTCGGCCATTACGGCTGGAAGCCTGGGCCAGCGTCGGCGCATCGAGGCTGGCGGCGGAACACCTCCGGTCGGTGGTGGTTTTGCCGGCGGTGGCAATTTTACACCCCCGGTCTCGGCCATTGGATCAAATGACGTAAATAATCTGGCGGCCCTTGGCGGTGGTACGGCCAAGCTCACCGCGGGCAAGACTTTCGATCCGACTGTCGATGCCGACGTAGCATTGGTCGGGTCAACCCTGGCAGCCAAGAACAATCTCTCGGTCGGCTCAACCTTCCAAGCCTATGGAGCAACTTTTACCGTCAGTGGAATCTTTGACGCTGGGAACCAGTTCTCTAATAATGCCGTGGTGATGCCGTTGCCGACGATTCAGCGACTGAGCGGGCAGACAGGGGAGATTACCTCGGCTACGGTCCAAGTTGATTCGATCGATAACGTTGCCGCCACGGTGACGGCGATTCAGGATAAGCTTGGCACCACTGTGGCAGACGTGGTCAGCCAGCAGGATGCTTCGAATCAGGCCCTCGCACCTCTGGCTAGTATCAGCACCATCTCCCTCTACAGCTTAATCGGGGCTGTCGTTGCGGGAGCGGTCATCATCTTCTTGACGATGCTGATGATCGTTCGCGAGCGTCGTCGCGAGATTGGCGTCTTTAAGGCTATCGGTGCCTCTAACGCCAAGATCGTCGGCCAGTTTATTAGCGAAGCCATGGTGCTGACCTTAATGGGGACTGCCGTTGGTATTGTGGCAGGTGCAATCTTTAGCAACTCGGTGGTCAAGGTCTTAGTTTCAAGCAGTACGAGCAACCCCGTGGGGCCGGGTCATGGTTTCGGCGGCGGCTTTGGCCGCGCCTTCGGTGGGGGAGTGCGTGCACTAGCTAATATCCACACATCCGTCGGCTTTAGTCTTATTTTGTACGGTCTGGCTGGGGCGATCATTATCGCCGTAGTTGGCAGCGCCTTGCCGGCCTATGCGATTGCCAAGATTCGTCCGGCCGAAGTAATGAGGGGAGAGTAAGATGCTAAAAGTCACAAAACTAACCAAGACGTTTGCCTCGCCGGCCGGATCGGTGACGGCGGTGAGCGATATTAGCTTGAGTGTTCCCGATGGAGTCTTTGCCACCATTGTCGGACGCAGCGGCAGCGGCAAGAGTACCCTGCTGGCTCTACTTGGCGCCCTCGATAATCCGACCTCCGGTTCGATCGAAGTCGCTGATCAAGATATTACCAAACTCAATGATCGCCAGTTAATTGCTTATCGGCGGCGCCGGATCGGTTTTGTTTTTCAGGCATATAATTTGATCCCAAATTTGTCGGCATTAGAGAATGTCATGTTGTCGTTAGAACTCGATGGCGTGGGAAAGACGGAGCGTCGCGAGCGTGCTACTAAGCTATTAGAGCAGGTTGGAATTACCGAAGATAAGCATAGCCGCAGGCCTAGCCGTCTATCCGGCGGCGAGCAACAGCGAGTCGCTATCGCCCGCGCGCTAGCCAATCGTCCCAAATTGATCCTAGCCGACGAGCCGACAGGCAACCTCGACAGCGCAACCGGCGACGTTATCGTCAAGCTTCTACGTGATTTGGCCGACTCGGAGAAGACGACGATTATTGCTGTAACTCACGATGCGGCTCTAGCCAAGAAGACTCAACTCACCTTTACCCTGCAAGACGGCAAGCTAGTTAAGAAGTAAGATCGCCGACGCGTCGCCACGGGCGTATAATGGTAATGATTATGTGGTGGCAAAACGGTGTTATTTATCAGATCTATATTCGTTCGTTCTATGATTCGAACGGCGACGGAATTGGCGATATTGCCGGTATAACGGCCAAATTGGATTACCTTGAGGAGCTGGGCGTCAGCGCTCTGTGGCTCACGCCGGTCGGACCTTCGCCGAACTACGACTGGGGGTACGATGTCTCCGATTACTACGGCGTCGAACCGACTCTCGGTACGATGCAGGATCTCGAGAACTTGATCGCCGAGGCCAAGGACCGGGGGATACGCATCCTCCTTGATTTAGTCCCGAACCATACTAGTATCGAGCACCTTTGGTTCCAGACGGCGCGAAGCTCCAAAGACAACCCTTATCGGGATTGGTATATCTGGGCCGATCCTAACCTTAATGGCGGCCCGCCCAACAACTGGCGTTCATCTTTCGGGGGCTCGGCCTGGAAGTTCGACGAGAGAACCAGCCAGTATTATCTTCATAATTTCTTACCGCAGCAAGCAGATCTGAACTGGGCCAACCCCGAGGTACAGGAAGAATTCCGCCACATTATGCGTTATTGGTTCGATCGCGGGGTGGCCGGTTTCCGTATCGATGTAGTTAATATGCTAGCCAAAGACACCGCCCAGCGTGACAATCCCGGCGCTTTGCCTAACGATAATCTGAGCGTTCGTTTGCTCGGCCAGGAACCGGTTAACAGCGGCAACGGGGCGGCCGTTCACGCGATTATTCGTAGTTGGCGTAAGTTGGCCGAAGGCTATCGCCACCCGCGCCTGCTCCTTGGCGAGACAATGGTATACGACGCCGATAATCTGGCGACTTATTATGGTGATAACGACGAACTGCAGCTGGCTTTCAATTTTCCCTTTTGGCAGGCTCCGTTTAAGGCAGCTGCCTTGCGTAAAATCGTGGCTTCCGTCGAGGCAAAGCTACCTCCCAGCGGACAGCCGGCTTGGGCCGTCTCCAACCATGATATTGCCAGGGCCGCCAGCCGGTGGGCGGGCGGCAATGATTCCAAGATTCGTCTGGTTCTAATGATGCTCCTCACTTTGCGCGGTACTCCTGTCTTATACTACGGCGAAGAACTGGGGATGACCGACCGTCATGTCTGGCGCTGGCGTTACCGAGATAGTGTGGGCAAGGCCTTTTGGCCACTCTTTGTCGGTCGTGATCGCGAGCGCACGCCGATGGTCTGGGACGAATCCGATAACGCCGGCTTTACTAAGCCTCGATCGAAGCCGTGGCTGCCAATTGGTAAACATGATCGTAGTGCGGCTAACCAACGTCATAAGCCCAACTCGACTTTTGAGTTTACTCGCCGCCTGATCGCCTTGCGTCATGCATCGAGTGATCTTCATAAAGGCAACTACGCGGACCTAACGACCTCATCGAATCTATGG
>DAIDKY010000004.1:0-5688 GCA_027449805.1 bacterium
AACTTCTCTTCGGCATTAAGACCGGCGTTGCGCATGAGCTGTTTAAAGGGCTGTTCGAGAGCCTCGGCGACGATGATCCAACCGGCTCGCTCGTGCTCATCCATGTCCTTGTGTGCCTCGAGATAGCGGGCAATCTCGCGAGCAGCGTAGACCAAGGTCACTCCCCCGCCGGTCACAACGCCCTCGGCCACGGCGGCCTTTGTAGCGGCTACGGCGTCATCGACGCGGAACTTCTTCTCCTCGATTTCGGTCTCGGTTGCACCGCCGACCTTGATCACGGCAACCTTGCCGGCCAGCGCGGCCAAACGCTTCTCGAGATTTTCCTTGTCGTACTCGCTGGTTGCGTTCTCCGCCTGCATTCGGATCTGCTCCATACGCTCTTTTACGTCCTTTGCATTGCCTTTGCCTTCGACAATGGTGGTAGTGTCTTTACCAGCAATGATCTTGCGCGCCGAGCCGAGCATTTCGATCGTAGCGGTCTCGAAACTATAACCTTGCTCCTCGCTAATCACGGTTGCACCGGTCAGAATAGCGATATCTTCCAGGGTCTCCTTACGACGATCACCAAATGCCGGCGCCTTGATGGCAAGAGTATTAAATACGCCCTTAAGACGATTTAAGATTAAGGTTGCCAGCGCCTCGCCATCGACATCCTCGGCAATAATGACGAGGTCTTTCTTGCCGCCCTGCGCCAGCTTCTCGAGCAATGGGAGAATCTCTTGGATCGAGCTGATCTTCTTGTCGGTAATTAAAATCAAGGGCTTCTCGTAAGATGCCTCCATGCGTGCCATGTCGGTCGCCATATATGGGCTTACGTAGCCGCGATCGATCTTAAAGCCCTCGACAATCTCCTTATCCATGCCAAGTGTCTGGCTCTGTTCTACGGTAACCGTGCCGTCCTCGCCCACAGCGTCGATGACATCGGCAATGAGCTCGCCAATCTCGCGGTCCCCGGCCGATACGGTCGCCACCTGGGCGATCTTATCTTTCTTGCCGACGATCTTCTCGACCTTGCCGCTGATTTGATCGAGCGCAAAAGCAGCTGCATTATCTACTCCACGACGCAGATCCATCGGGTTATGACGAGCGGCGATCATCTTGTTGGCCTCTTCTAGGACGTGGTAGGCCAGAACGGTCGAAGTGGTTGTGCCGTCCCCTACAGTGTCATTGGTCTTGCTGGCAGCCTGTTTAATAAGTTCGGCACCGACACCTTTGCCGAGCGATGATTCGTCTTTGAGGTCTTCCTTGATATCTACGGCCTTGGCTACGGTAACACCATCGTGAGTAACGGTCGGGCCGCCGTAGGATTTCTGGATTACCACGTTGCGGCCTTTCGGACCCATGGTTACTTTTACTGCATCATAGAGCTCTCGTGCACCGGCCAATACGCGGGCGCGGGCATCATCATCGTAATAGATCTTTTTAGCCATTGATCACCGCCAATACATCTTCCTCCTTTAGGATTAGGTACTCGTCTGAATCTTGTTTAAAGCGATCGGGACCGTACTCGGCATGAAGAATCTGGTCACCAACTTTAATCTCTTTAACCTCTTTGCCGACAGCAATAACCTTGGCAACCTGAGTCTTATTCTTGGACTGCTCTGTCAGAAGTATCCCGGACGCGGTCTTGGCCTCCGCCTCTACGGGTTTAGCTACAATACGTTCTGCTAATGGCTGTAATTTCATAGCGTACCTCATTTAATTTCTAGCACTCATGATACGCGAGTGCCAGGGCTCGCGTCAAGAGACTGGATGTCCACCTAACCTAGCTTCTAGGTCCTTGAGCTTTTCCTTGAGGAGTGACTCCGTCTTGGCTTCGACATTAAGCCGAAGCAGCGGTTCGGTATTCGAGGGTCGGGCGTTAAACCACCAGTCTCGATAATTAACGGTTAGGCCGTCGAGCTCGTCCTGTTTGCCGTCATCATAAGCCAGTCTTAGTTTAGCGAGCATCGCAGTTTTATCGTCAACGCTAAAGTTAATCTCGCCCGAATCGTGATAAATGCGATACTTATCGGCCAGTTCTTTAAGCGTCAGGCCGCTCTTGGCTAAAACATCCACAGCTACGAGTGCGGCGATAAGACCAGAGTCGGCATAATAGTTGTCACGGAAGTAAAAGTGCCCCGAGTGTTCGCCGGCAAAAGGCGCGTCCAGCTCGCGCATACGGACTTTAATAAAGGCGTGGCCAACCTTTGTGCGAACGCCCTTGCCCCCGTTCGCGCTGATCGTCTCCGGTACGACGCGGCCGCAAATAGCGTTATAGAGTATTGTCGCGTGCGGATAACGGCGCAACGTGGCCTCGGCCAAGATAGCTGTCATAATCGTACCCGAAACCTGCTCGCCGTTCGCGTCAACGAGGTAGGCACGATCACCGTCGCCGTCAAAAGCGACACCGAAGTCGAGGCTGTCACGCTTTATCAGCTTAACGAGGTCGACCAGATTAGCCGGATCAATCGGAGAGGCGGGGTGATTCGGAAATGTGCCGTCGAGCTTCCAATAAAGAGGCTCAATCTTGAGCGGGATGCGGCCCTTTAGGTGAGGCAAAATTGCACCGGCCATACCGTTGCCGGCATCGATGGCGATTCGATATGCCGGCCAGCTGGTCGGATTAACGAAGCTTAGCGCGTGATCAACCCACTCCTCGATGATCTGGCGCTTACGGATCTTACCAACCGTAAACGAGCGCTTGTAGCGGCCGTTGAGGAGTGCCTCTTCGATATTGGCCAGACCGGTGTCTTGGCCGATCGGGGCAGCATCGCGGCGACATAGCTTAATGCCGTCGTACTGGCCCGGATTATGAGAAGCCGTAACCATGGCTCCGCCGGCCAGATCCTCGCTGCCGACGGCAAAGTAAATCATATCCGAGGTCACTAGGCCGATGTCGACGACGTCGCGACCCTGCTCCAAAATGCCCTCGCGCAGAGCGGTAGCATACTCGACTGAGGCCGGCCGCATATCATAACCGACGGCTACCGGCCCGGGGGTCTCAAGCAGATCGGCCAGAGCTCGTCCAACAGCGTGAGCAATACGGCTATTCAAGTCAAGCTTTACGACGCCGCGAATATCATTGGCCTTAAAGATAGATTTATGAAAGCGCATGAGCTTAGTTTAACGCATGCAAGAGCTCGCGAGCTACCTCTCGCTCGTCCCAAGGCGACTTAACGCCGGCCGCTACGCGGTACTGCTGATGACCCATACCGGTCAACGCCACCGTATCGTAGGATTTCGCCAACTTGAATGCCCGGGCGATCGCCTCTCTGCGATCGGGAATAATCTCGTACGATTTGCCTTTGACTCCTCCCCCTGCTTTAACGCCTGGTTCGATGGCCTCGATAATACTGATGGGATCCTCCGAGTAGGCCTCTTCGTCGGTTAAAATAACGTAATCAGCCAGCTTGGCGGCGAGCTTGCCCATGATCGGCCGCTTAACCCGGTCGCGATCACCGGCCGCCCCGAGAATAACGATCAGGCGGCCTTTAGTCAGGCTGCGCAGAGTCGTGTAAAGATTTTCGAGCGCATCCGGCGTATGGGCGTAATCAACGATAACCGTAAAGTCCTGGCCGGCATCGATCGACTCCATCCGTCCAGGAACGGCCGCGAGCAGCTGGAGACCGGCAACGACCCGTTCGATCGAGACACCTAGACCCAGGGCCAAACCGGCCGCCGCTAGAGCGTTCGCGACATTAAAACGCCCAGGCAGTTGGAGCTTAACCTTCGACTGCTTGCTTTGGTAATCAAGAACGAAATCTGTACCGTCGCCCGCGACCACGATGTCACTGGCTCGGAGAGTTGCTGGTCGATCCAAGCTATATGAAATGTGACGGGCGGCGGGAAAATGCGAAAACTCTTCGTAAGCAGCATCGTCGGCATTAATTACCGAAACTTTTAGACCCGAACGTTGAAAGAGTTTGGCCTTAGCAGAGATATATCGATCCATCGTACGATGGTAATCGAGATGATCCTGGGTAATGTTGGTCAATGCGGCCGCCTCGAAACGCACTCCGGCAATACGATTCTGGGCCAGCGCATGAGAGGTAACCTCGAGAACGACGATCTCTACCTTGGCGCCGCGCATGCGCTTAAGCAGCCGTTGGAGCGACCATGGATCAGTAACGGTGGCGTTGCGGTCGTTGGCAAAATGCTCGTCTCCGATCTGATAGATAGCGGTCGTACTCAATCCTACTCGATAACCGGCTGTCTCGAAGATCTTCGCCGTCATGGCGGCGGTCGAGGTTTTACCGTTGGTACCCGTGATACCGATTACCCGCAATTTATGTCCAGGAAAGCCGTTTACGGCCGCTGCTACGTAAGCCTCGAGGCCATGACCGAGCGGATCAATCAGATCGAACAGACTCTGCGGCAGCAGGCTCTTTAGGGTTTTTGCTAGACGACGTACAGCACGGTTCATAGCGATATCATATACTAAGTACTATGCGTGCTACAGCCTATCTTAAAATTCTCGTCTCGCCCTGGCGATATAACGACCAACTGCCGCTCAAGCAGTTGACTCAGCGACTCAACCTGCTCTATGGCGACGACGACAAGCGTGGCTGGTATCTCACCGCCAATGGCCGTACGGCGCTGGAGGTCATTCTCAAGGCTGTATCTTCGGATCCCGAGGATGAAATCATAGTTCAATCCTTTACCTGCGTGGCGGCGGTCAACCCGATCCTGTGGGCAGGACTTAAGCCGGTCTTCGTTGATATCGACCAAGCAAATCTAAGCCTCTCATTGGACGATTTAAAGACAAGGATTAACCCGCGGACAAAGGCGATTATCGTCCAACACAGCTTCGGCATTCCCGGGCCGATCGAGGCGGTTGTCAAGCTGGCCCGCAAGCAAGGCATATTGGTGATCGAGGACTGCGCCCACGCACTCGGCGTACCCGTAGTCGGCCCAAAATTGGGAACCTACGGCGATGCGGCGATTATTAGTTTTGGAATTGAAAAAACCATGTCGACAAAATTCGGCGGCGCCCTAATCTTGAATAATTCAAAACTACAATCATCGGTCGATGCAGTCTACGAAACTGTGCCGAAATTAAGTCGGCGCGAGAGCCTGCGTTGGCTACTCTATCCGGTTATTCGTGTCGGATTACGAAAACTACCCAAAGGCATTGGCCAGGGCTGCGGCCGTTTCCTTGAACGTGTCGGTTTGCTGCGCCAAGCCGTCGCGCCTCAGGAGTACGAAGGCGGACGTCCGCCCGGCGTTCCAGCCCGTCTGCCCGGTGTTCACGCGCGAATCATCCTAGATACGATGGCCGACCTTGATCAAAACCTTGCCCATCGGATGCGAATTGCGCAAGCCTACCGAGAGTCGCTTTCGGATAATCCAATCTTTCGGATTCCACCGTCTATTGACGCTGCCTTAATCAAGTATCCAGTTCTCTGTGCTACGTCTGAACTGCGCGACCATATCTACTCGATACTGTCACGACACGGCATACCGATTTCGAACTGGTATGATCCGGCAATATATCCACAAGGGGTGAATCTCGATAAGTTTGGCTATCGTAAGAAGAACTATCCGGATGCCGAAGTTGCTGCCAGTCGGGTCATCTGCCTGCCGACCGGCAGCAACATCAGCCCCGATTATGCTACAGTTATTGCCAATGACCTTAGTACTGCAGCCGCTGACTTCCAAGGAAGAACTAAACGAGTTTCTCGCTCGTCCTGAACTGCGTTCGTACGC
>DAIDKY010000004.1:5698-10778 GCA_027449805.1 bacterium
AGACTTGGGAGTGGGGCGAATTCCAGGTAAAGCGCGGTCGAAAAATCCACCGTTTCGTGATCCGAAACAAAAATAAGCTCGTTGCTACAGCATTACTGATCGAGGAGATCGATCGTTTTGGGCAATTCATCTATGCTCCGCGCGGACCTGTTACCGACTACACCAACCAGGAACAGGCGCAAGAGGTTATCAGATTGCTCATTGATGAAGGCCGCAAGCTCAATCCAAAAGCGATTTGCCTCCGTCTTGATCCGGCGATTGTTCACGACGCCAAAGAAACTAAACTCTTTGCTAAAACCGGGTTCAGGGCGGCCGCCAAGTTCACTCAGGTTGAGCGCGCCTGGATGGCCGACCTGCAGCCGACTCAAGAAGCACAGATCGAATGGCAGAAGGAGAACGGCATGCGCAGCAACATTCCGCGTTACTTACGCCGAGCTGAACGCGAAGGCGTTACCGTCCGCTCGAGTGACGACCCCAAGGATCTCGAGGTCTTTTTGAAGATGATCACCGGACTAAACGAGCGCAAGAACGGCATCGGCCTTCATCCTCTCGACTACTACCGCCAGCAGTTCTCAGCGCTTGCGCCTTCGGGATACGAACGAGTCTTTATCTGCGAGAAAGACGGCGTGGCACTTGCCTCGGCCATGATTACCGTCTTTGGTGCCGAGGCCTCATATCTGTGGGGCGCCTCGAGCGACCAGCAACGCGACCTTCGCGGACCGCACTTTATGCACTTTCAAATTATGCGCTACGCGCAGGAACATGGCTGCGATCGGTATAACTTCTGGGGAGTCGTAAAAGATGAGAATCATCACCCGGGATATCGCGGCTACGGCTTTTCTGAGTTCAAGCGCAGCTTCGGCGGTTACGTTGAGCTATATCTACGAACCCAGGATTTCGTTTACCGCAGTCTCCCCTATCGCCTATCGGCCATCAACGACAAGCGCCGCCTGCGCAGCGGCCAGATGGACTAGCCCAAAGCCTTTTTCGCAATCCGATATATTCGGTACTTGGACTTCTTAATTGGCATCTCCCAGGTACCTGTATAGGTAATTTCGCTACCCCCAAAACTACGTTTAAAGCGGGTGAAACCTGCCCAGGGGTGGCTCTCAGGCGCGCCCTCGGGTGCGATGCCCCACAGATCAAAGCGAGCCAACCCCTCGGTCTTGCCATCAAGGATCGCCTGCCAAACCAGCGGCGCGGCAGCCTGGAGCTTACGAGCCTCTTGATTCGCACCGGCATGAGCATAAGCACGCGTGTCGCCATAATCAAAGAATATCGCCGCAGCCACAAGCTCACCGTTACATTTAGCTAAACCAAGACTGGCAGCCTTAAGCGGCATTAGCGTCTCCAGCATTACTCGATAATACCTATCATCGTGAGCACGAAATCCGCGGCTGCCGCTGGTTTGATGAAGTAGCTCGAGAAAACCCTCAACATCTTGGAGGCTGCGGCTCATAAACAGAGCTAAACCCCTGCGCTCGCTGCCATTAATCGCGTTGCGGTGGCCCGAGCTAAGATCGTGCCGCAAGTCTGACTCGTCTTTGCGGAGATCGACGATGAGTGTATGTTGCGGCTGAACCATCTTGGCCTGATTCATCCCCGCTTGTACGACTGCCGCCCTATCTACACCGATCGGCTCGCAACGTACAAAATCGAGGTTGAGTTCACTGGCAGCTGCCTCGAGGCACTCAAGTGCCGCTGCAAACGCTTTATTCGTTTCTGCAGTGGGGCCATAGGGAGCATAAAGATAGGTAACTCCCCTGCCCGCTGTAACAACTCCTAGCCAGCTCCAACCATCACCTTCCGCCCAAACGACCTGGCGACCCAACGCCTGCTGAAACTGCGCCCATGGACGCCCCTGGAGCATATGCCCGCTGCGCGAGCGCTGCCGCGTGTCCCAGTCATCATCGGGTAAGCCTTGCTTGAATACATTCATTACCGTTATTGTAACAGCCATGAGAACCCTCGGTATCGAAACCTCGTGTGACGAAACCGCCGCCGCCATTGTCGACGACGGCCGTATTGTGCACTCCAACGTGATAGCATCACAAATCGATATCCATGCGGCCTACGGCGGGGTTGTGCCGGAGATTGCGGCCCGTTCACATATCGAGGTGATATTGCCGGTCATCGAACAAGCAATTCGGGAGGCGAAAACTTCGTGGGACGAAATCGACGCTATCGCCGTTACGGCTGGGCCTGGACTCCTTGGCTCGCTGATGGTCGGAACCCTCACCGCCAGCACCCTGGCCATTACCAAAAAGAAACCGATCTACGCAGTCAACCACATCGTTGCTCACACTTTTGCCAACTTCCTAATCGACAACGAACCTAGGTTTCCTCTCCTCGCTCTCTCAGTTTCGGGCGGACACACGCACCTCCTCCTGTTCGAATCGCCGCTTAAGTACCGCCTACTCGGAGCTACCAGGGACGACGCTGCCGGCGAGGCCTTCGACAAAGTGGCCAAGATGATGGGACTTCCCTACCCCGGCGGCCCAAGCATTGGAAAAGCCGCACTTGCCGGAAACGAACATGCCTTTAAATTACCGAGGGCAAAATTGCCAAACACCTATGAATTCAGCTTCTCCGGACTCAAGACAGCCACCCTTAGAGCACTCCAAGAAATCGTTGGGCGCGACTTCCATACGCCATCATCTGAGCTTCCCAAGCTCTTAACCGATAACCAACGCAACGACATGGCTGCCAGCTTTCAACGAACCGTCTGTGAGACCCTTGCCTCTCGACTTCGTGAAGCCTACGACGAATTTCAACCCGCCAGCATGGTCATCGCCGGGGGCGTGGCAGCCAACTCCCGCCTGCGCGAAGAGGTCTCCAAACAGCTTCCCGTTAAGCTAACCTATGCGCCGATCTCCTACTGCACCGACAACGCCGCCATGATCGCCAGTATGGGTTACTTTTTAGCCGAAGCCGGCCTTGCTACCGACCCCTACAAGCTACACGCCGACCCCAGCCTAGCGATCTAGGCCCAAGACTAGTAGACTATTCACATATGAACGAGCTCAGCAAAGCCTATAACCCCCAAGAACACGAGACCGAGATCTACCGCAAATGGGAGGCCTCGGGCGCCTTTAAGCCTGGCCCCGCCCGTGACGGCAAAACCCCATTTAGCATCATTATGCCCCCGCCGAACGCTAACGGGGTTCTCCACACCGGCCACGCCATGTACGTTATTGAGGACATCATGGTCCGCTACCGCCGTATGCAGGGTCACCCCACGCTCTGGCTCCCGGGAACCGACCATGCCGGCATCGAAACTCAGGTCGTCTACGAGCGTGAGCTCAGCAAGCAAGGAAAGAGCCGGTTTGACCTTGGCCAGGAGAAGTTTGCCGAACAGGCTCTAGCCTTTACCAAACACAACCAGCCCCGCATCGTGGGTCAGCTCAAAAGCCTCGGCTTTTCGGCTGACTGGAGCCGCCTCGCCTTTACTCTCGATAAGCCGATCGTCGAGATCGTAAATCAGACCTTTAAGCAAATGAACGATGACGGCCTAATCTACCGCGGCAACCGTATCGTTAACTGGTGCCCGCGCTGCCGCTCGAGCTTTGCTGATATCGAGGTTAAGCACGAGGATCGTAAGGATGCGATGTATACCCTCGACTATGGCCCGCTCCAAATTGGCACTACCCGGCCAGAGACTATCTTTGCCGACGCTGCGGTGGCAGTTCATCCAGATGACAAGCGCTACACTAGGCTAATTGGAACAACCGCGACCATCCCATTGATCGACCGCCCCATCGCGATCATCGCCGACGACTACGTCGACCCGAAACTCGGTACCGGCGCCCTTAAGGTTACCCCGGCGCACGATCACAACGACTACGAAATTGGACAGCGCCACAATTTGCCCGAAATTCAGGTCGTTGATCTAGACGGTAAAATGATTAATGTACCCGAAGCCTACGCCGGTCTGTCGGTCGACGAAGCTCGCAAGCATGTTGTCGCGGATCTAAATGCGACCGGGAAACTAATCGAGACGACTCCCCTGCTGCACTCAATTGCCATTCATGACCGTTGTGGAACAGTCATCGAGCCGCTCATTACCGAACAATGGTATCTACGAATGGCCGAACTCAACGCGCCAGTCATCGAGGCAATCAAGCGCGACCATGTAAAGATCGTACCTAAACGTTTTAAATCTATCGTTCTTAATTGGCTCGAAAACGAACACGACTGGAACATCGGCCGACAGAACTGGTTCGGTATACGAATACCGGTCTACTACAAGACCTCGAACGATGCTAAGACCGAGCCTTATCTGGTGGCGGCCTCGGAATCCGAGGCCATAGACTACTACGGTAAGGGAAACTACCGTGCCGAAACCGATATTTTTGATACCTGGTTTTCGTCCGGCCAGTGGCCCTACGCCACACTTCAGGCCAGTGGTGACGACAAGATCTTCTACCCTACCTCGGTCATGGAGACCGGACGCGACATCCTAACAAAATGGGTCACGAAAATGATGATGTTCGGGCTCTACCGCACCGGCGAGGTCCCCTTTCATACGGTCTATCTGCACGGCCTCGTAAACGATGCTCATGGCAAAAAGATGAGCAAATCAAAAGGAAACGTTCTTGATCCGCTCGAACTTACGGCCAAATACGGCACCGATGCCCTGCGCCTGGCTCTGACGATCGGCATTACGCCCGGCAACGACGGCTCGTTGTCCGAATCAAAAATCGAGGGTTACCGCAATTTCTGCAACAAGCTCTGGAACGTGGCGCGTTTTATCCTTGGTCAGCTTCCTGAGGGTTACTCCCCTACTCCGCCCAAGAGCGGCGGGCCGATCGACGACTGGATGATGGCGAAACTCAATACTGCCGTTACAGATATCACTGCTGCCATCGAGGATTACCGCTTTTCTGACGCCGGGCAATCGATTTACTCCCTCCTCTGGGACGACTTCGCCGACTGGTACCTGGAGGGCGCCAAGGTCTCCCCTAACCACGATCTTCTAGTACACGCGTTGGAAACGATTCTGACCCTCGCCCACCCGATCGCTCCATTTGTTACCGAAGCTATCTGGAGCTCACTCCCCTGGCAGGCCGACCAGCTGATC
>DAIDKY010000004.1:10788-26065 GCA_027449805.1 bacterium
CGGAGGCGAACAAAAACCGTAAGTATAATAGCGACTTTGAATTGGTTAAGGCGGTAATTCAGACCGCCCGTACCGTAATTTCAGAAGAGAAGCTGATCAAGCCGTCCATACTGACAACCAGTAGATCATTGGCCGAGTCGCAGGAGTTGATCGTCCGTCTTGGTCGTATTGCTTCTGTAAAACTGGTTGAGCAGGGGAGTGGTCTTTATCTGGGCAACGATACCTGGATCGAGGCCGGTTCCGATCTACTGCAGGCAAGAAAGTCTCGGCTTGAGACTCAACGCGATGAGAAGCGGGCTTACCTTAAGACACTTGAGTCTAAGCTGGCCAACGAACGCTACGTCGCCTCCGCTCCGGAAGCCGTCGTTACCGAAACTCGCGATCGTAAGGCAGAGACGCTCGTGCTACTATCAAAGCTAGATGAGCAACTCGCAGACCTCCAGTCATAACGTTTTATTCGGCATAGTTGCAGCAGCCGTCATAATTGTCGTGGCGGCTGTTGCCGCCCTAAGCTATGGTCCGCTTGCCAGTACGAGCAGGGGATTGCTCTATACGGCAGCCTTAAACGAATATAATAATCATAACTACGCCGCAACGCTCAGGCTCCTAAATTATTACCGGCCGGCATCGACTCAGAGCTTAAATCTACTGGTCAGGGCTGATCTGGAGCAGGGGAGTGTCGCGGCGGCGATCGGTCCGGCCGAGTCTGCCCACAGACTGGAGCCTGCCGACACAGACACGACGCTTCTCCTTGGTGCGGCCTACGCGTTGGATCATCGCAATTCTAGCCTAATCAAGCTTATTGCCGCTCAGAAGTCATCTCAGACCGCTCAGGCCCTCTCAAGCCTCAAGGCATCAGATATTGTACAAGCGCAAGAACTTTACGTTCTGGGGCTTCTCCGCAGCTCTCAGAGGGTTGCTGTTGCCGTTCATCTGCCATCATCGCAACGATCAATTCTATTGGCCAACCTAATCATGGATCTTACACCGGGGAGAGCCGGGGCTATCGCTGCCACGCCTTACGCCAAGAATGCAGTCGCCCTTGACCCCACAAACCAAACGGCACAGAAGTTATACATAAGCGTTTCACGTAAAACAGGGGACTCAACCACCGCCAACCAGCAGGCTGCATTGTTGGCGCGGCTGCAGACCGGGCGTCCCTAGGGTCTCAGGTATCAAGGCTAGTTTAGGCCATACTCGATACGTGATACTAAATACTTGATACAAAGAAAAGCCCCCGGTTTGGGGGCTTTTCATGGCGGAGAGGGAGAGATTCGAACTCTCGGAGGCCTTGCGACCTCACCGCATTTCGAGTGCGGCGCACTAGTCCACTATGCGACCTCTCCATGATTTCGTGTGAAACGTCCGAATGATAATTCCTGGTGCGCTCGGCAGGATTCGAACCTGCGACCCCCAGCACCGCAAGCTGATGCTCTATCCAGCTGAGCTACGAGCGCGCACTAAGAGAGATTAGCATATTTAGCCTAGAAACGTAAATAGCGGGTAGCTCGTTCGACGATATCCGGCTGGCGATCAACGCGCGGCAGATATTGCGCCAAGTGACCGACGACCGCGTCGAAATCATTATCCTCAAAAAGAATAGTAAGACGGGGCATAAAGCGCTTGGTTGGCTCGAGGTCGATTGTATGCCATGAAATATCAGGCAATACGGCAAAGGTACGAAACTCTCCGAAGGGATAATGGTGGCCTTCGACGGTTAAACCGTCGGCGCTCAGATCATAGGTCAAGGTGCGCGGTGCGCGGCGAGCATAAACAACAATCGCAACCAGCATGACGGCAAAAACGCCCATGCTAAGCCATTGATGCGTAAAGTAAGCGATCGCTAGGAGCGCAGCGAAAGCTAGTACAAGAAGAGCATACCAGCCCGCCCCCTTGGCGTGATGGATATATTCAGACGCCTGCCAACTAAAGGTTACTTCGGCCGGAGCCGATGCCTGGTCGGGTTCCGACGGAGCAACCGTAGAGGGAGTGGGCGTCGGGTCTGGAGTCGGCTGCGCCTCGGGCTCAGGCGCAGGTGTCGGTGCGGGAACAGGGGTGGAGGAGGGCTGAGCCGGGGGCGTCGGATCAACAGGCGCAGCCTGATTAGTTGCCGGCATAACGACCGAACCCGGTGCGACTACGGCCGGATCGGCAGGCTGGGGTGTTGGATTGGCGTTTGGGTCCACTCACAGTTTCCTTTGATGCCTATATTATCACTCTAAACTGCTCTCGATACAACTTCTCGATGATATACTGGTGGGCGTACCAGATGCCCGGGGAGGGGTGTCCGAGTGGTTTAAGGAAATAGTCTTGAAAACTATCGTACCGGCAACGGTACCGTGGGTTCGAATCCCACCCCCTCCGCCAGAGCCTTGATACCAGAAAAGCCCCCATTTGGGGGCTTTTCTTGGCGGAGAGGGAGAGATTCGAACTCTCGCGGGAACTTGCGCCCCCCTACAGCATTAGCAGTGCCGCCCCTTCAGCCACTTGGGTACCTCTCCAGGTTGATTTGAACCAGATTATGATAGCTCTAAATCTAGTGTCGGGCAACCGCCGCGCCCCAGACGAGTTGAGTACCATTATCGCGTAGAACACGAGCAGCTTCTTCGAGCGTCGCTCCGGTTGTCAAAACGTCATCAATAACAAGAACGAAGCGGTCACGACCCGGGCGATGACGCTTGGCGTAAAACGCCCCACGAATCTGATTGAGCCGCTGCGTTCGATTCTGGCCAATCTGGTGAATAATACTTAATCGTAGCAAAAGTGAGCGATAGGGGAGACCTAATCGACGTGCGACGACCCTGGCCAAATGCTCAGCTGGATTATAGCCGCGCTCATGATATCGCTGCGGCGACGTGGGGATAGCCGTTACAACCGAAAAGCCTATTCTAGTGCGAAGCACTGCGCGGGCAATCATTGCGCCAAGAACCTCGGCCGCCCAAACGTCATTGTGATTTTTTAGACCAAGAATTAAGTCTCTGGCAGCGCCCTCATAATGGGCGATAACCGTCGTGCCACTAAGATAGCTGTAAATTTCACAACCAATACAGATCTGTCCCCGATCGTTACCCCAGTAGCAACGGTAGCAATTGGCGGAGCGTGGATTTATGGCTTTGCTTAGGCATTTTATACAAAGATACGTCCCCGGTGTACGACAGCTGCGGCAGTCTGGCGGAATGATAATTTGGCTGACTCGACCTAAGATCATGGCACGATTCCTTGCCTTATATCTGACAACTGACCTATAATGAGCAAAAGCTCGAACAAACACCAACCGGTCCGTTCTCACTAAAGTTAATCTGGAGATTATCCTACCCATGGCAGGCAAGAAATCAGCTCCCCTGAACGATTCAGATAACGTCCTCCAGGACGACTTCCTCGATACTCCTGTAGCGGGTGAGGACGACTGGATGGCCGAAGCCGAAGGCCAATTGGCCGTCGACGTCTATCAGACCAAAGACAACGTTGTTATTAAGGCTCCGATCGCCGGCGTCACGGCCGACCGTCTCGACATCGAAGTCGCCGAAGACATCGTCAACATCCGCGGCGAGCGCGTCGAAGAGAAAGAAGTCGACCGTGAGCACTACTACGTGCAGGAATGCTACTGGGGCTCGTTCTCCCGCTCGGTCATTCTGCCGACCTCGACGATGGCAGAGAAGGCCTCGGCAGCGCTCAAGGATGGTGTTCTAACCATTACGATCCCTAAAGTTGCTCAGGACAAGGTCAAGAAGATCAAGGTCAAGCCGGTTTAGAGGAGTACCTTCCCGGCTCAACCCGACCGCTAGAGAAATGAAAAGACCACCGGATGCTAGGGTGGTCTTTTCTTATGCTGACACGAAGTTATTAACTAACCATTAACATTTATTTTAAAGGATGTGGAAAGCGGTCAAAACGTAATTTACGATTGCAAAGGCTGAGATAGATACCACTAGACCAATGATGGCATAGAGCAGGGTGTTCTTTGCCCCCTGAACTGATGCGGCATTGCCACCGGAAACAACGTAACGTAAACCGGCGATAATTATTACGATGACGCTGATCGCACCGATAAAGAAAATCAGGGTGTTCGTTACCGTTTTGATGATAGTGGCAACATCAAAGGTGCCGAGCGACCCCTGAGCCGCGCTGGCTCCGGCACTGACATCGGACGCTAATGCACTCGCCGATAATAGAAGGCTGGCCGCAACTGCGGTTGCCGTTGCGATCGTCCTTGCGTGTATCCGACTCATATTAGGCTCCCGTGACGCCGAGCTGCTGGAAGACGAACTGAACGAGGGCGTAGGCGGCGATAGAGATAACGATACCAACGATGGCGTAGAGAATCGTGTTCTTGGCTCCCTGGACCTGGGCTGCGTTACCGCCCGAGACAACGTAGCGCAATCCGCCGATAATCAGGACGATAACCGAGATAGCACCGACGCCGAAGATGAGGACATTAGAGATTGTCTGGATTAACGAAGTAACACTCAAAGTGCCGGAGACGCCGGAGGGTTGGGCACAGGCAGCGCCGGTTGCGGGATTTCCACTGGTTGCCGTAGTGCTTGAGTCACAAGTTGCGGCGGCGGCGGATTGGACCTTGATCAGGGCGAGTGTAGCGGCTTCGGCGACGATGAGGCCCGAGTATTTTAGTTTGGTGGAAATCATGGAAGTAATAACTCCGGTTATGCTTACTTAATCTTTGCTATTAGTCTTACCACAGATAAAACTAAATGCCAAGATCTGACCTTACAGTTTAAAGGCTCCGAGAACGTAATTGACGATAGCATATGCCGAGACCGAGATCACAAGACCGACGACGGCGTAGAGAATCGTATTCTTGGCATCATTAGTCGCCGACGGGTTGCCGCCCGATACAACGTAACGCAGGCCGCCGATGACGATCATGATGATCGAAGCGGCACCGGCGATGTAGAGAATGACGTTGGTGATGGCGGCGATGGTGTCATTTAGTGAAGTGCTGGTGCATGCCGTAGTACAACTAGACTGTACGCTGTTATGAATGGCATCGTAGGATGAAACGGCAATATGAAACAGGTTCATTTAGAATAACCTCCCGGTAATAAAGACCACGATCGCATAGGCGGATCCAGACACTACGAGGCCAATAGCTGCATAGAGGATCGTCTCGCGTGCCTGCTTAGTACGCGACGGGTTTCCGCCGGAGAAAATATACTGCAAACCACCGACAACAATAAATATAACTGCTAGGAAACCGAGAACAAACAGACCGAGATTAGTAAAGTTGACGAGCGCATCAGTTAAGTTGTTTGTCGAGTTTGGTATACCTGCGCCGCCGGCAGAAACACAGAAGTTTGGATCAGTACAGGCAAGTAGTAAATGAATGGGGGAGACCATCTAAAACTTCCCCGCCAAGAAGGTTACGATACTATAAGCCAAACCGGCGATAATGAGCCCGACAATCGCATTGGTTAGGATATCTTTGGCGCGTTTGATGTTACTGGGATTACCGGCCGAGATAACGTAGAAAATACCGCCGACGACGATAAATATCACGGCTAGAGCACCGGCGAACCAGATGCCGATCCGAATAGCGTTAGCAATAACCTTGAGAACATCTTGCGCGCTGCAGCTGGGGCTACAGACGCCATCATAAATGCCTGGAACGACAGAGGAGGCAAGCAAGGCGATCATTGGAGAATACCCCCGGGAATAATGAAGTTAAGAATCGCGAACATCAGGAAGAAGGCGAACAGGGCAACGATTGCGTTTGTGATCCTGCCTTTGGCAGCTTTAATAGCGCCCGGGTCGCCAGCCGAGGTAATATACTGAACCCCGCCGATGACGATCATGAGTACGATGACGAGGCCAACCGCGCTCGAGAGGTACTGGATTACCATTACCAGATAGGCCATGATCGGCCCGCCGTTTGCACCAGACTTGGAGATGCAGTCCTTGCCGCTCAATAGAGGAGCGCTAAGCTGAATCTCGGTGTTGGGATCACAGGCAAAAGCCGCCTGGGGGATAAGTACTGCCGAAGCGCCGCCGACTAAGGTGGCGAGGACGAGACTGAGTGAAATGATTAAACGCTTCATTGACCAGATTGTAACAGGCATAAGAATTATCGCAAACAGCTTTTGACACTTATGTCAATTTTTGTTATCATAATCCATTGTGTTTTTTCTACTCTCTATCTGTAGAAGCCGTCTTTTCCGCCGTTTTACGGGTCTGATTACTGCGGCGCTGATTCTCCTCTTGCCAACAGTTGCGGCGGCGGCCGGTGAGACATATACCTGGAGCGACGCCCAGCACACCTCGATCATAGCCAGCGGTGGGCCTTACGCCGGGTCTACTACCTACAACAAGACGGCTAATAACAACTACGATGCGACCGGCGTTGCGCTCAACTGCAGCACCGGCGGAACCGGAACTGCCACAGGCGTATCGACCATCGCTCCGTCCAGTGGCGGCCAGTATAAGATTGATAATAGTGCCTTGACGGCTGCAGCTGGCTGCACGCCCGAGCAGTTTACGACCCAATTTACAATCGCCGCGCCCGCGACGACCTCGGTCTCCGGGAATCCAACCAGCGGGACCTGTGACCAGGGTTCGATCTCGTGGATCATGTGCCCGGTTCTAAACAACATTACCAACTCGGTAGCAGGACTGGCTAAATCAATCTTGGTGCCGCTTCTGCAAGTAAACAATATATCCCCTGCCTCGACTCCGTCGCTGTATCAGGCCTGGAAACACTTGCGCGATTTTGCCGACGTCCTCTTTATCCTAATCTTTCTGGTGATCATCATCGGCACCGTCACGGAACAAGACATTGGAGCGCTGAGCCGTTATCACATTAAAACAATCTGGCCCCGGCTCGTTATCGCGGCAATTTTGGTCCAGTTCTCATTCTTGTTTAGCGGCGTCATTATCGATATCGGAAATGTCTTGGGGGCAGGCATCCAAACCTTAATCGTCGGTATTACCAATCCCACCGGTAACGCCGACCCGGCCAACGTCATCGGCACGATCGTGGTCGGCGGAATCGGCGTTATCGCAGGGGTCGGCGCAATCGCCGTGCTGGCTACCTGGACCGTTGCTCTGCCGCTCGTTTTGAGCCTTATGATCAGCCTCCTGGTCGGTTTCTTGACCCTCGGGGCGCGCTTTCTGATTATTGCCGTTCTGGTCGTACTCTCGCCTCTGGCTATGGTTGCCTGGGTGCTGCCCAATACCGAGAGCTACTTTAAATCATGGTTTAAAATTCTCTTTCGTCTCGTCTTGATGTATCCCATAATTATCGGCGTAATTACTCTGGCCAGTCTGGTTAACCAGATTCTTCCGTTTGGTGCCAATACCACCACCGGAGGTATCGCCACGGCTGCCGTTGCTATCATTAAACCGATTATCGCGATTGCCGCCTTCTTGGTCATTCCGGCAACCTTTAAATGGTCGGGGCAAGGGATGCAGCAGGTCAGCGGTATGATCAGCCGAGCCGGCCAGCGCGGCCAAGGCATGTTAAAAGGAAGCTCGTTATGGGAGCGCGGTATCGAGGAACGTCAGCGCCGCCAGGCCGGTCGAATGAAGAGCTGGATGAATAGTCGTGGCATTACTCGTCTAGAAAGCGCCGGTATGCTCGGACGCGGTACGGCTTCGGTCCTAAACCATGGAGCCGGCCTCGCCATGATGAACGCGCCCAAGGACAAGGCCAGCTTAGCTCGCATGCGCTCCAAGCTCACCGCCAACGCTATGAAGGAGCTTGAGCAGATGGACGAGGCAACCATCGGCAACCTGCAAAAGGTCGACGGAGCCTTTGGCGGGACCGACCTGGCCAAGCGTAAGGAAAACCGTAAGGAACTGCGCGAAGAGGCTCCGAACCTCTTTAGGCTGGCTGCCACGCCGACGGGTCGTGTGGCTGTGGCTAAGCGCCTCGCCGAAATGGGCTTCGCCAACACCGATACGGCGCAGTCATACGCCGACGCCGCCATGAGCCGAAACATTATGAGCATGTCGCATAACACCAAGAGCGAATACGCCGATGTCCTCAAGGCGATCGGCAAAGAGACCGGCAGCAAGCCGGGCGTGGTCGGGCGTATCTCCGAGGCCAAAACCGATTACGAGGTTAAGGATGCCGGCGGCAACGTAGTGGCCAAGATCCCGCGAAGCGTCGGGGACATCGACCTCAACGCCGTCTCCAAGAGCTTGCGCCGTATTACGGCCCGCGACTTTGGCGACAAGCACTCGATCGAGAACTTTAAAGTCATGGGCAAACGCGGCGACGCCAATGCCTCGCTCAACCTGGCCGCCGAAGAGATGGCCGGCCTCTACGCCGAGAACATGAACCGCGCCGTCCTGTCCAAGGCTATGGATTCAACCGATCCGCGCAGTCCTACCTCGCTCGAGACACGTATCGAGTGGCTTAAGAACATCCAGATGAACGCCGACGTCTTTAAGGCCAAGAACCCTGACATTCTTAAGATCTCGGCTGCCAACCTGGAGACCGATCAGGACCTGACCAACAATATGCTCAAGGTCATGGGTATCGACGGCTTAAGCGGCGTCAAGGTACTGAGCGCGGCCGGACGCGCCCACCTGGTCCGCGACTGGATGCACGACGTACCCTACGACCCCTACCATGACTATGAGACAAAGGGCAAGGTTAAGGTTTAAGCAGACCGGCAGCTTACAGAACAAGTTACATAGTATACAATGATGCTATGAAAAAGCTTGTGGTTAATAAAAGCGGATACCGCTTACTATGAAGCGTATATACTCAGCGGTTCTGATTCCGATTAGTACAATCCTCTTGGCCATTGCCACGATTACGGCCGGGATAGGAGCTCCTGCGCAAGCTGCGAGTACCTTTGATACATCTTTCCCATCAAACTATCCAAGTGGTGTTAGCTTTACGTGGATTGATGACCTTCAAATTACCGATAGCCTAGGTAATAACTACTATTGGGGTAGCGGTGCTTTTGCATACATTGTAAAAATGCCGAGTCAGGGTACCTATGGCTGGTGCAACGGCTCCAATATGCAGAACATAACCTCTTCGCTTACATTCGTACCCAATTCAAGCGACCCCACGATTGGCGGCGGCGCGATTCCTTCGAACATCAATGAAGCTCAATCTGGTCGACTCATAACCGATATACCATCGAGCAAATTCCAGGGGGCTAATTGTAAGCCAGATATCTTGAAAAACGTTTCGATCGGCAGCCCGCAGAATGCACTTATAAATTGGCATTACGCTAACAAGGACACCCAGATCGTTAGCTATCAGCAAGACGGATTCCTCAATATTAACGCCGGTTCGGTTTACAAGTCAGGTACGCAGTCTGGTATTGGAGCTGCTTTTATACAGGAGAATGGTGGCAGCTGCCCGGGCTATATAGTGATAGACCCCAGCAGTAACGGTCAAAGAGGTGTCGCATATAAAGGGGGTTGTAGCAATACCGGGCAAGGCAGAAGCGGACCCCACGAAAATATCTATCTACAGTCGCCTACCGCTAGCATTACGGGCGCCAGTGGTGCCGCCGCCGATCCTACCTCGGCTAGCAGTGACCCGAATGCCACTGGTGGAGGCTCTGGAAGCGGCGGTCCAACATGTGGTGACACAAGCGGTTTCTCCTGGATCATTTGCCCAGCGATTACCGGCATCAGCTCGTTGACGGTAAGTCTCTATACAAACTATATCGAACCGCTTTTAGCAGTTCGCGCATTATCGACCGCCCCAACAGATCCCCTTTACCAAATTTGGCAGACTTTCCGTTCTTTGGCAGATGTATTCTTTGTCGTAATTTTCCTAGTAATAATATTCTCAACTGCAGTAAGTACAGGGATCGATTCCTACACTATCAAAAAGATGCTTCCGCGCCTGGTTGTTGCAGCAATACTTGTCCAGTTCTCATATTTCCTCTGTGGTGTTGTCGTCGATATCGGTAATATTCTTGGTAGTGGGGTGCTCACGCTCATACAACACACGATCGCATCGGCAAACGTTCCAAATCAGAGCGGAAGCGCGGCGAGCCCGGTATTAAGTGGGCTCACAGTATTTGCGCCGGCGGCAGGAATCGCAGCAATCGCTGCGGGACCTGCCGCACCAGCCATATTAATGGCGCTAGTTGGTCTATTGATCGGAATCGTAGTATTCGTTGTTACCTTATCGATCCGACAATTACTAATTAACGTGCTAATCGTGTTGTCACCGATAGCGTTTGTTCTATGGATCATGCCTAACACTTCTAAGCTATTCGATAAATGGAAGGATAACTTTATTAAGGTAATCCTCATGTTTCCATTTATCAGCCTGCTCTTTGGGGCTGGTTTAATTGTGAGTGCAGTCGCGCAATCAAATAACGGGGGGTCTAATGGCGGTGTTGGAACGATCCTCGGTATGCTCGGGCCCATTATCGCTTTCTGTATGATGCCCATGGCTTTCAAAATGGCTGGTACGGCTATGTCAGGCGTCACCGGTGCAGTTGGCAGACGTGGCAAGGCAATTAACGATCGGGCTCAAAACAGTCAATTCGCTAAGGATATGAAGGCAAACAGCAAAGGTAAGCAGGCGCTTAAGTACCAAGATGCCAAAGGTCTCCGAAAGGTTATGCGCGGGGCGGCGATTGGGGGAGTCGGAGGCATGCTTGGAACTGCTGGCTCAAAGCGGCGTATTGCAGCATTGGCAAGTAAGCACGAGAATGATCAGGGCGATCAATTTGAAGAGCAAATGAAGCGTGTGAATAACGGTACGGGCATGACTAAAGATGATTATACAGAGCTGCTAAGTGCGAAGGATGGGGCGACGACCAAGGCCGGCATCAAGGTAAATGAGGCTTCGAGGAAAAAAGCAATTCAAATGGCAGCTAAGTCTGGTAATTGGGAGGCACTTCGTGATGTCAAAAACTCAATCCCTGAAAGTGAGTACTCTGGGAGCAAAATGGAAGCTGCCTTTAAGCAGGGTCTTGCTGGCACTGATGCCTATACGAAGGCCCCCGACCTTCTTAGGACACCTGGCATAGATGGTTTAAGGCCCCAGACAGCCGACGCGTTTGCGGCCATGCATCATACCACTAAGAAGGCAGTCGTCGACCAGATGCAAAAAGATCTTACTTCAGAGGATAAGGTTGTACGGGATAAGGCAGGGGCAACACTCAACGCTATTACTCAAGCTCTAGATAAAAATCCAGGGGCGATCGATACCGCTACACAAAAATCTATCTTCGATTTTGCAAGTCATCCTGATACAACCGGATTATCCGTAGCAATGACCGAAAAGGTTGTTGATCCGGTTACGGGTGTAGAATCCACTGTATCAAGTAGTGCGCCGGCACTCTCAGCAGCCCAAGCAGATGCCATAAAAGATCGCTTTGATGGGGCTGGCAACCTCAAACAAGGCCAAGCGGTTCGGGTTCTCCCGTAACCTGCTAAGATAGAATCACTATGGGTCAATACAAAGTTCCACAGAACGTAGAAGCCGAAGACAAGATCATGGGGCCGCTTACGCTCAAGCAGTTCATCTACTGCGTGATCGGGGTTGGTTGGGCGATGCTCTGTTTCTTCCTCTTTAGAAGCTTCATTCCGTTAATGATCGTCGTGGCAGCGCCGGTTACGATCCTCTTTTTGCTGCTCGGGCTCTACCAGCGCGACGGCCAGAATTTTGAGCAGTATTTGGTAGCCCTAGTCGGTTTCTTCTCGCAGTCGCGCCAACGCCTCTGGACCAAAGAACCGATTGTGGAGAGCTTTAAAGTCGAGCCGGTCAAAGTCACCGAGGAGCAGACTCAGCGCGATCCGGTTCAGGTTCGCAGCCAGCTCGATAAGCTGGCCACCTTAGTCGATGCCCGCGGCTGGGCCGAACAACACGATGAGCAGGGCGTACTGCAGGCCGATCAAAGCCTTACATCAAGTCTAGATACGGATCGCCTGGTTATGCCGGAAGCTCCGGTCGGCGGCAGCGTAACCCAGGCAGAAGGGGAGAACGATATGCTCGATCTCCAGAACAGCCCTTTGGCCAAGAACCTTAACGCTCTCATCGATCAAGCCGCAAACGAGGTGAAAACTGAGGCAATCCAATCAATGAAATCCCCTGGAGTTGTGGCTCCTACACCCACTGTAGCTGCCCCGACGGCAGTAGCTGCAACAACGGTCGCTCCAGCCCCAAGCGTAAGCGTGACTACTCCTGTTGCCAATGATATACTTAAGCTAGCAACGGAGAGAGACGATCTGACTGTCTCGCAGCTAGCGGCCCAGGCGACACGCGTGGTTCCATTGACTGAGGGTGAGTCGGTTACATTACGCAATGGCAGTACCAGCACAGGTTCCCCAGTCCAAAACCAACCAACCGCCAGCTAAAGCCGGCGGCGGTAAAAGCACGCAGAACAGTCTCCTCATCTCCGAGATCAAAGACGGCGTCGTCATTATGCGCGACGGCAGCTTGCGTGGTGTTATTCTAGGCTCGGCCATCAACTTCGACCTAATGAGCCCACAGGAGCAAGACTCGGTCGAGTTCTCCTACCAAGGCTTTCTAAACTCGCTGCACTTCCCTATCCAAATCGTCATTAAGAGCCAGAAGATCGACCTCGATCCCTATATTGAGAAGCTCAAGACCAAACGCAACGATCAAAGCAATGAGCTCTTGGGGCTGCTTATGGACGACTACATCGCCAACATCACGGCTCTAGTCGACGAGGTCAACATTATGGACAAGCAATTCTACATCGTAGTGCCGTATATCCCGCCGTTGACCGCGGCCAAAGGCAGCAACCTAATTACCAAACTGCAGGCGGCCTTCGAGAGTACGCCTCAGATCACCGTGAACGAGGAAGACTTTAAGAAATATAAGACCGAGCTGGCTCAGCGGATGCAGCTCGTTTCGGGCGGTCTGACCCAGATCGGTATCCGTGCCATTGCCCTCAACACCCAGGAACTGATCGACCTCTACTACAGCGCCTACAACCCCGATGTTGCGATTAACGAGAAGCTGATCGACGCGTCGCAGCTGCAAACACCGGTCGTAACCAAAGGCGACGGCAGCGCCCCGCGCGGACCGTTACCAGGAGCACCGATATAATGGCTATCTTCAATAAAAAGCCGACGAACGACCCGATCGCTCTAGCCGCCCAACAGCGCGCCCAGGAGGAGCAAGAGGCCGCCACAATCTATCGCCAGGGTGTGGTGACGATGCGCGACCTGATCGCGCCGCCGTCGTTGGAGATCGAGAGCGGTTATATTCGCATCGGCAGCCGTTACGCAAAGACGATCTACGTCTATGGATACCCGCGCCAAGTCTTTACCGGTTGGCTGTCACCGATAATCAACCTCGATGAGGTCATCGATATCTCGCTCAACATCGAGCCGGTCGAGAGCCGCGTTGTTTTGGAGAACCTACGCAAAAAAGTGGGGCAGCTCGAAGCCGACTACACTATTAACCAAGAGAAGGGCAAGGTGCGCGACCCAGGGCTCGAGGCGGCAATTCAAGACGCCGAGGAGCTGCGCGACAAGCTGCAAGTAGGGGAGGAGCGTTTCTTCCGTTTCGGCCTGTATTTAACGATGTACGCCAGCTCGATCGAGGAGCTAACCCAGGTGGGACGAAAGATCGAAGGCATCTTTGGCCAGTCGCTCATCTACACCAAGCCGGCCACCCTCCAGATGGAACAGGCTTTTAATTCGACCTTGCCGCTGGCCAGCGACATGCTCCAAATCAGCCGCAATATGAACACCGGTTCACTAGGAACCAGCTTCCCCTTTACCTCGGCCGAGCTGAGCCGCAACGAGGGTGTGCTCTACGGGCTCAACCGCCACAACAACGGTCTGGTTCTATTCGATCGCTTTAGCCTGGAGAACGCCAATATGGTCGTCTTCGCCAAGTCCGGTGCCGGTAAGTCGTTCGCGATTAAACTCGAGGCGCTGCGTTCTCTGATGCTCGGTACCGAGGTAATCGTCATCGACCCCGAAGACGAGTACAAGACGCTATCTGATGCCGTGGACGGGTCGTATCTACGCCTGAGCCTTGGTTCAAGTACCCGTATTAATCCCTTCGACCTGCCACGCGTACTCGACAGCGACGACGCCGACAACGCCCTGCGCGCTAATATCATTACCCTGCACGGCCTCCTGCGCCTGATGCTCGGCGGCGCTACTGTTCAGACCAGCACCGGAGCTACCCTGAGCGCACCGCTGACCCCGGCCGAAGACGCCGACCTCGACGTCGCCATTATCAACACCTATGCTCGCGCCGGTATTACCAACGACCCGCTGACGCACTCGGCTACCCCGCCGACGATGATCGACCTCTACAACACCCTTGTCAGTATGACCGGCAACGGCCCGTCGTTGGCGCAACGCCTGCGCAAGTACACCTCTGGCACCTTTGCCGGCATCTTTAGCGAGCAGAGCAACGTGGAGCTCGACAACCCGTTCTTAGTCTTTAATATCCGCGACCTGGAGGACGAGTTGCGTCCCGTAGGGATGTATATCGTCCTGAACTACATCTGGAACAAGGTAAAAAGTGACAAACGCAAGCGCATCCTGGTCGTCGATGAGGCCTGGCAGCTTATGAAGTACGATGACTCGGCCAGCTTCATGTTCTCGCTGGCCAAACGAGCTCGCAAGTACTTCCTCGGCCTCACCACCATTAGCCAGGACGTGGAAGACTTCCTAAGTAATAAAATGGGCCGTGCCGTGGTAGCCAACTCATCGCTGCAACTGCTTCTAAAACAGGCGCCGAGCGCCGTCGATATTGTGGCCGAAACCTTTAAGCTAACTCAAGAAGAGAAGGCCAGACTGAGCCAGTTCCCAGTCGGCGAGGGGCTCTTCTTTGCCGGATTGAACCACGTTATAATTCGCATCTTGGCCTCGCAGACAGAGGCCCAGTTGATCAGCACCAACCCACAAGCCGCCGCCGACGCTCAAGCCGCTCAGGCCGCCTCCGCGGCCGGCCAGATAACCGCTCCGGTTGAGGAGCCCGTCCAGTAGCCATGCCGGAGGACGTCAAGACAGATGACGGGCTCGAAGAAGGGATTGAGTCATGGTTATTGGCGAATTTGCGGAGATACATCACCCTTTGACGCATCATGGACCGCGGCTATGGATCGAATTGTTAAAACCTTTCGCACCCAGCAGCGCTTTGACGGACCAGGCCCATATTACTTTGAGCGGCCGGCACCAAAAGTGCGTCATCCGATTCCCCCATCGGCCTACGGACCCGCGGGCAAGCCCTGCGGCCTGATTTTTACCCGCTTCCGGCCTTCAGACGATGCCGTTACCTATCCGCTGCATATTCCGGATAACCTGTTCGCGGTGGTAAGTTTGCGGCAACTTGCGGAAATGC
>DAIDKY010000005.1:0-5940 GCA_027449805.1 bacterium
CGCGAGGTCCGTGTACCAGTAATTATGGCGACCGATGTCGAGAATTTATTGTTGGATGTCGAGCCGTTTCATCTAGAGCCAGATCGGCCGATCTTCCATGGCAATGTGAGCCAGGAAGAGACGGATCGGATGCTTGCCGGTAACTTAACTAAACCAGAGTTCATAAACCTTGCAATGCGGATAATCGGCTTAGATGATCTCACCGAACGACTGCTCGAGTCGCTGCCGCAGATCGGCCGGACGCTGGTGTCGCAGCCTCAACTTGGATCATCGGCGATGATGGCTGGGGGTCTGGCGGCACAGGTAATTCATCGAATTTTACTAGGACAGCCGGTTCCCAGCGGACGGCTGGCGTTCGGCGTGGCAACTCAGATCGATCCCGATTATCACGGTAGTGAGGCGGTCGCTCGACGTCGGCGAATTACCGATCAAATGACTGGTCGTAGCCCGAATGCTTGAAACCGTCGCGTTAATCGCAAGTACCGCCGGCAATCTCTTTTTGAGTCTCTTGGTTATTACCAAGAATCGACGGAACATCAGCTATTGGTTCTTTAGCGCTTTAACCCTGAGTTTAGCTATTTGGCCAGTTGTTAATTACTTATCAATCCACAGCCACACCAATCAGCTGCTCTATATTCGTATCGTTATGCTCTTTGTTTGCTTTATGAATCTAAGTTTCTTTTGTCTTGCAGCAGCTTTTCCGCGCCAGCGAGTAAGATTTCAGCCGTGGCAAGTCGGGGTCATAATCTATGGGTTAGCGGCTGCTCTTCTCATGTTGACGCCTTATGTCTTTACCGGTGTAGTGATCGGCCCGGACGGGCTGCCATCGCCAACACCAGGACCTGGAATTATCTTCTTTATGCTTGATCTTGTGGGTGTTGCCGGCAGCGGCTTTTATCTGCTTGTTCGTCATCGCCGTCGTGTTCAGGGTTTGGAGCGATCACAGCTGGGGGTAATCATCTTTGCCTCGGCATTCTTGTATATCTTCTCAGTTAGCTTTAACTTCATTGTACCGATCGGGTTGCATGTCGTTAGCGCCGTAAGCTTTGGTCCGATCTTTACGGTCTTTTTTGCAGGCTGTATGGCTTACGCGATTGTGCGTCAACGGCTGTTCGATATTAGGCGCGTTGTCGCTCGTTCGGTTTCGTATATTCTTTTGTTAATATTTTTGGCCGTTGTTTATGCGGTTGGAGCTCAGGCTTTAGGCCGTCTTCTACTTGGTAACCTTGCACAGGAGAGCCAGGATACGATGGTTTTCAACGCAATCCTGGCGATCATCCTAGCACTCACTTTTCAGCCCTTGCGGCACTTCTTTGAATATATAACCGATAGTATTTTCTACCGAAATCGCTATGTATCCCAAGTTGTTTTGTCTGAGTTCAGTAGCATATTGGTTCGGGAGAATGACCTTGGAACTCTTGTAAAATCAAGTCTCAAGACGATCTGTGGAGGTTTAAGCATTAGCCATGGTCAACTCTACATTCTCGATAAGGGTAGAGTCTATCTCGTTGAGCATTACGGTGCGTTGCCAAAGCGGATGATCGTGGCGCCGCAGTTAGAGCATCTTAGTAAATCGATTATCGTTGCCGATGAGTTAGACGGAGGCGAGACCAAGACCTTGCTAGAAGACCACGATTTGCGCTTCTCTGCCATGCTAAGAACTCGCGACGAGGTAGTTGGCTACCTTTTACTGGGAGATAAACTATCCGGAGAAATCTACTCCAACCAAGACATCGAAGTCCTTGGTATCATGGCCAAGGAACTGGCGGTGGCGATCAGCAACGCCAAAGCCTACACCGAGATACAGGCCTTTGCCCAGACATTGCAGGAGCGGGTCAATCACGCTACGGGTCGTCTGCGGGTAGCCAACCGGCATCTAAAAGAGCTCGATCAGGCCAAGGATGAGTTCTTATCCCTTGCTTCGCATCAGCTGCGTACCCCGCTAACGACGATTAAAGGGTATCTGTCGATGATCATAGAAGGAGACGCTGGGAAGTTAAACAAGCTCCAGCGCGAGTTTGCCCAGTACGCGCTTGATGGTTCGGATCGGATGGTACGACTGATTACCGACCTTCTGGATGTGTCGCGGATGTCGGCCGGCCGTTTCATTATTCAGCCGAATACTGCTGATATCAACGAGATAGTCGCCAGCGAGGTAAAGCAGCTGCAGAGCCACGCCGAGGCCAAGGGTATTACACTGAGTTTGGTGGCGCCGCCTGCGCCTTTGCCGCCCGTCACGCTTGATGAAAACAAGACGCGCCAGGTGATTATGAACTTTATTGACAACGCCATCTATTACACGGAGAAGGGGAGTGTTACGGTTATTTTGAGCATTAAGGGCGGAAATTTTCGCGTCGAGGTTCGCGATACCGGCATGGGTGTTCCGGCCGATGCCCAGAAACATCTCTTTAGTAAATTCTTTCGCGCCAATAATGCCCAGAAATCGCGCCCGGACGGAACCGGTCTCGGACTCTTTCTGGCCAAGCGGGTCATTGAGGACCAGGGCGGGACGGTTATCTTTAGCAGCACGGAGGGCAAAGGTTCGATCTTCGGCTTCGAGATGCCTTTGGTTAAGCCGACCATTAAAACTAAGCCTAAGGTGAGGGCATAATGGGCCAGGCAATCCTGGCGGCGCTGATCGCCGCCGCCGTTGCTTTTGGGCTTGGCGAGATCATCGTACGCTTGCTGGCGCACCATAACCGGTCGGTCGAACGACGATATCTGCCGGCCGTAATTACCTTTGTTTTGCTCATTGCCATCTATGAGTTTGTCGTAAACTTTGGTGCTGCCGGGTAGACGTTGCGTCTATTAGTGCTTATGATAATAGCCAATGGCAACGACTAAACATTCGGTTTTGGTGGTGGGCGGCGGTTTTGGCGGCGTTCGTGCTGCCCGCCGCTTGGCTAAACAGACAAATCTGCAGGTTACGCTGATCTCGGACAAGGACAGCTTTGCCTACTATCCGCAGCTGTATCACGCTGCCACGGGCGGCTCGCGCTCCGAAGCATCACTGCCGTTGGCAAATCTTTTGCATGGTACCGGTATCCACATTGTCCACGATAAGGCCGTGGCCCTCGATCCGGCCGGCAAGACCATCACTGGCAGCTCGGGCCAGCGTTATCATTATGATGATTTAATCTTGGCGCTAGGCAGCGTCACCAACTACTTCGGGATCAAGGGTTTAAAAGAGTTCGCCTACGATATTAAGACGATCGAGGGAGCGGAGAAGTTTAAGCAGCATCTGCATCACGAACTGGTGGAGCTTCATAAGACAGAGCTTCATTATGTCGTGATCGGCGCAGGACCGACCGGAGTCGAACTATCGGCGGCACTCGGCCAGTACATGCGGCGATTGGTGCGGCTCCATGGTATTACACGTCCTCATTATAATATCGATCTCATCGAGGCTGCCCCTCGGATTTTGCCCCACTCCTCCGAGTCATACGCCAATCATGTCCTGCGGCGACTAAAGAAAATCGGCGTAAATGTTATGGTAGGCACCGCGGTAGAGGCCGAGACCGCCGAGGGCCTGCAGATTGGGGGCAAGCTGCTCAAGTCGCATACCGTTGTCTGGACGTCCGGCGTATCGAACAACCCGTTTTTTTCCAATAATTCTCAGAGTTTCAAACTGGCCAAGAACGGGCGCGTGGTAGTCAATGACCATATGGAGGCAGGCCAAGACATCTATGTGATCGGAGACAATGCGGCCTCTAAGTATGGTGGTCTGGCCGAAACAGCCGTAAACGATGCCGACTATGTTGCCAAAGATATTAAGCGCAGGTTAGCCGGCCGGAGGCGCCCCGCCTATCGTCAGCCAGCACCGTCGCCGGTAATCCCGGTGGGCAGCGGCTGGGCGGCTGTCCAGATCGGGCCGTTGGCGATCTATGGCTACCTCGGCTGGCTGATCCGCCGCAGTGCCGACCTGGTTGCCTATCGCTCGGTCGAGGCAGCGGCCAACGCATTTAAAGTCTGGCTCAAGGAAACGCTTCACGAAGACGACTGCCCAATATGCCAGGCAAACCTGGCTAAATAGCAGTCGCCATATTATGCTTAAGCTATGAATTTAAAAACTGACCTAGAAAAGCTCATCGGTGGCGAAGTCGAAGACGCTGCCCAGACCCTCGAAAGTTACAGTCACGACGCCAGCCTCTTTGAGGTTAAGCCTAAGCTTGTGACATTCCCCAAAGACAGCAAGGACGTCCAGTCCCTCGTCAGTTACGTGGCAGAACACAAGAAAGTCCATCCCGAGTTATCGATTACCGCTCGTAGCGCCGGAACCGATATGTCTGGCGGTGCCGTTAACGACTCGATCATCGCCGATTTTAATAAGCATTTTACCAAGATTTTCGAGGTCGACAGCCATTCAGCCCACGTCCAGCCGGGCGTCTTTTATCGTGATTTCGAAAAGGAGACCTTAAAACATCAGGCCTTGGTGCCTAGCTATCCTGCCTCGCGCGAGCTCTGCACCGTGGGCGGGATGGTTAACAACAACTCCGGTGGCGAGAAGTCGCTTGAATTTGGTAAAACCGAGAACTTCGTAACTGAGCTTAAGGTCGTTTTGGCTGACGGCAAAGAGTACACGATCAAACCGTTAAATAAGCGAGAGCTCGAGGCCAAGTGCGCCCAGAAGGACTTTGAGGGCAAGGTTTATCGTGAGACCTATGAACTAATCGATAAGCACTACGACCAGATCAAGGTCGCCAAGCCGCACGTCACCAAGAACTCGACTGGGTACAACCTCTGGGACGTGTGGGATCGTGATACGGGTATCTTTGATCTCACCAAACTGATTGTCGGGGCACAAGGAACCCTCGGTTTTGTGACCGACATCAAGTTCCGACTGGTAAAGTCGCGCGCCCATTCCGGTTTGCTCGTGGCTTTTCTCAAGGATATTGACCGTCTCGGCGAGATCATCCCGCTGGTTCTTAAATATAAACCGGCCAGCTTCGAGTCGTTCGACGATGTGACTCTAAAGATGACTTTTAAATTTATGCCTTACTTCGTCAAGACGCTCGGTGTCTGGGGTGTTCTAAAGCTTATGATCAGTCTAATACCAGACGGCTTTATGTTGCTCAAGGGTATTCCCAAGCTCATCCTAATGGTCGAGTTCAACGGCGATAGCGCAGACGAGGTTCGTCAGCAGATTCGCGCACTCCATAAAGAACTCAACTTAAAGCGGGTCTACTATGAGATCAATAGCGAGGAAGAGGACCCAACCGAGGCGAGCAGCAAGAAGTTCTGGATCATGCGCCGTGAAAGCTTCAACCTATTGCGCAAGAAAGTTAAGGACAAGCACACCGCGCCGTTTATTGACGATCTCGTCGTTGCTCCACCGTACCTCACCCAATTCCTGCCCGAGATGCGCAAGATCATTAAGAAGTACAAGCTATTCGCGACGATCGCCGGCCACATGGGCGACGGCAATTTTCATATTATTCCGCTGATGAAGCTCGAGGACCCGGCTGAGCGAGCTAAACTCGAGCCCGCCATGCGCGAGACCAATAGTCTAGTCCTCAAGTATCATGGGGCACTCTCTGGCGAGCACAACGACGGCATGATCCGCGGGCCGTGGTTGGAACTGGCCTACGGCAAAGAGGTGGCTGATTTATTCCGCCAGACCAAAGATATTTTCGACGCCGATCATATTTTTAATCCGCACAAGAAAGCCAATGCCGACTGGGAGTGGTCGATGAGTCATGTCCGCCGAGCTTGGTAGAGGGGGCCTTACCTGGTAGAATAGAACTACTATAACGTTCACCCGGGAAGAAGGCTTTATCAAATCTCCAGTACCAGCCACCCCCGTGTCAGAGCCTGCCGTTCGTTTCTTTATACCTTCGGTAAAGAAGTCAGAGCTCGAATCGTCTTATACCGACATGATTGCGGCCATCAAGTACCAGTTCAACTGGAAGGTGAGTGAGCGCCGGATTCAGAGTCTTACCT
>DAIDKY010000005.1:5950-25251 GCA_027449805.1 bacterium
TTACCTATCTGCATGACCGTCGCAAGGTTGTCGCTCAAGTTGGTGAACCGGAGCAGTTTGAACACCATTATATTGTTGTGGCGATCTTTGAAGCGGGTATGTACTTGGTTGTGACCCGTCATCCCAACGGAAATCCGGGACCGACGATTGTCGTCAACACCGCCGAAGTTAGCGACGCCGTCGACTTTTTAGCGTAGTTACTTAAGCGATCTTAGATCGTTAATGATATTTAATGCGTCTCGGTGCGCTATGTGGCAGTCGCCGTGAGTGGTCTTTAGTTCGTTGTCGTACTCCATAAGTACGGCGTTGCCCGCGGAATTATTTTGTTGATGAATGGCGATAAGGTTAGTCTCGATCGTCGTGGAACTAATCAATGTTTCTCTAATAACGGCCTGCATCGAGACAAGCGTTGCCTGCATTGAGGAGACGGCTTTACCGGCCGCCTTGTCCGTAGCGATACGCGACCCAAGCAGTGACGCTAAATTGTTTTGCGTTTCCTCGATCGTTATTTGACCTTTCGCTACCGCTAAAAGATTCGCCTGGTTAAGTACTACATCGCTAGTTTGAAGGGCTTGATCGTTTAATCCGAGCTGGATCGAAACATCATTGTAATCGTTGCTTAGGCTAATGTTGTCGGTACCCGCGGCGGAACTGCCCTGCAAATACGCTACCGGTTCAGGCATAAAAATGAAGGTCAGGAAGGCGCAGACGGCAACGGTAAGGGACAGGCCGAGGATTATTAATCCACGGTTAGACTGCGGATGTTTAGACTTTGTCGGCGAGGCGATCGACGGTTGGTCGGGTTCTTCCATTCGGATCCTTTGGTTGTTTTCGATTATATCAAAAACGATGAAACAAAGCGTTGAATACTATTGACAGAGTAATAATGTTGTGGTATTATTCAAGTAGTCTACAGGTCCAACGTACCCCGTCGTCCCGTAGATAGTGCACAGTCGATTCCTCTAAGCCGGATTAGCCGCCGGGCTGCCGGATTCAATCGACTGCGTTTCACACAAGGGGTACCTTCGAGGGATCAAGTACTCCGTACTAGGTCTCTCCAAGTCACGAGCCTTTAGTGGCTCCCTACGATATCCGATGCGAGTGCCAAGCGCGCCATCCGGTATCGTAGGTACAATTCAAACCCGCGGAGGGGTTCGTTAGTCGACGGGGGAAACCCTGGCGCTCGCCCCTCTGCACCATCTCCCTCCGATCCGCTGCCATTTGGCGCCGGGTTTTTTCTCTTTGTTAAAGTGCATTGGATAGATCGATTATTTTTGTTATGGTAAGAATAGGTTTAAATAATAAAGTGAAAAAGAGGTGGCAATGGCGACAAAGAAACTAGATCCAAGACGATGGTGGACGCTCGGTGCTGTCTGTGCTGCAACCTTTATGCTCTTACTCGATATCACGATTGTGAACGTTGCATTGCCACCGATCCAGGTCGCCCTCAATGCTACATTCTCCGATCTTCAATGGGTTGTCGACGCCTATGCCCTGGCCCTGGCAACGATCGTCCTTAACGCCGGATCGCTGGCCGACCGCTATGGCCGCAAGAAGCTCTTTATTCTAGGTGTAGCGATCTTTACGCTGGCATCGGCACTGTGTGGCGCCGCCATGACGTCATCGATGTTGATCGCCGCCCGTGCCGTGCAGGGTATTGGCGGGGGGATAATGTTTGCAACTTCTTTGTCGCTCTTGGCGCAGGACTTTCATGGTCGTGAGCGCGGTGTGGCCTTTGGAATCTGGGGCGCCGTTACCGGTGCGGCAGTGGCTGTGGGACCGCTCATCGGCGGGCTTCTCACCAGCTACTTGGATTGGCGTTGGATATTCTACGTTAACCTGCCGATCGGCATCGCTACCATAGGTATCGCACTATGGAAGGTCAGCGAATCCCGTAATCAGGACGAGACGAAGACCGACTGGCTCGGAGCAATCCTGCTAAGCGGCGCGCTCTTTACTTTGGTTTACGGATTAATTCAGGCTAACGGTTGGGGTTGGTCGAGCGATCAGATAATCGGCCTTTTTTCAGCTTCGGTCATCCTCTTGATTATCTTTTTGGCGGTTGAGTATTTTCGCGAGCAACCAGTACTACAGTTGAGTCTGTTTAAGTTGTCATCTTTTAGCGGGGCTCAAGTAGCCGCACTTGGGATCTCCGCTTCGATCTTTTCAATCTTCCTTTATATGACGCTCTACTTCCAGGATGTCTTGGGTTATACGCCGCTCCAGGCGGGAGTGCGTTTTCTGCCGGTTACTTTGGTAGCTTTCGTAGTCGCGGCAATTGCGGGACGTCTCAGCTCGCGCGTACCCGGACGGGTTATGATCGGAATCGGTCTGCTGCTTATAAGTATCGGTCTTGCACTTGCTACCGGCGTTACCATAACCTCAACGTGGATCCACGTACTACCTGGATTGATCGTATCCGGCTTTGGTATAGGGATGGTCAACCCGTCGTTGGCCAACGTTGCCATCGGTGTGGTCCCGCCGCAAGAGAGCGGTATGGCGTCAGGGGTCAACAGTACTTTTCGCCAGGTTGGAATCGCCAGCGGTATCGCGATTTTGGGGGCGATCTTTGAAACGAGTCTACGCCACAGCCTGTCTACTGGTTTGGCGTCGGCGCACTTAACGAACAACCAGCTCACTGCCGCCGTCTCTGCGGTTTCCGGAGGCCAGAGTAAGGCGGTTATCGCCCGTACCCCTGCGGCCTATCAATCAACCGTTGCCAGCGTAACCCACCAAGCCTTTATTACCGGGTTAAATGAACTGCTCGTCGTAACCTCGCTGATCGCACTGGGCGGCGCCATCCTTAGCGTTATCTTGATCCGCCAAAAAGATATGGCAGTCTACGAACACTAATAAAAAAGACCCCCGAGGGGGTTAGCGCGGGTACATGCGCTCTTTGTAGAGACTATGAACGTGATTGGCGATCTCGTCGATCCCTAAGTCGGAGGAATCGATTTCGATTGCGTCCGGGGCGATCATCAGTGGCGAAGCAGTGCGGGATTGATCGATGCGATCACGACGTGCGATGGCTTCGGCAGGGGTCTCCCGACGTCTGGCAGCACGAACTTCCGGTCGGGCTGTTATGAAGATTTTGACGATTGCCTCGGGACAGATGACAGTTCCGGCATCTCGGCCTTCAATAACGCAACAACCTTCGAGGGCGAAAGTCCGTTGGTGCGCTACAAGAATTTCGCGTACTGGTTGGTGTCGTCCGACGAGCGACGCACCCATGCCTGCTTCCGACGTCCGGATAAGCTCAGAGAGATCAATACCCTCGTAGAGAATGCCGCCCGGTTTGTTAATACTAAAGCCGGCAGCGAACTCGGCCGCTATTTCGGCGCAGGCTAATGGATCTTCTAGGTCGACGCCACGCTGGTTGCAGATAACCCCGACGGCGCGGTATTCGGCGCCGGTATCACAGTAAGAAAACCCCAATAGTCGGGATATTGCCTTACCGACGCTCGATTTCCCGGATCCTGCCGGGCCATCGATGGTGATGACAGGCAGCTTATCGGTGAGCATTCGGCTCCTTCGTGAGAAGTGCTAGCGCGCGGAGGATCCGCACGGTCTTGGTTATTTTGACATGCAGCGTTCTAACACGGCAAGCATAAGCTCATAAACGAAAGAACCGCCCCACCGGTAGAGGTTAGTCTGCCGGTGAGACGGAGGTAGGCATGACGCCAAGGTGAAGCTCGGTCGTGATGTGACCGAAACCGTCATCCCTGGCCGTGCCGTAGAAATCGACGGGCTCGCGTCCGTCATTGATCACGCTTCCGACGTACATGGCTGCGATTCCGTCGTCGTCTGTACGCCTGTAGCTGAATTGGATGCTGATCGACGCGTGAAAGTCGTCGCGATCACTCTCGATCTTGACAATGGCTTCTGTCCCCGAGCCGGGAACACTTGAGTTGGGCCGAATGGACGACGCCGGCTCCGGAATGAATGGTACGCCGATATTGCGTGACTGGGCGTGGTGTAATATCTGGAAAGCGGCGCGTTTCAATGAGTCGAACGGGTACGACATTTTGGTGTCCTTATAAGGGGACATAGGTACAAACCTTTCTACTACGAAAAGGCCCCATGGTGGGGAGCCTGTCATTGAGACGAGGTTATTGTTACTTATAATAACGTTTATTAGCAGAAAAGTCAATTATGTGAGGGTAAAAAGTTACCCCCGATTGTTGGGGGTTAGCCTCGTCTACGAAGCGTACTGGACGTTGGTGTTTCGTTCGATACGGACAATCATCTTGGCGAGCTCGCCGGCCAGGCTACCGACTTCGTAGCCGAAACCGAGTTTGGGAACACAGAACTGGTTCGCGTTGCGCAGCCCAGGTGCGACCCTGACGCTTACGACCGTTTGTTTTGGCTCGAGGTTGCAGTAGGCCAAGACGAGCTTGGCGGTAGCGAAGTCATTGTCGATGAGGGCCTCGGCTGCCATCTTCCGCAGGTCGCCTGGGTTGAGCCTGTGCCGAAAACAGAAGAGCTCGATCGCCGGGTTCTTGAAGTATCGCGCAATGAGCTGATTCCAGGCTATCGAATCGATCGTAGGTCGCTCTGCTAGCATGCGCTGAGGTTCGAAGACGTCGGTCCGCTCCATGAACTGCATCAGGGTGATGAAGGCGTCGCGATCATCGTGTGCCGCAACCCATAGGAGATCGATAAGACGTTTCGCTCTCTGCTCGAGTCGTGTTGAAACCCCAGTATAGGTGGTGCGGTTGCTCACAGCGAGCTCGATTTTGACGGCGCGAAGATCATGGCTCATTGCATCATGGATGGAAAGGATTGCCTTTAGGGCGACCAGCGCTTCGACGTTCTCGGTGAGTACCTCGATGTTGTCTGACGGCATTTCATGCATTTGGGAGATCTCAACGAGCTCGGCAACCCGTTCCCGATTGGTGACATGGAAATCATCTGCCACGGCACCATCGTAGAGCCGTAGGTAGGTGGAGTGGAGGCGCCGAGTGTGTGGCATGATGGGATATTTAATCAGTATGCTCCAGCCGTCGTCAAGCAAGCACTTTCGAGCCGCCTGGTTACCGGCGACGCCACGTCGGACGAGCTCTCGCAGGTTGGCTATCTCCTTCGTAGAGGCGACCTTCTTTAGGGGTGCGCGTTTCAACTGGTACCGGTTGATCACGCGGTTACCCACGATGGCGATAACCAGGATGAGCAGATAGGTAATCACAAGGTGCATGTCTTCCACCTTTGGTCGTCGGACAAGTGAGCTAATAATACAATATTTGGGGCTAGTAGTATACTTATATCAAAGAGGAGGACGTCGCGATGTTTACCAACAGCGAAGCCTTTAGCGGCTTCTCGGTCGATGATCTGGAGGCTGCTAAAAAGTTCTATAGCGAGACATTAGGTCTGCGTGTAAAGGATAATCCTCAAGGTCTCACCATTCACGTGGCAGGGAATCGCGGGATCTTTGTATACCAGAAGCCCGATCACGTGCCGGCAACTTATACGATTCTAAACTTTCCGGTCGACGATATCGACCAGACTGTCGACACTCTGGCGAGCAAGGGTGTCAAGTTTGAGGACTACGATGGCTTAACCGACGACAAACAGATCGCCCGCGGTCTTACTCACCACCGCGGACCGGATATCGCATGGTTTAAGGATCCGGCCGGCAATATGTTGGCAGTGATGCAGGAGAAGTAGATAAAATAGAAACCCCCGGTTTAAACCAGAGGTTACGTGCGAGTGGGTCGTTCTTGACCCATATAGATCATTATTGTGAGCCAGATGGGGCCGAGTACCACCATTAAGGAGCCGGAGTCGTCGAAGCCGGTGCGGTAGATGTGGACACCCCAGATGCCGGTGATGATCCAAACGACCAGGACAGTCCAGGATGTGGCGTCGGTGTTACTGAAGATCAGCCCGACTAACAGCGGCGGGACGACCGTAAAGAGGATCGCTCCGAGGAGTCGAACGGCCAGCGGCAGCTGCTCGGTTTCGTCGTTAGGCACGGACGTCAGCTCCGGACCAGGGAGTCGAGGCCGAGCTTCTGCCTCCAGTGCCAGTTCCAGCAGACGGCCACGCCACCGAGTGCAACGATCTTGTCGTTGACATTCCCGATTTTCAGTCTCAGGTCGCTGCCCTTCTCCAATACATCGGCGAACCAGTAGGTCTTGGGAGGTGCCTGACCGGTCATTCTCCGTTCGTAGTCATCCATCTCCTCGAAGAGCCGGATTCGGCGTCGTTCGAGGCGCTTCAGTTTGGCGGCTTTGTATCTCAACATGTCTGGGCCTACTCTCTATTACGGAATATTAGGTGCAGGCCTCGTTTATACCTTGGTTATGGTAAAAAATCAAGCTTTGGCTAACCTTATGATTGAATACCTTAGTACCTCACTATGAGGGTAATCTCAAACCGCCCTAGGCAACATCGCAGATAAAGATCCATTGCACACCGTATCTGTCGTAGAATTGGCCATAGAGTCCGAACGGTAACGGGTGGAGCTCCTGGAGTCGCTGATTGTTGTGACCGTCCTTAAGGTGATCGAAGATCTTACGAATCTTGGCCTCATTTTCACCGCGTACTTGAATGGCGGTGGTGTTGCCCTGCTGTGGTGGAAAGTCGGGTGCCATCCAGTCGGTCGCCGAGATGGCGATGCCGTCGGCCTCTAGATGAGCATTGATGATGCGATCGTGCTTCTCGGGCGGGAACTGCGCCTTCATTGGGGTATCGGCCAGTTTGGTGAGGGTCAGATCGCCACCGAGGCAGTCGTGATAGAAGGTCATAGCCTCGGCGCAGTTGCCGTCGAAGAGGAGAAAAGGTGTGGCGGATAGCATGGTTACAGCATACACCCGTGGGGAATACTCGGTATATCTTCGTCACGTGCTCAAAGCAAGCTTCTGCGCGCGTTCCTCGCTATCGAACCCCTCCGGGGTTCTCGCTGCCACTGGCAGCCCCCAAGAAAAAACACCAGCAGGAGCTGGCGTTCTTTCTTGGTGATCCCACGGGGAATCGAACCCCGGTTGCCGGGATGAAAACCCGGTGTCCTAACCGCTAGACGATGGGACCAAGACAGTAAATGGTCGCGGAACCCGTCAATACTAGCATTTTTAGGTTAAAATAGGAACATTACAGAGGGTATCAAGATGACAAAACAGACCGTCCGCGATATTGATTTAGAAAATAAGCGCGTATTGGTGCGGGTTGATTACAACGTACCGATCAAAGACGGCGTGGTAGGGGATACCCTCCGCATTAAGGCCTCGTTCGAGACGATTAAGTATTTGTTGGGCAAAAACTGCAGTATCGTTTTGATGAGTCATCTTGGGCGTCCGGACGGTAAGGTTGATCCTGCGCTGTCGCTCGAGCCGGTGGCCAAGAAGGCGAGTGAGCTCTTGGGCCACGAGATCGGTTTTGTCGACGATTGCGTTGGGCCAAAGGTGAAAGAGGCGGTTATGGCGCTCAAGCCGGGCGGTATCGTTTTATTGGAGAATCTTCGCTTTCACCCGGAAGAAGAGAAGAATGATAAAGGCTTTGCTAAGCAATTATCCGAGTGGGGCGAGGTCTATGTCGACGATGCATTTGCCGTCATTCATCGTGCCCACGCCTCGACGGTGGGAGTGACGGAGTACTTGCCGAGTGTGGCCGGGCTCTTAGTAGAGAAGGAGATCGATCACATTCAGGGATCGCTTGATCACCCCAATCGTCCGCTAGCAGCGATCATCGGCGGCGCCAAGGTATCGACCAAGATCGAGCTGCTCGAGGCGCTTATTCCCAAGGTCGATATTCTCATGATCGGAGGCGCCATGGCCAATACTTTCTTCTTGGGGGAAAGCCACGAGATCGGCAAGAGTCTGGCCGAGCCGGACTTCGTCGATACCGTTAAGAAGTTGGTAAAGGAGGCCGAGAAGGAGGATACCGTTTTGCTGCTACCAGAAGAGGTTGTAGTATCTGCAAGCCTTGAGAAGGCGAAAGAGGTGCGAACGGTTAAGCTGGCCGAAGTTAAACCCGATGACATTATCGTCGATGCCGCACCGAGTTTTGCAGAGACCCTCAAGGAGGCGATGTATGAGGTCTTAGATTTTGACAATAAGGGTACGGTTATATGGAATGGACCGGTTGGCGTTGCTGAAGTACCTGAGTTTGCAGCTGGTTCAAAGGCCGTCGCCGACGAGATCCTCGATCTGGGAGCCATCTCGATCATCGGAGGAGGGGATACAGCGGCTTATGTTGATGATCATGGGCTGCACGACAAGTTTACTTGGGTCTCAACCGGCGGGGGAGCCAGCCTGGAGCTGATGAGCGGCAAGGAGTTGCCGGGCGTGGCGGCTCTGCAAGACAAGGACAGCGAGAAAAGTTAGGTGTCTTTGTGGGGTAGGGGTGCAAAATAGTTGCATATACTCAAAATGGTATCGAATTATTACTCTGTATAGGCATAAAAATGACTCAAAAACGGAGGGTTCAACATTTTTGCACCCCTACCTCGAAGTTAGGTATCGCAATCGCATGTCAATCAAGTGGCGCTGGGCACGAAAAAGCGTTAGTATTTTGATATGAGCAAGCTAATCGCCGGTAACTGGAAGATGAACCTCGGTCCCAAGGAGGCCGTAACCCTGGTCAAGAAATTACAGGACAGGGTTCTACCAAAGAAGAGCGTCGAGGTCGTATTGTGCCCGCCGTTTCTCGATTTGGTACCGGTGAAAGAGATTTTAGATCGACAGAAGTTCAAGCTTGGAGCCCAGAACTGTCATTATCTAGACGAAGGCGCCGTAACGGGCGAGGTCTCGGCCTCGATGCTTCGGGGGCTTGTCAGCTACGTGATCATCGGCCATTCCGAGCGTCGAGTTCAGTTTAATGAGGACGACAAACTTATTGCTAAGAAGCTGGCTGCCGTGGCGCGCAACGGCCTGCGTGCAATCCTGTGCGTAGGAGAAAATCTTCATCAGCGCCAGAGCAGGCTTTCGGTCAAGGTAGTCGTCGATCAGCTGACGGCCGACTTGTCTCTTTTGACTGCGAGCGACGTAGACGATTTGATCATCGCCTATGAGCCGCTTTGGGCCATCGGGACAGGGGAATTTGCCACGCCGGAGCAGATCGAGCCGGTTATCAGCGCGATTCATCGGACGGTCGAGGAGCTTTATGGCGAAGGGGGAGCCAGCGGACTGCAAGTTCTCTACGGGGGCTCCGTTAAGGAGGATAACGCCAAGGCATACCTGAATCAGGAGGGTATAGACGGTCTCTTGGTCGGCGGCGCCAGCTTAAACGCCGAGGAATTCATCGGTATCGTAAAAGCGGCTCAAGCGGCGCAGGTTTAGCCGACAAAAACCGAACTGCAAGGGCAGGGGAGAGTCTGTTTCACAGAAGCGGGGCGTTGTATTAAATACTTGTTCAGTAGTGTTGTCAAATTGTGCGACGTTGGACTTGGTTAAACCAAAACCCTGCGGGACAACCCCTCCAAGGGACCCCTCTGCGGTTGCTTGCCCGGATACGCATCGACCCTCGCGGTCGCTTAAAGTCCCTTGTCGGGGTATCCCACAGGGTATTATTTCAACCCGATACACCCGACTCCCCTCTCCCCTGCTCGATGTTTTTTTGAAACGGTGTAAGCGTGGCGACAAAACTGGAACGGTTCTAACCCGACACCACTACTCCCCCTCCCCTATTGCTTCGACTTGAGCTACAATGACGGGAGCTAATGGGGCCTGAATGTGAAGTTTGACCTGAACGAAGCCGAATATCGTGAACTGGTTCGCCTGGCCTATCTTGGCGAGTGGATCATCAACGCGCCCCATGACCCGGAGCATCAGGACGAAGTCGCGGCTTTGGCTCTACAAAGGCTTTTAGCAGGAGGCAAGGAGCTGCCGGAGATCGACCGGGATGCCGAGACTTCCGAGTACTTTATTACCGCGGAAACAGCCAACAAGCTCTATGATGATCACATTTCCGATTACGAAGATCATGTTTTTTGGGAGGAACTTTGCGAGCGCTTAGCGGCGCGCGATCTAGCAACGGAGCGGGGTGTGAACCCCGAGACGATCGACCGAGAGGAGGATCTTTCCTCGCTCAAGCCGATCGAGGATCGTTATCGTAAAGAGTTTGAACAATATGGCATCGAGCGTCTGGAGATCACCGATCACCTGGGCTAAAATGGGGTAATGCATCCCCTACTCGCCGACCTCAATGATCCGCAGCGTATCGCCGCCGAGACGACCGAAGGGCCTGTCTTGATTCTGGCTGGTGCGGGTTCGGGCAAGACCAAGGCGTTGACTAGTCGTGTGGCATATTTGTTGGCAGAGAAGCATATTAACCCGATGAATATCCTGGCGGTTACCTTTACCAACAAGGCGGCCGGCGAGATGCGCGGGAGGGTGCTGCGTCTGCTCGGGCGCGATCCACAGAATCGAACGTATCTGCCCTATATCGGGACCTTCCACTCTATTTGTATGCGCTTGTTGCGCGCCGAGGCAACCAAGATCGGCTTGGCCTCGAACTTTTTGATTTTTGATGCCGGAGACTCAGCCTCGGCTGTCAAGCGAGCCATGCGAGATCTTGGTATTGATGATAAACAGGCTTCGCCAAGCCATATCCAGAACTTAATATCGAGCGCTAAGAACGAGCTGGTGGGACCGGGCGAGTACGCACGTTTAGCCGAAGGGCATGCCCAGGAGATTGCAGCGCGCGTCTATCCCGCCTATGAGCGGTTGCTCCTCGAGGCTGGTGCTCTCGATTTTGACGATCTGATCTACCGAACGGTTGAGATGTTTCGGCGCTATCCGGATATCTTGAAGCAATACCAGGAGCAGTTTAAATACATCATGGTCGATGAGTACCAGGATACCAACCATGCCCAGTATCAGATAACCAAGCTCTTGGCGCAGAGTCATCACAACATCTGCGTGGTGGGCGACGACTGGCAGAGCATCTATAGTTGGCGGGGTGCCAACTTTCAGAACATTTTGGATTTTGAGAAGGATTATCCCGAGGCGACCGTCGTTAAGCTTGAACAAAACTATCGCTCGACCAAGAACATCCTCGACGCCGCCCATGCAATTATTACCAAGAATGCAACGCGTTCGGACAAGGAGCTCTGGACCGATCGCGGCGAGGGCGAAGGCGTCGTAATTGCCAACGTCTACAACGAGATTCAGGAAAGCGAGCTGATCGTCCGTACGATTCAGGACTTGGTGGTGAGCGAGAAGCGCCAGTTGGCCGATTTTGCCGTACTCTATCGTACTAATGCACAATCGCGCTCGCTAGAAGAAGGTTTTTTACGCGCCGGCATGCCTTATAAGATCGTCGGCGGGACACGTTTCTATGAGCGGCGCGAGATTAAGGACGCGCTGGCCTATCTGCGTTTCGTCTATCAGCCGGACGATATGATCTCCTTTGGGCGGATCATCAATTTGCCCCCGCGAGGGCTGGGTGACGTGAGTCTACAGAGGCTCGAAGCCTTTCGTCGGCAGAACGGTCTAAGTCTGCTCGGAGCTTTGGAACGCGCCGGTGACGTCGAGGGTCTGCAGACACGCGCCGTAAAGGCTTTTAAGGACTTTGCCGAGATCATTAACGGATTAATTGACGAGTCTAAAAAGTTGGCTGTCGGACCGCTCCTGGAGCTAGTTTTGAAACGTTCAGGTTATGTCCGCTTCCTTGATGACGGCAGCATCCAGGCGGCCGACCGGATCGAGAACGTCAAGGAGCTGCTGTCGGTGGCGGCGACCTATAACGAGCTTACCCTCGAGGGTTTCTTGGAGGAGATCGCTCTGATCGCTGATCTCGATAACTACTCCAGCGATACGAATGCCGTGACGCTGATGACTCTTCACGCTGCCAAGGGTCTGGAGTTCCCCGTTGTTTTTCTACCGGGTATGGAGGAGGGCATTTTCCCGCACTCGCGATCACTCTTTGATACGGCGCAGATGGAGGAGGAGCGGCGTCTTTGCTATGTCGGCATGACCCGTGCCATGGAGAGGCTTCATCTGCTCTACGCTAACTCGCGTCTGCTCTACGGCTCGACTAACCATAATCCGCCGTCGCGTTTTCTTACCGAGGTTCCGGCGGGTCTGCAGGCGCCGGCCAGCGAATGGTCGGCGGCGGGACAGGATCTGCCAAGTTCGGAGGAGCTGGCGGCCGCTCATCGCGAGGAGCTGCTCGGTCTTGATCTTGCCGCTGGCGACGTTATCGAGCATTCCAAGTTTGGTCGCGGTATCGTTGCATCGGTCAGCGGCGACGAGGTTACCGCCACCTTTGCCGGTATCGGCACCAAACGGTTGTCGCTTTCCTTTGCCCCCATTATTAAGGTCAAAGACTAGGCTTACTGTATACAATAGTTATTCAAAAAAGGGCTTAGGCGCTTGACCAAAAAGGCCATATTTGCTAACATAAGCACTACTAAAACAAACGTGTGAGAAAAAGTCCGTTTCCCTCTATCTAACGAGAAAAGACTTATTTTACGAACGTTTATCCAGGCACTGTACCGTTTTGCCAGACGCCTGCGCTACCAACCTAAATCCATCGCTGTTCTGGGCTTACTCGTAGCGAGTACGGCCTGGGGGGTTGGTTCCGGCCATCTCCCAATTTCTCCTGTCGCTAGTGCCGATACGCGCGTCGTATCGCTCTATGCCGACGGTGAAAAGAGAATAATCTCGACCGATGCGACGACCGTTGGCGACGTCCTAAAGCGGGCCAATGTTACTTTGGGCCAGGGCGATATCGTCGAGCCGTCAGCAAGTACCGTTATTCCACAGGGTTTTTATAACATTAACGTTTACCGCTCCAAGCCGGTTACAGTTATTGACGGGTCTAAGAGCTATCATCTATTGAGTGCCTATTCGAGCCCGCGTCTTCTCGTGGAGTCAGCGGGTATTAAGACTTATCCGGCCGATCAGTATAAGAGCGAAGTTGTGACTAACTTTGTTAATCAGACCGATATCGGTATTAAAGTGACGGTTGAACGTTCGATTCCGTTTAGCGTTACGATCGGTGGAACTACAACCGACTACCGGGCTCAACCTGGTACGGTAGCTCAAGCTTTAGCAGCGGTTGGTGTTTCGTTGGGACAGGAAGATACCGTATCGAGCCCGTTGAGTTCCCCGCTTACCGAAAATATGAATCTGACTATTACGCGTGTCAGTGAAGTTGTAACAACCGTTGACGTGGTCTTGCCGGCATCGACCCAGACCGTTGACGACCCGAACCAGCCGATCGGTTACAGCTCAATTAAGACTCAGGGTACAGACGGTCATAAAACGGTTACCTATCGCATACATTACGCCAATGGCGTAGAGACTTCTCGAGTCGCACTCCAGACGACCGACGTGGTAGAGCCGGTCGCTACGGTTAAGGTTGTCGGTACCAAGGTAGCCACGCCGACCGATGCCACCGCTTTGGGTCAAGAGATGGCGGCCAACCGCGGTTGGAGTGGTACGGAATGGGTCAGCCTGTATCAGCTCTGGGAGCACGAGTCTGGTTGGAACCCGAGCGCCCGTAACAGTTGGAGCGGCGCCTGCGGTATACCGCAAGCTAATCCGTGCAGCAAGATTGCCGTCGACGATGTCTCCGGCCAGATTACCTGGGGACTCGATTATATTGCTCAACGCTACGGCGATCCTAACGCCGCTTGGGCATACTGGCAGGCCAACGGTTCGTACTAGCGAGCTGGTCTTTGCTACAATAGGGTTATGGATTTAACTCGAGTCGAGGATTTACGAACGGCTCTGCGTCTGGCCGGGATTCGTCCCAATAAAGGCTTGGGGCAGCATTTTTTAGTTGATCGTGAGTCTTTAGAGATGATTATGGCGGCGGCGGCGCCGGGGTTTGATGATACGATTTTAGAGATCGGGCCGGGTCTGGGGGTTATGACGCGTCCGCTGGCCGAGCAGGCCGGCAAGTTGGTGGCGGTCGAGGCCGATCAGATTCTGGCGGAGCTGCTGCGCCGCGACGCGCCCGACAATCTCGAAGTGGTCGAGGGCGATGTCCTGGAGTTTGATTTTACGACCCTCCCCGACGACTACAAGGTGATTGCTAATATTCCTTATTATTTAACGTCGCGACTATTCCGGATTCTCCTAGAGAGTCCTAACCCGCCTTCGTTGATGTCGCTGTTGATCCAAAAAGAAGTCGCGGAGCGCATCGTGGCCAAACCAGGCAAGCTCAATATCTTAGCGTTATCGGTACAGTATTACGCTGATGCCGAGATTATCGGCATCGTTGAGCGGCATAAGTTCTGGCCGGCACCGGACGTCGACTCGGCCATCTTGCGCGTGGCGCGTCGTGATAAACCCGCCTTCGAGGCCGACTCGAGCGAACTGTTCCGTTTGATCAAGGCCGGTTTTGGGGAGAAGCGCAAACAACTCAAGAACAGCTTAAGCGGCGGACTCAACCTTTCTACCGACCTGACGATGCAGCTTCTCGACGAGGCGGGACTCGAACCGATGGCGCGCGCTCAGGAGTTGTCTCTCGGCCAGTGGGAACGACTCTACCGTGCGGCCGTCGCTCACGACCTCGTTTCGTGATACGATTTGCCCATGTCTAAATTCTACGTCACATCTTCGATCGCCTATACCAACTCCGAGCCGCACATCGGTTACGCGATGGAGCTGATCCAGGCCGACGTCTTGGCGCGTTACCACCGCCAGCTCGGCGACGACGTCTGGTTTCTCACGGGTACCGATGAGCACGGTGCCAAGATTGATCGAGCCGCCGCAGCCGCCAAGTTAGATCCGCAGAAGTACGTGAACGAGCTAAGCCGCGTCTTTCAGGGACTCAAGAGCGAGTTGAATCTGTCGAACGATCAATTTATTCGTACCACCGACGAAGACCATAAGAAGGCGGCTCGCCAGCTATGGAAAGCCTGCGCCAAAGATATCTACGAGGCGGAGTACGAGGGTGAGTACTGCGTTGATTGCGAGACCTTCTATACCGCCACCGACGCGCCCAAGAAGGCCTGTCCGGTTCACGATAAACCACTCGAACACATGAAGCAGAAGAACTGGTTCTTTAAACTCAGCAAATATACTAAGCAGGTTAAGGAGGCCATCGAGAGCGATCATCTGCACATCGTGCCGGCTAGCCGCAAGAACGAGATACTGTCTTTGTTAGAGAGCGGCCTCGACGACATCAGCATCTCGCGGGAAAAGAAGCAGTTGTCGTGGGGCGTACCGGTACCGGGCGATGACGATCAGGTGATGTACGTTTGGTTCGACGCCTTGGCCAATTACATCACGGCGTTGGGTTATCCCGACGGAGACAAGTTCAAGCAGTTCTGGCCGGCCGACATCCATGTTATCGGCAAGGATATTATTCGCCATCACGCCGCCATTTGGCCGGCCATGTTGCTGGCAGCGGGGCTCGAGTTGCCCAAGGCGATCTATGTTCACGGTTTTATAAACATCAGCGGACAGAAGCTAAGCAAGTCCAAAGGCAACGGCATTTCACCCCAGGAAGTCATTACCCAATACGGCGTTGATGCGCTTCGTTATTATCTGCTCCGTGAGATCTCGAGCGTCGGCGACGGCGATTTTTCTTGGGAGCGTATGGAGTCGGTCTATAATGCTGACTTGGCGAACGATCTCGGCAACCTCGTTCAGCGGGTCGGCGTTATGGTGACGAAGTACTACGACGGAAAGATCGGAGAACTGCCGAATCACTCTCACGACACTTCGGACTATGAACGGGCGATGCAGGAGCTGCGTTTTGATCACGCGCTAAATGCTATCTGGTCATTGATACGAGGTCTAAACCAGTACTTGGAAGAGGAGAAGCCCTGGGCTAAAGCCAAAGATGATCCGGATGGGCTGACAGAAGTGCTCCACCATGCGGTAGCCGATCTCGAGCAGATCGCAACGCTGCTTCTCCCGTTTATGCCCGCTACAGCCGAGAAGATCGTGGCAACCTTCGCCGATGGTGTGGTTCATTCGGAGGTCGGGGTTCTCTTTCCCAAGATCGAAGCGATCGAAAGATCAACCTTCGAGGTAGAATAGTTCGATGTTGATAGACACTCACGCTCATATTCATTTTGATGAGTTCCGCGATGAACTCGACGATGTCTTGGCCAACGCGGCCGAGGCTGGGGTCGAGCGTATTCTGTGCGTCGGCGTCGACGAGATAGATTCGGGGCAAGCGTTGGCGGTGGCGCGCGCTTACCGATATGTTTATGCAAGTGCCGGGCTGCATCCGCACGAGGCCGACCGTGGTTATGAGGCTCTAGAGGAGGTCCAACGATTGGTCGAGCTAGATCCCGATAACATCGTGGCCATCGGCGAATGCGGTTTAGACTATTATCGAGAAGGTTACGACAAAGATGCCCAGGATCGTGCGCTTCGGTTCCAGATCGAGCTAGCCCTAGAGCATGATCTGCCCTTGGTTTTTCATGTACGAGATGCTTTTGATGATTTTTTTAACGTACTTGATGATTACTCGGGAGTCCGCGGCGTCGTTCATTGTTTCACCGCCGGACCCGACGAGATGCACGAAGCGGTCGAAAGAGGACTCTATGTAGCCCTAAACGGTATAATGACGTTTACCAAGGATCATCAGCAGCTCAAGGCGGCCAAGGAACTTCCGTTAGACCGTTTGGTGCTAGAGACGGACTGCCCCTATCTGACGCCCGTTCCTAAACGCGGCCAGCGCAACGAGCCGGCCAATGTGGCGCTGACAGCCCGGTTCTTAGCTGAACTTCGCGACGAGTCCCTAGAAGCGTTGAGCGATGCGACCAGCAAGAATGCTCAAGACCTGTTCGGACTCAAATGAAGACGTCGATCTATCTCGACCACGCGGCCGTAACGCCGCTCGATCCCGAAGTGGCGGAAATTATGAACCCATATCTGCATGAACGGTTCGCTAATCCGTCTAGCCTCTATGGCGCGGCGCGTTTAACCAAAGCGGCGCTCGAAGGAGCTCGCGCTCAAGCGGCAGGTGTGCTTGGCGCGCGCGTTACCGAGGTTGTTTGGACGAGCGGGGGTACCGAAAGTATTAATATGGCGATTCAAGGTGCTCTTAGGGCGCACCCCGGGGCGAGCTGGGTAACTACGTCCATAGAGCATGATGCCGTACTGAGTTGTCGTGAGCCGATGGAGCGCGAAGGTCATAAGGTATCAACAGTCGGGGTTAAGCCGACGGGGGTGGTTGATCCACAGGTCGTGGCTGGAGCGGTGAATGACACTACCGTGCTCGTCTCGGTCATGCTGGCCAATAACGAGATTGGTACCATTCAACCCATAGCGGAGATTGCGAAAAAACTGCAAATAATTCGCAAAAATCGCCAAAAGAGGGGAGTCACACTCCCCCTTTACCTCCATACTGACTCCTGCCAGGCTGCCGGTTACTTGGATCTTTCGGTGACGCGGATGGGTGTCGATCTCCTAACGCTCAATGGCTCCAAAATATACGGTCCGCGTGGAAGCGGGTTGCTCTACATAAGGTACGGCACGAAACTAGAGCCGCTGATCTATGGCGGGGGGCAAGAGCGCGGCAGACGCAGTGGTACCGAGAACGTAGCGGCCATCGTCGGTCTCGGCGAGGCACTCGAACGTGGCCAGACCAAGCGAAGTGACGAGAGCAGGCGCTTGGCAGCATTGCGCGATGATCTGCTTAAAAAACTGGAGGTCTCACTCCCCTCTTTGATCCTTAACGGCGAGATGAAGCATCGTTTGCCAAATAATCTCAACCTAACTTTTCCAGGTCTAGACGGTCAGTCGCTAGTCCTCTATTTAGATCAAGCCGGGATCCAGGCCTCGACAGGGTCGGCCTGCTCGTCGGGTGATACCGAACCGTCGCATGTCCTGATGGCGATCGGACGGAGTGAGGCGGAGGCTGGTGCAAGTCTGCGTCTTACCCTGGGGCGGGCTACGACGTTCGAAGACATTGTCTACGTGGCGGAGAAACTACCTCCGATCGTCGATCGGCTTGTTACAATAGATAAATGAAGCGATTTCTCATAATTATTGCCGTGGTGGCGGGCGTGCTGGTTATCTCGGTAACGGTAATCTTTCTGAGCATCGGTTACTATCTTTCACCTCAGAACCCGCTGGCTAAAAGCGACGCAATTGTGGCGATCTCCGGCGGCGATACGTCGGCGCGGATGCAGGAGGCGGTTCAGCTCTATAAGGATGGTTGGTCTTCGCATATCATTTTTTCCGGTGCCGCAGCAGACCTGAACGGGCCGTCTAATGCTCGTGCGATGGCTGATAGTGCTGATGCCGAGGGTGTGCCGAGCTCGGCCATTCAGCTCGACGAGGTTTCATTAAACACTGAGCAGAACGCTAGCGATGTTGCTAAATTAATCCATCAAGACGGCTATCATCAGATTATCCTGGTAACCTCGCCTTATCATCAACGTCGTGCGAGCATCGTCTTTAATCGTGCCGTCGGATCTGACGTCAAGGTCTTGAACCATTCCTCGATCGACCCCAACTGGCGCCGCTCGCACTGGTGGGCGACATCTTACAGCACCCAACTGACCTTGGCCGAGCTGCAGAAAACTCTCTACGAATTGATTCACCCGAGTTCTTCCTAGGGTATACTAAAGGGGATGGATCCAGACGGATCTGTAGGAACTCGAGATAGAGGAGACAGGGATGCCTGATTTCTGGGACGAGCAGGCGGCGGCGGAGAGCCTGGTCGATGAGGCTAAGCGCAATGCCGAAGTCGTCGGCACACGCATTCACGACGCGCTGAGGAGAGGCGAGACGACTGGCGATCTGATCAAGGACTACGTGCTCTTGATGCACGGCATTGCGCCGGACATTCTGGACAAACTCAGGCACCTCGACGAGGAGTTGAGGCTGCATGTCGGCGAAGAGGTCTTGATCGTCGAGCATGTCGAGCGGTTCCACGGCTGTACCGGCTTCGGCGCCGAACCGAACCCTTACGACTACCAGCGCTCCGAGTGGCTTACTCTGGCCATTGTCGGCGAAGGTGGGCTGCTCGCAGAGCGGAGTAACACGTGGCTGAGCCTGCGCCTTCCGATTGGGCGCCAAGCAGCCTGCGAGACGACTCGCTCCGACCTCGAGATCACGGTTGTGGACGAAGGGCCTGTCTCGTTGATGGCGATGCGCCCGATCGGGCTTATCGGTCCCTTGCTGGATCAGCCGATTACCTATAAGGGTCTCGGCGGGTCCCTGTATCACGGAGACGAGAAGTGCCTCGAAATCGTGATCGGTCGTGAGGCGATCGAGGATCGGCTCGATCCCGATATCGTCGCGTTCTACGGCCGCACAATGCCGAGGGAGCTGCTCGAGGCCATGCGCTGGCAGGACTGGGCCGGCAACGCGTGCTACACGCTGCTGGCCCTGTCCTATCTCTTCACCAACATGTTCTGGCTGCGCCTGCTCGCCGTCGTGTCG
>DAIDKY010000006.1:0-24121 GCA_027449805.1 bacterium
CCTTGCCCTGGACCGCATTCGAGCCTAGCTCGCGTTCGACTATGTGATCAGGCGCCTTGCCGGGTCGAAAACCGGCCGCCTTAACTTTGGGGCGCAAATGCACATCAAAGACGTGCTTCTTGCCCTTAGCCAGTTCGACTTCGTTTAATGTGACCGTAAAGATGGCTTCGGATTCGCTTTGGGTAGTAAGTTTGGTTTCCATAGGTTCTAAAGCTACCACATTTAATAGTCGGTATCTAGCTTAAACGTTACCAATCCGGACGAGAAAGCGACGCACTGACTATGTCGCAGATTGGTCTGATTGCCACAACCCAACTCTACCACTTCACAAACATAACAAAAAAGACCCTATCTGGGCCCTCCTGCGCGATACCCGATACATGATACCTGATACTAAAAATGGTGCGGATGAAAGGACTTGAACCTTCACGGGGTTTCCCCCACTAGCTCCTAAGGCTAGCGTGTCTACCATTCCACCACATCCGCGTAGTGTTATTTTTTACTGTAGAAGCTCAGGGCGGAGTCGCCGTAGACTTTCGTCTGGATGAGCTCTCCCGATTCTATCACCGGTGGAGTGCGCTTGCTACTGTGCGAGACGACCAAACGTCCATCTTGTACTAAAAAACGGACAAGTCGGCTCAATACGTCGTCATCGAGCTGAGAATAAGGCGGATCGGCAATTATTACGTCGTAACGTTCTTGATCGGTCTGTTGTCTGGGCGATGCCAGCCAAGTCTCCACAGTCATCTGATACAAAACATAGCTAAAGTCCGCTCCAAGAGACTTGGCATTATCTTGTATTACCCTCGTTACGCTGCGGTTTGTCTCGATTGCTTCGACTAGCATAGCGCCTCTAGAAAGGGCTTCAAAACCAGCCGCACCGGATCCGGCGTAAGCATCCAGTACTGTCGTACCATCGATTGGTCCGAGTACATCAAAGATGGCAGCACGCACCTTTTCACTCAGCGGGCGGACGGATCGGGTCTTGGGCTGAGCGAGGCTATGGCTGCGCCACTGGCCGCCGACGATTTTCACTCGGGCTTCGCCATAGCAAGTTCTTGGCCGGCCTCAAGAATGGCCAATAGCCAAATATAGCCGATGACGGCTGCCGTGGTCGGTGCAATATCGTTCTTTATAATAGTCGCGATATCGTTATTCCAGCCTTCCTTATAGAAACGCTCGTAAAGATTTAATTCTGCTACTTCCCGAGCCTTTTCCTTAAAAAACTCGATCGGCCCGAGGCGACGCGCATGAGCCAGCATCGCCTCGTCGAAATTCGCACGTATCGGTACCATAATCAAAGCGAAGGCAACTCCCATCTCGAAGTTAAAGTGAGTCGAATAATGACCCTTGCTCCCCCACAATGCCCAGTGCTTCTTGGCTTGGGCCATCAGACGGGCAAAATCCTTGTCGTCCAGGGCTACGTCCTGTGCGGCTTCGCGCGCCTCATAAAGCTTTTCCTCGAGCGGCCAATGGTGTGCCGGCGTGAGGCCGTCACCAATAAAATGCGCCATCCAAGAGGCCTCAAAAGCTGCTCGGATCTGATCGCCGGTCTTAAGGCTCTCGACCAGACGAGCGTAATGGTTGGCTATGTGCATCGGTACCTCGCCCGTATCGGTCGCCGGGTCATAAAGATGGCTTAATTCAGCTTCATTCGGGTTTTTTACCTTGAGGCCATCAGGCCCGTTGTAGCCTTCAAAATGAATAATGTCTTTCTGAGATGGAAAACTTGCGGGCAGATAAGGCTTGATCATCTTGTATGCGGCCATATCAAAGCGCTGGTGGATGCCAGCACGTTTAATAACCTTAGTTTGAGTAACGAAACCTGAATACATGTGTTGCTACTAGATTAGCACATTTAAAAAGCCCGGCGTCGGTCGACGGGGCTCTTTATTTTTTACGCTTGTTTTTACGTTTGGTCTCGGTACGTTCGATACGCTCGCCGAAAGTCACGGCGGGACCGGTACCGTAGATCGTTACCGAGCCGGGCAAAATGGGGATACTATCGATTGCAGCATCAGACCGGTTCAGAAGCCATTTAGCAGCAAGCCTAATCGAGTAAACCACTCCGACAGCCATAACTGCGATAACGATGAAAATTGCAAAATCGAGCAAGAGCTGCGACATTATCCCGGTCGTAACGGCGACCAAGAAACTTAGGTAGGATAAGGCTTGCGGCAGACCGCCGCCGACATATAATTTAAACGCACCGAACTCTATTAGACGCAACAGCCCGTAAAACAAGGCATAGAATAGAACAAACCGAAGCGGCTCCCGAGCCTCGTTCAGGTAGCGCGACAGACGATCAGCTTTCGATTCCCGATTGGTCAATTTAGTTGATTTAGTCATAGTCCTTCTCACGTATGGATATACCATAACATATTCGGATATTTTTTGCAATAGTTTTATTGGAATTCAAAAACGAAACTATCAGGGATTAGCCTATAATGAAGCTATGAGATCAAAGACATGGCATATTTTTCTATACGGTCAGATATGGCTATATGCTTGGTTGATCATCGCTATACTGCTTCGGCCCTCAGGTTTAATCGCCAACAGTGGTGTAAGTTTCTATGGGATTTATTTAAGCACCGTTATCCCCTACTCGATCGCCTTACTTGGGGCTGCCTATTGGAATTGGCACTGTGCGGATGAACTGACCGAACCGGTATGGTTGTCGCAATCACTCCGGCTGATATCGCTTTGCCTGATTGGTATTAGCCTTACCCCTTACTCACTCGGCCTAATTTTCGACGACGCGCATACAACGATCGGAGCCCTGCTTTTTATCGTACAACTTGTCACGAGCGCTCGGATTGCCTTCTTATTACATCGACGTCTGATAACCGTATTACTGTGGTTTATCGAGTTAACTGCCGGTATTGTCTCCGCAATTTACGTTTTGTCTGATCACGGTTATCTTCTTCAGAGCCAGGTCGTTTTTCAGCTTGCCTTTGCCTCGATTATTCTCCTGGTACTTCCTTACCTCGATCACACAAAAAAACCTAGCCAAGATAGGTCATTAATCTAGGCTGGTGACGGCTTTTAGGGCGCTAATCTTCATAGCGACCTCTGGATTGCGCTTCAGCGCTTCTTGATCCTCGATAAAACCGACTGCCGCCTTGCGTACTGCCGCGAGCAGTTTGGCATCGCCGATGTCGGCGAACTGAAGCTCCAGAATGCCGTGTTGTCTGGTGCCGTAGATCTGACCAGGGCCACGAAGCTCTAGGTCGATTTGTGCTAATCGAAAACCATCCTGGCTCTTCTCCATTGCCGCTAAACGCTCCATCGTATCGATGCCCTTAGACTCAGGTATAAGGAAACAATAAGAAGCATGCTCGCCACGCCCGATACGGCCGCGTAACTGATGCAAAGCGGCCAGTCCGAACTGCTGCGCACCCTCGATCAGCATAACGGTAGCGTTGGGCACGTCGATACCGACTTCAATTACTGTGGTTGCTACTAGAACGTCAATCTCGCCGGCTGCGAAAGCCGTCATTACGTCTTGTTTGTCCTGGGTGCTTAGCCGTCCGTGCAGTACTTCGATACGACGCCCTTTAAACGGCCCCTTGGCTAAACGCTGCGACTCGGCAACGACACTCTTCGAGCCGGACTGGTCGGACGGCTCGATGAGCGGACAGACGACGAAAACTTGGCGGCCGGACTCGATCTGTTCATTGATAAACTGATACGTCTGCTCGCGCTCACGAGCTCCGACGACCTTGGTCCGAATGGGCTGACGACCAGGCGGCAAGCCGGCCATTATACTAATATCGAGATCACCATAAACGGTTAGCTGGAGCGAACGCGGGATCGGCGTGGCCGTCATCGATAGCAGGTGCGGTAGGCGGCCGCTCTTGGCCTTTAGTGCCTGGCGTTGGCTTACGCCGAACCTATGCTGCTCGTCAACGATAACGAGACCAAGATTACGAAAATCGATCGCCTCGCTCAAGAGAGCCTGCGTACCGATAAAGAGCGTCGGTGTGGCACTGGCAGCAGCCTCGAGGACTGCCTTGCGTTCGGCAACGGACTGCTTTCCGACAACCAGATGTATCGGGTAGCCAAGTCGATCTAGTAACGGGGTTAATTTAGCAACATGCTGACGAGCCAGTATCTCCGTCGGCACCATCAGAGCAGCCTGAAAATCATTAGCCAGAGCCATCACTGCCGCCATCGTGCCGACAACGGTCTTGCCCGAGCCGACATCGCCCTCTAAAAGCCGATTCATCGGACGAGGCTTACGGAGATCCTGAAGAATCTCCCAAGCAGTCTGCCGTTGAATATCCGTCATAATAAAGTCGAGTGCCGAGGTAAAGGCCTGTGCGGCCTCGACCCTAAACTCGATAATCGGCGCCTCCTCGGTCTGGATCTCGTGTTTAATCGCCAAACTAGCAACCATGAGATACCACAACTCTTCGAAAGCAAGCCGATAGCGTGCCTTGTCGAGGGCTTTTTGACTTGTCGGCTGATGCACCTCGACCAACGCCTTTGATAACGGCATCAGCTTGTTGCCGGTAACGATTGATTCGGGCAGTGTCTCGGATATCGTCTCGATTAATGGCAAAAGCGGACGGACTAAGGCTCGAAGCTGTTTTGAACTCAAACCCTCCGTCTCCGGGTATATCGCCACAATCCGGCCACCCTCCTTGGGATCAATGCCCGCCTCTATCGTTTCGATGGCCGGGTTCTGCAAAGCAAGGTCGTTGTTCTTAAACTTAAGCTGGCCGGAGATCATAACCGGCGTACCGGTTGGGATTGTCTTGGCCAAGTAGCTTTGATTGAACCAGATGGCTTTCACCGTTCCGGTGCCATCACTAATAATGGCTTCTGTAAGGTGCAATTTACGCGTTCTGGCATAGCGGCTTGCAACCCGCTCAACGACGCCGCGAAAACTGACCAAGCCCGGCTGCATGGCCCGAATCGGCATGATCTTACTGTAGTCGTCGTAACGGCGCGGAACATGGCGCACCAGCTCGCCCTTGGTAGTAATACCAAGCCGCTCGAGCTTACGCTCCATCTCCTGACCAACCCCCTTAAGCGAGCCGATCGGCGCTGCCTGCCAATCGTGCGCAGCCACTACTTCACCCTATTAAATGTGAAGCGCATATACTTACGTGGGCCTATCCGCAACACATCTCCTTCTTGAACTTGAACCATTTCTAGTTCATTCTGCTTATCATTCTGGCCAATAGTATCCCCGTTTAACTTAACAGCGCCCTCATGAAGCCACCTACGCCCCTCGTTTCGACTGGTTGCATATCCTGTTTCCATAACCAGATCTAGCACTTGCCATCTTGTTTTTAACAACCTTTTAAGTGGTATTTCCTCTGGCAAGCCGCCTTCACGGAACTGTTTGTTCCAAGCCTCTTCTGCCTCGATGGCCGCCGCCTCATTATGATAAATACGCACGATTTCACGGGCTAGACTGGCTTTTGAATCTCGCGGGTTGGCACCGTTTGCCAGCATCAAGACAAGCTCATCGATCACCTCGAGCGATACCTCGGTGCAAAGTTTATAGTAAGGGGCGATCAGGTTATCGGGTACGCTCATAATTTTGCCGTACATATCGAGCGGCTCGTCGACTACGCTAACGTAATTGTCGTAACTCTTGCTCATCTTCTTAGTCCCGTCGAGTCCAACTAAGAGCTCCGCTACGACGATCGACTGCGGCTTTTGACCCATCTTTCGTTGCAGCGCCCGACCCGCCATTAGGTTAAAGAGCTGGTCGGTACCGCCAAACTCAACGTCGGCTTTGAGCATAACGGAGTCATAGGCCTGAATCAGGGGGTACATCAGCTCATGAAGAGCCAGTTCCTGCCCTGACTCCAATCGGTTGGCAAAATCCTCTCGTTCGATCAGCTGAGCTACGCTGATCTGCGAAGCCAACTCGAGTACATCGGCGAAGTTCATCCCCTTGAGCCATTCACTGTTACGGCGAAGTTCAACTTTCTTAAGATCAAGAATCTTACCAACCTGATCTAGGTAAGTCTTAGTATTGGCCTCGATTTCATCGTCGGTCAAAACGGGACGGGTCGTTGACTTGCCCGAAGGGTCGCCTATCTTTGTAGTGTAGTCGCCGATCAGGAAAATAACAGTGTGCCCTAGTTCCTGAAACTGCCTGAGCTTATGCAGTAGGACCGCGTGCCCAAGATGAATATCCGGACGGGTCGGATCGACGCCGAATTTAAGACGCAGCTTGCGCGGACCTTGCAGGGCAGCTTCGAGCTCTTCTTTGACTATTATCTGGCTAATACCGCGAGTTAGTAGTTCTTCCATGGTCTTAAGTGTAGCATGAGCCTAGACGCTCCAAGATGACAACGATCATAAGAATGCCCCAGGCAGCATCCGTTAGCACTCCCGGCCAGATCGTCTCGCTCCACTGGATCCAGCTATGAAAATCTCCAAACTTTCCCGAAATTCGTTTTTTCAGGAAAATCTCAGGCAGATAGAGTAGATCTGGGGAGACGGCTCCGAGCCAGCCTAAGGCCACGAGACCGCGTCGACCAGGAAAGGCAATGATTGCAATAATAAGCACGCAAAGTGATATGCCAAAATCGACCGAACCGATGATAAAACCTTTCGGCCTACGAAAGTTCAACTTTGGGATGCCAAAGTGGGGTGTTGCGTCGAGGATCAGGTGCGAGCCAATCGCCGCCGGTACCAAAATTGCCGGATCATCCACGGTGAGGCCGAGCACAACGCCTGTCAATGAATGGTTGGTAAGTAGCATAAGCTCTAGTATAATGCGTAACATATAGTCAGAGGAACCATGGCCAGAAAACGCACCGTCCGTCGTCCTACAAAACCCAGCCACACTACCGGAGGCAGACTCGTCGGCTGGAAAGCTCGACTTGGCGACCACCTGAAACGCTTCGGTTTATCCTTTACTTCTCCAGCCCGCTTTAGAACCTACTGGTTGTCCAAAGCCGGACTCGTGAGAATCGGCAAGCTCGGTATTGCCTTTGTTCTCTTTGTCCTTGCTGTGATCATCTTCTTTATTCCGACCCTTCCAAAGCCGGGTCAGATCAACGCTGCTCTCGGTGCTACTACCACCTTCTACTCGCGCGACGCCTACAATGCCTCTAACAACACGACTAACTTTTCAGCTGCCAATAAACTTTACGAGATCCACGGCAACGAGAATCGTGTTGTCGACAACTTTAATTCAATCCCTGCAAACCTTAAAAATGCCACTATCGCCATCGAGGATCATAACTTCTATAAGGAGGGTGCCTTTAGTACCGTAGGTATTCTACGTTCCGCCTTTTATGACCTCATTCACCATGGCGCCTACCAAGGTGGCTCGACTATCACCGAGCAATATGTAAAAGATGCTCTCTTAACTGATAGTAAAAGTATCTCGCGCAAGATTAAGGAATTACTCCTCTCAGTTGAGATTAACCAATTCTATAGTAAAGATCAGATCCTCGGTTTTTACCTAAATGAAATACCTTACAGTAACGGCGCCTACGGCATTGAGGCAGCCTGTCGTACTTACTTCTCGGCTAGATATGGTAACAACAACTGCGCCGAGCATCTCGATCTCGGTGAATCAGCACTGTTGGCTAGTATCCCTAATCTTCCAAGTTACTATAACCCTTATGGTCAGAATACGGCCGATCTATTAGACAGACAACACCTTGTACTAGACGATATGGCAAAATATGGCTATATAACACAAGCTCAAGCGAACGCCGCAAAATGGAATGCCGCGAATCTTGATACCAGTACGCCTAATAACCCTCAACTTCTTATCAATAAGGAGCCGTCCTTCTATAGTGCCATCACAGCTCCCAACTTTGTTCTGACACTCCAGGATCAACTTGAGCAGACTTATGGTGTCGCAGCTGTTGAACAGGGCGGATGGAAAGTAATTACGACCCTTAATCGAACGATGCAAGCCGACGCAGAAAAATCAATCTATAATGTATGCGACCCATCTAACCCAGCCACCGATCATAGCTTCGATAAATACAATAAATGTACTTCAACCGGAGGGGCCAACTATGATCAGCTTGTTCGCTCCCATGGCTCGAATGCTGCAATGGTTGTAGGCGATCCAAACAATGGGCAGGTGCTTGCCATGGTTGGATCATACAATTTTGCTCAATCTCAGGTGAATGTTGCTCTATCGTCCCGACAACCAGGATCAAGTTTTAAGCCCTATGTATATTCGACTCTTCTATCACAGAATAAAAACGGTTGCAGCACGACTTCAACATCTTGTGTTACCTATGGTGCGGGTTCCATCCTAGAGGATACAACGACGAACTTTGGGTCAGCTAGCGATCCATACATTCCTTCTGACTACGACCTACGAACACGTGGTCCTGTGACCATGCGGACGGCATTAGGCGGGTCGTTAAACATCCCTGCAGTCCAAGCTCTAAAGTTAGCCGGTATTCCCGAGTCAATTGCTACAGCACATTCAATGGGTATTACAACTCTAAACAACCCAGCTAGTACTTATGGATTATCGCTAGTACTTGGCTCTGGCGGGGTTAAATTGGCCGATCATGTTAATGCCTATGAATCATTTGCTAATGGCGGGCTACACTACGCTCCCGTTATGGCTCTCAAGATCTATGATAAAAACAACCACGTTATTCTCGACAACACCAAACCAAAAACGCCGAAACGAGTGCTTGACCCTCAAGTTGCCTACATTATCAATAACATGCTCAGTGACTCCAACGCCAAAACCTTTGAATTCGGAAACATTTTAAATGTACCTGGATTCACTGGCTACGGTTTAGCAGGGCAAGGTTTGGCCATCAAGACAGGTACTACAAACAACTTCCGCGATGCTTGGACTATGGGCTACACGCCGAACTTAGTAGCCGGAGTCTGGGCAGGCAATAACGATGATAGCTCTATGACTACAGAGGCTGCCGATATTTCAGCTCCGATCTTTAAGAGCTTCATGGCGGCAACCTTGGCCGGACAGTCAATCGACACCTTCCCCAAACCAAGCGGTATTCAAACTCTTACCATCCCCGGAAGCGCCTATGTAAGTGATACGAGCACTGGATACAAGGACCTTTTCCCATCCTGGTATAAGACTTCAAAAGCTCAGGCTGTCGTGATCGACATTATCTCTGGCCTCCTAGCAACCCCCTGTACGCCGCCGCTCGCTCAGAAAACGGTCTACTATTCCGTAACCGGCAGCGATAACGTGCATTCCTGCAGCGATGCTCAACCCAGCGTAACAATAAGCGGAGTTAGCGGAAGCGGACCGACCTATAACGGGACCGCAACCGTCGTCGCAGGTAAATTCAACCCGAACAAACTTGATATAACGCTAGACGGCCAGATCGTGTCGACTCAGGCTATAAATGGTGCCGGAACCTACCCCTTTAGCTTCACGGCGACGACCAGCGGTTCTCATAGTGTCCGTGCCGTCGTTACTGATACTGGCGACTACCAGGCTACCAGCGATGTCACAGCGATCAATGTGAGCGGCGGTGGAAGCAGTCTAAGCGGAATCTCTCCTGGCGGCAACGCCGGTAACGCCGGACCGATAACCTTCTCTTGGACGACCGACAGTAATGCTACAAGCTATCAGCTCTACATCGACGGAGTTGCTAGCGGCAGTGCAACGACTGCAACTTCTGAGGTCTATAACGTCCTAAAGACCGGTGCGCACAGCTGGTATGTCGCAGCCAATAATGGTGATCAATCGAGCCCGATCAGCTTTACCGTTCAGTAGTCTCAGCGTTAGTAGCTTCGATAAGACGATCCTCAAGGGAACGGCGCTTAGTGCGATTGCGCGTCTGATTATTGCGTCCTGAACGGGTAGTCTTTTTATCCTCGGCGGGGGAGTCTGCATCTTTGACTCGATCAAGTTCACCTTTCTTGGGTGCTGCAAAGATCATCTTTCCGGCGACAGTCTGAAAGACGCGGGTAACTTCGGTTGTTACCTCCTGATTCATTACCTTGTCGCCGTTTTCAACGACAATCATAGTTCCATCTGCGAGGTATCCAACCCCCTGGTTCTTCTCCTTGCCCGGTTGAACTACACGTACGCGTAATTCTTCGCCTGGGAGGACGACGGGGCGGATAGCATTAGCCAGTTCATTAATATTCAGAACTCGCACGCCTTGGATCTGGGCAACACGATTCAAGTTGTAATCGGTCGTCAAGACGTTGCAACTACGGGTTTGGGCCAGTGCAACGAGTTTTGCATCAACTTCCTTAATCTCGGGAGCATCCTGTTCGATAACTTCGACTTCGATACCCGATGTATCACGAAGACGGTTGAGCACTTCGAGTCCACGGCGCCCTCGGCCACGACGCATAGCATCGTCGCTATCGGCAATGTTTTGTAATTCGGCTAAAACAAAGCGCGGAACCAACAGGCGGCCCGGCACAAAGCCGGCTACCGCAATATCGGCAATGCGGCCGTCGATTATGACCGATGTATCAACGAGAATCTCGCCACTGCCAACTTTTAATGATTCGGTCGTAGTTGTTCCAGAATGGAGGAATGGCAACAGGTGGGTTAATGCTTCGCGATGACCGAGGGCTAATGCGCTAAAGATGATCACGAGCAGCAACGATACCACAATGGGCAAGATTGAGCCTAGCGGATGGGGTAGTTGTGCCAGAGGCAGACTAGCCAAGGCACCGATAACGAGACCGACAACGGCACCGATGAGACCAAAGATAAGACTTTGCAGCGAAGCGCGGCGCAAACGGATAACAGCCATCACGAGAATTAATACGGCGACGACGCCAACGAGTAAATAGATTTCAAAAGACATAGTAAATGCATCCTTAAGGTGTTAGATAAATAGGTTAAGAAAGAATGAGCTTGATGGCCTCAGCCACAGAGCCAACGCCGATCATATCGGCAACGGCCCCGTGCTGGGGTCCGACAGCGCGCTTGAGCCCAAGTCGTTTCGCCTCGGCAAGACGCTTGCCTACCTGGCTGACTGAGCGAATCTCGCCGCTTAAACCAACCTCGCCAAAAGCGACGAGATCAGCCGGGACGGCTTTGTTACGAAAGGCAGATGCGATCGATAGAATAATTGCTACATCGGCTGCCGGCTCGTTAACACGCAGTCCGCCTACAATATTGACATAGATATCCTGATTACTCAAATCAAGATTGGCCCGTTTCGATAATACGGCGACCAGTAGATTGAGCCGATTAAGGTCGAATCCAACGGCCGCTCGCTTGGGATAACCGAATGAAGTCGGCGACGTTAAAGCTTGGACCTCAACTAACAGCGGTCGAGAACCCTCCAATGTCGCAAGTACCGTTGAACCCGCCCCGGGACGCCGTTCGGCCAGAAGCGCCTCGGATGGATTCGCAACTGGAACTAGACCAGCCTCGGCCATCTCAAAAATCCCAACTTCGCTGGTCGAGCCAAATCGATTCTTAATCCCGCGCAAAGCCTTAAACGACCCATAACGGTCGCCTTCAAGATAAAGTACAACATCGACTAGATGCTCGAGTATCTTGGGGCCGGCGATATTCCCCTCTTTGGTGACATGGCCAATGATCAGGGTAGCGGCATTGTGGCGCTTGGCGGCAGCCGTCAGTAACTGGGCACTGGCCGTAATCTGCCCGACCGTACCGGGAGAGCCGGTCAGCGACTCCACCACCATCGTCTGGATCGAGTCGATGATAACCAGGGCATACTCACCCACTGCCACCGTCGCTGCAATGGCGTCGGCGTTGGTTGCGATAAGAAGATCAATGCCTGAAGCTTCAACGCCCAACCGCTCTGCCCTCAATTTGATCTGGGTTGCGCTCTCTTCGCCGCTAACATAGAGTACCTTCTTCTGCTGGCCCAAAAGTGCCGCTATTTGAAGTACCAGGGTGCTCTTGCCGATCCCTGGATCGCCCGACAGCAGCATAACCGCCCCTGGCACGATACCGCCGCCGAGAACCTGATCAACCTCGCCGATACCGCTTGGTATACGAGGCAGCTTTTTGCGTTCGACCTTATCGAGCTGTTGGGGCGTTAATGGTGCCGCACCGCTCGACTTGCGCCCGCCGAAACCGGCCGGCGTTCGCTCGACAGCCTCCTCGATAAGGCTGTTCCAAGTACCGCACTGTTCGCAACGTCCCGTCCAGCGCGAAAACTGCGCTCCACAACTCTGACAAACAAATTGAGTCGTTGCTTTTGCCATGACTTCAGTTTATCACAGACCGAACAAAAAGTGAACGCTTATTTTGCCTCTGCGTGGGGCATAAGTAACGATAGATCGAGCCCGTCGCTGCCACGTTTAACCACTACGGTGTCGCCGGCCTGGTAGTCGCCGTTGAGCAGACCGTGTGCTAACGGATCTTCTAGAAGCTCCTGAATGGTGCGTCGCATCGGGCGCGCGCCCTGCTCCATATCGTAACCCTTTTCGATTAAGTAGGCTTTGGCGGTGGCAGTGACTTTTAGCTTAAGTTCGGACTCAGCGAGACGCTGCTGAAGCTCGGCCAACTGGAGATTGAGAATATGCTTGAGGTCGTTTTGGCTGAGAGTCTTAAAGACGATCGTTTTATCAATACGATTAAGAAACTCTGGTTTAAAGGCCTTCTTGAGGTCGGCCATGACCTTTTCCGTGGTCTTGGCGTGAGCCGCTTCGAGCTTCTTCTCCTGATCTGCCGTCTCGGTCTTAAAGCCAATACCCGCCTCACGATGCAGATCACTGGCACCGACATTGCTGGTCATAATTATGACTGTATTACGGAAATCAACCTTGCGACCCTTGGCATCGGTAACCTGGCCGTCTTCGAGGATCTGCAGCAACATATTAAAGACGTCGGGATGGGCCTTCTCGATCTCATCAAATAGTACTAGACTAAAGGGCTTTCGGCGGATGGCCTCAGTCAGCTGGCCGCCCTCCTCAAAGCCGACGTACCCAGCCGGTGCGCCAACCAGTCGTGCCACGTTGTGTTTCTCCATGAACTCGCTCATATCGATCTTTACGATGGCGTCGCGGTCGTGGAATAACTCCTCGGCCAAAGCGCGGGCTAACTCGGTCTTTCCGACACCGGTAGAACCCAAGAACATAAACGAACCGATTGGGCGACGAGCATCCGAAATACCGGTACGTGACCGGCGAATCGATTTGGCAATCGCTTCGATGGCCTCGCTCTGCCCTATCACCTTGGACGACAGAGCTGCCTCGAGTTTGATCAATGAATCGATCTCGGTTTTAATCAGACGCGTAACCGGAATACCCGTCATCAGCGAAATGATATTGGCAATGTCTTCGGGGACGATCTTTACACCGTCATCGATGGCTCCCTCTCGGACTTTCATGGCCGACAAGCGGTTGCTGATGACACTCTCGCGCGTCTTAAGCCGAGCCGCCAATTCGAAGTCCTGGTCAAAGACGGCATTCTCGATCTCATCGCGCACGTCGGCCAATTGACGCGTCAGATTACGCTGGGCTTTGCTCGAGCCACCGCGCTTTATGCGCGCTAACGATGCAGCCTCGTCGATCAGGTCAATGGCTTTATCGGGCATAAAACGATCGGCCACATAGCGTTTGGCCAGCTTGGCCGCGGCCACGATCGCCTCGTCGGTAATCTCGACCCGATGATGTTCTTCGTAGCGGGGGCGCAAACCTTTTAGAACGGCGATCGTCTCGTCAACGGTCGTCTCGGGAACGGTAACCGGCTGGAAGCGGCGCTCAAGGGCGGCGTCTTTCTCGATGTGTTTGCGGTATTCGTCGATAGTAGTCGCCCCGATGACCTGAATCTCGCCCCGGCTCAAAGCCGGCTTTAAGATATTGGCTGCATCGATAGCCCCCTCGGCGGCTCCAGCCCCTACGACTGTATGGAGTTCATCGATAAACATAATCACTTCCGGCGTCGCTATGGCTTCATCAAGTATCTTTTTTAGCCGCTCCTCAAACTCGCCGCGATACTTGGTACCGGCGATTACCGATGCTAAATCGAGCATAATGAGACGTTTATCCTGAAGCATCTCCGGTACTTCGCCTTCGCTAATACGCTGGGCAAGGCCTTCGGCAATGGCCGTCTTACCGACGCCTGGCTCGCCGATTAGAACCGGATTGTTTTTGGTTCGACGATTAAGAATCGATACGACTCGACTGATCTCTGCCTCGCGGCCAACGACCGGATCCAAATGGCCGTCATGTGCCTTCATCGTTAGATCGATTCCAAAGTGATCGAGAGCCGGCGTCTTACTCTTGCCGTTCTTGCCCTTGTCGGTGCGTGGACGAGCCTCGACCGCATCGTCGGCCATAAAGTACTGCTGGTTGCCCAGATAGTTCTCGAGCTCGGCACGAATAACTGCCGGGTCAACCTGTAGATCGTTCTTTAGCAGCGAAATGGCGCGTGCGTTCTTTTGGCTCAATATAGCGAATAACATATGCTCGGTGCCGCAGTAGGGCTGACCAAACTCCTTGGCCACGCGCAGCGAATAAGTCAGAGTAGTCTTGGCCGTCTCGCTTGGACCCTTTTGGCTGGCGCCACCATACGGCTGCGAGAAACTTAGTACGAGCTGAGCCTTGTCAAAGGTAACTCCAGCGGTCTTGAGGATTTTTGCCCCGATCGAAGCCTCTTGCTGCAGAATACCAAGCAGCATGTGCTCGGTTCCTACGTAGCTTGACCCCATCTGGCTGGCGATCAGCTCAGCCCCGGCCAAACTGCGTTTTGCATTCTCCGTAAATCGATCAAATTGTGCTTTAAAATCAGCCATTGTTACCCCTTCCATCTGATGGTGTGCTGCACCCGAATCTATATACAGTTTACCATAATTAGCACTCAGAGGTCTAGACTGCCAATTTTGGCTTAGGCTGGCTCTTGCCCTGACAAAGCATCGACGCCGGCGTTGGCATCGCCTTCGGCTTCTGCCTCGGTAGCACTTTCGACAGCCTGGATCAACGCTTCTTCCTGATTGTCGCTAACGGCTTCCGCCGCTTCGGCTACTGCTTCTACTCGACTCTCATCAGTCGAAACTATATCGATGTTCCAGGTAGTAAGCTTAGCGGCCAGACGAACGTTCTGTCCCTGCTTGCCGATAGCCAAACTAAGCTGATCCTCTGGCACGCGTACGATCGCTTTCTTATCGTCTTCGTGCAGTTCAACTTGAGCCACCTTGGTCGGAGAAAGCGCGTTAGCGATGTAGGTCTCAACCTCGTCAGCGTAGGGAATAATGTCAATCTTCTCTTCGCCAAGTTCGCCCATAACGGCCTGTACACGGCTGCCGCGTCCGCCGACAAAGGTACCAACTGCGTCGACCCCGGCGGCGTAGCTGCGCACGGCAACCTTGCTGCGTACGCCGGCCTCGCGGGCAATATTGACGATCTCGACCGTACCGGCCTCGATCTCGGGAACCTCGAGCTCAAAAAGATGTTTAACCAAGCCGCCATTGGCGCGGCTCAAGACGATTTGAGGACCGCGCGTAGCTTGCTCTACCCGTAAAACATAGACTTTAAGGCGCTGACCGGTGTAATAACGCTCGCCCGGAATCTGCTCTGAGCTAAAGAGGATACCGGTAGCCTTACCCAAGTCGACGTAGACCATATTGCCCTCGACCCTTTGAACATTTCCGTTTAAGACCATCCCCTCTTTGTCCGAGTACTCGGTAAAGATAATCTCCCGTTCCGCCTCGCGCAGACGCTGAATGATGACCTGCTTGGCGGTCTGTGCAGCCACGCGGCCAAAGTCACCGGGAAGCTCAACCTCGGTCTCGAGCATCTCCGGCTCTTCCTCGGTGCCGACTTTGGCGTCTTTGTCGATCTTCTTGGCCTCGCTCAAGCCAATCTGAAGATGATCGTTGTCGACATCGTCGTCGGGCACGATAGCACGGCTAATGAAGATACGAATCTGGCTCGTCTCTTGATTAAGCTCGGCGCGAGCCTCTTGATCCTTATCAGAATAGTCGCGCTTGTAGGCAGCAGCCAGGGCGGCCTCGACCGTCTCGACGACGGTATCTCGTGGCAGGTTCTTCTCTTCGGCGAGAAGGTTAATTGCGGCTAAAAAATTTGGTAGTTCGGCCATATTGGCTCCTTTACTTGTGTCATTGATGAAAAAGTCCGCGCCGGGCGCGGGACTTACTAAAATCAATTATAGTCGATTTCGGTTAGTTCTTCAAGCTGTCGCGGACAGATCTATGCGATATTCTGCAACCGGTTCAGGGTCGTCAAGAGGGTTGAACATTATCTCGGCGCTGCCGGTCTCTCCAAGCAGAACGCGTGGCAACCAGAGGTTGTCGCCCGGCCACATCGCCTTGAGCGGCGGATGAGCCTTGGGAAACCACTTTGGAGCCATCTCTTCACTCTCTGTCGGCTCGCCGGCCCAACGCTCACACAGAAAGACCTGAACTTGTTGATTGTTTTGCTTATCCTTGGGATCGTGCGGAAAGTAAAAATCTATCTTGGCCACCGGGACGAGGTCATCGGGCATTATATCGACGTTGATTTCTTCCTTGGTCTCACGGACGGCCGCCTCGATGACCGTCTCGCCCGGGTCGAGCTTGCCGCCGACGCCGTTCCACCAGCCGGCGCCGAAACCGCGTTTTTTCATGGCAAGTAGAACATCTTCACCTCTAATCAATAAGACGAGGGTACAGATGGGTAATGGTTGCTGAACCTGACGTTTGAATTGATCTAGATTCATAGTCGTATGATAGCAAATATTCTGTATGATAAGGGTATAACTCCGAGGAATACCCATGTCTGCTGTAACCCGCCTCCTGGATCAGATAAAACCGTCGACCTACAATCTAGCGATCGAGCCGAATCTAGAAAAATTTACCTATATCGCAACTGAGGAGATAGTCTTCGAACTGGTACGCCCGAGCAAAATTTTGGTTTTCCACGGCGTTGGGCTCAATCTCATGGTTGCAACTGTCGACGGGCAGCAGGCATCTGAGAGCCCAGTCATAAACGACGATGCCCAGACCGTTAGCTTCAACTTCGCCGAAGAGCTTCCCGCCGGTATGCATACCCTTCGCCTGCAATTCTCCGGCGACATCAACGAGGGGCTCCATGGTTTTTACCGAAGCCGCTACGAAGATCAAGGCAAGTACAAATGGTTGGCTACGACACAGTTCGAGGCGGTTCACGCTCGGCAGGCCTTTGTCTGTATCGACGAACCGAGCGCCAAGGCCGTCTTTAACCTCAAGCTGACAGTCGCCGACGAACTTACGGCCCTATCGAACACCAATGTAATAAAAGAAGAGGATATCGGCGACGGAAAAAAGACACTTACTTTCGCACCGACCCCCAAGATGAGTACTTACTTGGTTGCTTTTATTATCGGCGAACTAGAATATGTTGAAGCTGCCACTAAAGAAGGCGTCATTATTCGTGCCTACGCCACACCAGGAAAACAGAACCAACTTGATTTTGCGCTCACTACCGCCACTAAAACCCTAAGTTTTTTTACCGACTACTTTGATATCCCCTACCCGCTGCCCAAGCTCGACATGGTAGCCATCCCCGACTTCGGCGCCGGCGCCATGGAGAACTGGGGCCTGGTGACCTACCGCGAATCGGCGCTCCTGCTCAATCCGGCACAAACCAGTCTCGGCAATCGCCAGCGCGTCGCCGAGGTCGTCTGCCACGAACTGGCCCACCAGTGGTTCGGCAACCTTGTTACGATGGCCTGGTGGAACGATCTCTGGCTTAATGAAGGCTTCGCCTCCTGGATCGAGGTTTTGGCTCAGGATAATCTCTTCCCGGAGTGGAAAATATGGGACCAATTTGTTACAGGCGATATTGCTCAGGCCATGGATCTCGATGCACTAGCTAACACACATCCCATCGAGGTCGAGGTTGAGGACCCGCGACAGCTTGATGAGATATTCGACTCTATATCCTACGCCAAAGGGGGCTCAATTATACATATGATGTTCAATTACCTGGGCGAGAACGACTTTCGCGATGGCCTGCGTCTCTACCTAAAGCGTCACATTTACGGGAATACTACGACGGCCGATCTTTGGGCCGCCCTTGGGGAAGTCTCCAAACAACCTGTCGCCAAAATCGTTGGTGGCTGGACCAGCCAGCCCGGGTATCCGATCGTAAGTATTATCGATGGAACGGTCACTCAAGAGCGCTACTTTGCATCGCCTCGAGAAGCCAATGCAAACACCCAACAAATTACCTGGTCAATCCCGCTGACGGCTCAAGATAGTAACGGAGCGATCATTCATCGCCTCATCGACAAATCGAGCGAACCGATCGGTAATCTAAGCAAGACCGTTAAACTCAATCCCGGGCAGAGCGGCTTTTATCGAATTCGCTACGGGCTCGACCAGATCAAGAAGCTAACGCCGCCGCTCGAGAACCAGACCCTTGAAACCATCGATCGCTACGGTATCGTCGACGACGTCTACGCCGCTGCAAGCGCCGGGCTAACCGACAGCACTACTGCACTAACGCTAACTAAGACTCTGCGCAACGAACCAGATTATAACGTTTGGCAGTCTGTTTCCGGCGGATTCGGACAGATCCTCGGACTCTTGCCAACCGGGCCGACCTACGAACTGGCCGAGAACTTTGGGCGCTGGTTGATCAAACCCAATCTAGACCGACTAGGCTGGAATAAGACCAAAAAGGAAGCCTATTTCGATACTTTGATGCGTACCCTGATCCTGCGCCAAGCTGTCCGCTTCGATGACCCCGATACCGTCAATGAGGCGCGACGCCGGTTCGACGACCAACTGGCCGGCAAAAACGAGGTCGACCCCGATCTGCGGCTAGCCGTCTACTCTTCCGTAGCCCGTAATGGCAATACCAAAGATTACGAAACCATATTAAATCTGTACCAAAAGGAGACTGGCATACAAGAAAAGCTTCGCCTTCTATCAACGCTCAGTGTCTTTAAACAACCCGATCTAGCGAAGCGTACATTGGAGTTGAGTATGAACCCTAATGAAGTTCGCAGCCAAGATACCGTATTCCTCATTGTAGGCGGTATGGCCAACCGCTACACCCGGGAATTAACCTGGCAGTTCTTACGTGACAACTGGGGCGAGATGATTAAACGTTACGGGAACGGCGGCCACATGCTATCCAACTTCGTGAACTCCGTCGGTAACAGCCTGACTACCCATGCCGAAGCCGCCGAGGTCAAAGACTTTTTTGCACACCACCCCCACCCGGCGATCACCCGCCCGGTCGCCCAGGCTGTCGAGTCCATAACCCAGCGAGCCGATTGGCTGGAGCGCGATAAAGACTCGATTATGAAGTTTTTTGAGACATGGTCGGCTAGTTAATACTGGCTGACGTTCTCCAGTAACTTGATCACAAACGGCTCGTCTCCGCTCACACTAACCGCATCTATCTGATAGTCGCCCTCGTATCGGTGAATCTGACACCAGTTGAGAGCCGCTCGGCGCAGGCGCTCGAGTTTATCGCGCGAAATATAATCGAAACCACTGCCATAGCGATGGTTCTGGCGATATTTAACTTCGATAAAATGCAGACTCGTCTCATTATCGGCCACTATATCGACTTCGTGCCAACGGGTACGCCAATTTCGAGCTAAAACACGAAAACCTCGTTCTACGAGGTAACCGGCGGCAGCTGATTCGGCTAAACGACCCCGCTCGGTCGTCGACATAAAGGCTTAGAGCGCCTTCTCTAGACCCTCTTCGGTCTCCTCGGCGGGAAGGGCGGCCTCATCTACCTGCGGAGCCTCATCGTCAGCTCGCTCTTCGACCTTAACCTCTTCTTCGAGCGACGTGGCATCGTTGAGGGCGTCAGTCCCCTCAACTGGATCGATCTCGGTCACAGCGGCGTCTACGTCGGCATTAGCGGCCGCCTTGTCAAAAGGGATCTCCTTGAGTCGGGCGCTCTTGCCCCGGCGATCGCGCAGATAAGACAGGAAGTTGCGGCGAACCTTGGCGCGGCGCAAAATCTCAACCTTCGAAACGTTCGGCGAGTGGAGTAGGAAAGTCTTCTCCACGCCGACGCCAGAGGCGATGCGGCGTACCGTAATGGTGGCCGTCAGTTCGTCGAGACGATGGCGACGAATAACAACACCCTCAAAGACCTGGGTACGTTGCTTGTTGCCCTCTTTGATGAGCTGATGAACACGCACAGTATCACCCGACATTACCTGGGGTACTGCGGGTTTGCGGTGGGATCGTTCTAAGGCGCGGATAGCTTCCATAACTGAGGTATGATAACACGCTCGCGAGCGTAGATCAAGAGACATAGATGTACTTAGATATTTTGCAGTCATATCTCTTAATATATGTTCAAAAGTCATAACCGCAGTCGAATATGATCTTTGGACACATATTACGAGATGTTAAACCGCAACGGTTGAGACCGCGCCCTCACCCACGAGCTTATTGAGACGATCGACGAGGCCATCACTGACCTCGATCATAAACGGTAGGCGAATACGTTTATTGACTCCGGCGTCGCCGACTACCAAGTATGCTTCTGACTTACCTTTAACTGCCTTAAGCAGATCACGAATCTTGAGCAGGGTCTCCTGGTCGCTCAGATCTGGAAGGCTAATGATGAGCCGTTCCGTTGGCTTAGCCGACGCCTTATAATTCTTCGCCTCGTCGTAGATGACCTCTTGGGCGCCGTCAACCATTAATTGAATGTCTTCGGTCGGGCGTCCGTCGCGATCACGCCCGGAGATCTTGCCGCTGGCCCAAATAATCTTATCGTTAGACCACAGCTCGGGTGCCTTCTCGTACGCTTTAGGGAAAACTATAAGTTCGATCGATCCCCCGCTCCGATCCTCGATTGTAGCAAAGGCCATCATATCGCCCTTCTTGGTCGTAATGCGTCGTGACTGAACAATCATACCGCCGACCCGTGCCAGGCGTCCGTCATGCTCGGATGTAATCGAGGCCAGGGGCTGCGTCATATCGTTAAAATATTGCGCGTAATCGTCTAGTGGATGATGGCTCAGATACAGCCCGAGCAAATCTTTTTCCCACGAGAGCATCTCGCGCGAAGTCGGGGGGATTTCAGGCGCATCGAAGCGCAACTGGGGCAGGTTCTCCTCGGCACCAAGACTACCAAAGATATCGATCTGGCCCGACAGGGCGTTCTTTTGGGCACGCTGGGCATAGGAGGTGATCGAGTCAATATTGTGGAGGAGCTGGCCGCGATCGGGCACCAGCGAGTCGAAGGCGCCGCACTTTATAAGCGACTCCCAGCCCTTCTTATTGCAATCTGAGGCACTGACACGTTTGGCAAAGTCCTCGACGCTGGTAAAGGCGCCCCCTTCTTCGCGGGCCCGAAGAATCGCCTCGATGGCGCCGCTGCCGACGTTCTTAATAGCAGAGAGACCGAAACGAATATTGCCGCTGTCTTTGACGACTGCAAACTCGCGAAACGACTCGTTGACATCCGGAGGCAGAACTTTTAGACCCATACGCTGAACCTCGGCAACCTCGATGGCGATGCGATCGATGTTGCCAAAATCCGACGTCATCAGCGCCGCCATGTAAGCTGCCGGATGATGCGCCTTAAGATAAGCTGTCTGATACGCGATCAATGCATAACAAGCTGAGTGGCTTTTATTAAAACAATAGTCGGCGAAGGCTTCGAGCTGACGCCAAAAAGTCTCGGCAAACTCTCGTGTTACCTTGGACGTCTCGACCATTCCGTCGATAAAGGCGACGCGCATCTTGGCCATCGTCTGACGCTGTTTCTTGCCGATTGCCTTACGCAGCGTATCTGCCTGTCCACCGGTGAAACCGCACATATCCTTACTGATCTGCATGAACTGTTCTTGATAAACCAAGATGCCGTAAGTATTGCTCAGCGCCTCTTCCATGCCGGCATGCTCGTAAACGACCTTACGTCGACCGTGCTTGCGTTCGATAAAATCATCAATGAACTGCATCGGGCCGGGACGATAAAGCGCCACCATGGCCACGATGTCGTCGAAAACGGTTGGCTTGAGCTGTCGCAGGTATTTCTTCATGCCGGCTGATTCGAGCTGGAACACTCCAGTCGTATCGCCACGCGAGAGAAGTTTGTAAGTCGCGGCATCGTCTAGCGGTAGTGATGCCAGATCGATCGTATGGCCGTCGAGCTTGCGAATAATACGCAAAGCGTCGTTAATGATCGTAAGGTTGGACAAACCTAAGAAGTCCATCTTGAGCAGGCCGAGCGACTCGATATGATTCATCGAATACTGAGTACTAATACCACCTTTTTGCGCTCTCTGAAGCGGAGTATAGGTACTCACCGGCTCCGGCGTAATAACGACTCCGGCAGCATGTACGCCGTTGCTGCGAATGGTTCCCTCTAAGCGTATCGCCAGATCAATTAGGCGCTTGTTACGGGCGTTACTCTTGTAGGCCGAGACGAGATCCGGGTCGGCCTTGGACTCATCCTTCGACTCGGCCAACCCCGCCGATACTGCAAGTGGAATATGACGCCCCTGAACCGGTTGCGGAATTAGCTTGGCAATAGCATCAACCTCGCCATAAGGCATACCGAGGACTCGGCCGGTATCACGGACCGCATTACGTGCAGCCATAGTCCCGAAAGTAATGATCTGGGCTACGTGTTCCTGGCCGTATTTTTGCGTCACGTAATCGATAACCTCTCCACGCCGAGTATCCATAATATCGATATCGATATCCGGCATCGAGATGCGGTCGGGGTTCAAAAATCGCTCAAACAACAAGTCGTACTTCATTGGATCAAGATCAGTGATATTCATAGCGTAGGCCACGATCGAACCGGCTGCCGAGCCGCGGCCGGGGCCAAAGATGATCCCCTGATTCTTACCCCAGTTGATGAAATCCGCCACGATCAAGAAATAACCTTCGTAGCCCATCTTCTCGATCACACCAAGTTCAAAATCAAGACGCTCGACCATCTCGCGGGCCACCAGCTTGCGTGCTTTGGCCTCGGTAATATGAAGGATATCTTCTTTGGGGATTCCCCCATAACGCCAGGCCAAGCCCTGCCAGCATAGCTTGTGAAGATAAGTATTCTCGGTCATCCCCGCAGCCGGCACGGGGAAGGTCGGGATCAATACGCCGCCCTGCTCGATCGTAAGTTTGCATCGTTCGGCAATTTTCACCGTGTTCTCGTAGACTTCCGGCAGATGGCTCCAGTTCTCCATCACCTCGTCCGGACTGATCAAATACAGATCCATCTCCATCTTCATCCGATCGACGTCTTCGATCGTCTTGCCGGTCTGAACGCATAACAGTGTCTCGTGAGCCTCGCGGTCCTCATGATAGGTATAGTGGCTGTCGGCGGTTAAAACTAGCGGTACCCCGGTTACCTTACTGAGCGCAATCTTGCCGTCGTTTATAATCTTCTGCTCTTTCCATTGGTGCTGGTGCCACTGGAGTTCCAAGAAATAATTACCGCGACCGAAGGTCTCATCGTACCACCTAACCACCGCCTCAGCTTCTTCCATGTTGCCATTGCGCAGATGTGTCGCCACCTCGCCGCCCGCGCAACCGCTCAAAGCAATAATGCCTTCGTGATACTGCTCGAGCAGAGCACGATCGACACGCGGCTTGTAGTAGTAGCCGTCGAGTTGAGCGATACTGATCAACTTCATTAAATTGTGGTAGCCCTGGTCATTTTCGGCCAACAAGATGAGATGGTAAGGCACCTTATCGATACCGGCCGTCTTGTCCAAGTGCCCGCGCGGTGCAACGTAGGCTTCGACCCCGATTATCGGCTTGATCTTGCGCTTAGTGGCTTCGTTATAAAACTCGATCGCCCCGGAGAGCGTACCGTGGTCGGTTAGCGCCACCGCGCTCATACCGAGCTCAGCCACGCGATCAAGCATCCCGGGGACCTTCTGCAGGCCGTCGAGCAGACTGTAATGAGAATGATTATGGAGGTGGACAAACTGCCCACTCGCCGTCTTTGGCACGCGCCGTGCCTCCCCTCTTATATGTCTATCTTACTCTCTGGTAATAAGCATAACCAGTCTTGACTTCGTACTATTTTGGAGTAGTCGGAGTAGTGTGGATATTCTGGCTTAGGTTCTGGAAAAACTGTCCGACCACGGGCGCCTGGCCAAGAAATTGAAGTACTACAATAACGATCGCCACAACCAAAGAAGCGCCGATGACGCCGCCGAACCCGGCAAAGATTCCTCGGACGAACGATCCCCAGATCTGACGCCTGGTAGAACCGATAAAATAGATATAGTCTTTGACCATTATCTGTTCCATGGTCT
>DAIDKY010000006.1:24131-24499 GCA_027449805.1 bacterium
TTCTCGTAATCCACCCCCGCAGGGCTGACTTTTGGCTTGGACTTGCCGCGACCAAGCATTTAGCGACCGCCGGCCTCTTCGTTTTTGAGTCCCTTGGCTTTATCTTTAGCCGAACCTACCAAGTGCTTAGTGACCCGCTCTAGCTCGTCCATAACGGCAGCGCCTTCGCTTAGGAGCAATTTAACGTCCTTAATGGCCGCATCTTTTGTTGCATTACCCTGCTTAGCTAGATTAGTAGCGGAGATACGTAGATCCTGCTTTAAGACCTCAGCTCGTTTAATCAGCTCCTGACTCTCCTCTTTGGCCTCGCCGCGAAGATCCTTGGCCGCTTCTTTGAGTACGTCGACACGACCGCCGACCTCGTCGCT
>DAIDKY010000007.1 GCA_027449805.1 bacterium
CTCACTATCGGACTATCTGATAGTCGATATTTTCCCAATGCCAAGAATAATAGGCAAGCATAAGCAAAATAATCTTCCAGTCGGGAGCGCGGTGGCTGGTTGATCAACACCGACTATTTGATAGAATTAATAGCAAGCGGAGCAGGCAATATGGCCAGACATCTATCTAGTTACAGCATTGAGACCGATCAAATAGTTCTTTTGAGTTTTAGCGATGGCACAGAGACTCGTGCCAAGTTAGATAATATCTGTGATCTTCTATCTAAGGATGATCAGATAAAGGTTCAACGAGGTCTAGATCTACGTCATAAATTTATGAAACGCAACCTTGGGTCGATCGCCAAGTATCTGGTAATAGCTGCCTTGGTTATTCTGATCTGTTACGATACTGCCAGGGCTGCTCAAATGATCATCCGCCATTATTCACACCCAATCGTCCCCGTCGGCCCAGCTAAAACATTCTCGCCAGTTCCTTCAAAAGCGGTGTCATCCGGTAATCATACTTATTCGATTGTACGGACTAACCAACCCGCTACACATAGCTCTATTTCGACGGATGTCGCACCGCCATCCCCACCTAAATCATTACCGATAAACTCTCCAATCACATTACCAGTCGGCGGCATATCTGGGTTGGACCCTGCGCCGATCGTTACCCATACGCTTACGCCTGTTATTAAGACCGTAAACGAACTTACGTCACAGGTTGGTTTACCCGGACTATAGGGATTCATATTATCTGATCACAATTTCATAATTATCGAGTATTTTGGTTTGCTTCGCATAAGTTCTTCATCATAATATTGACCGGCTGATATAATATGATTATGAATTACTTTTATGCTTATCTAGTAACCTTAGTCGTCTTCGTCGGCATCGATCTGCTATGGCTCGGCGGCGTTGCCAAGAGTGCCTACGAGAGCCAGTTAAAAGCCTTAATGAAGCCAAAACCTGATTTATTGGCGGCGACTGTTTTTTATGCTCTGTTTGCTTTAGGTCTGATGATCTTTGTGATTTATCCCGCAATGTCAGCGCACTCCGGTATAAGCAGCTGGTGGAGGGGAAGCCTGTTCGGCCTGTTTACTTATGGTACTTATGATCTCACCAATTTGGCTACGCTCAAGAACTGGCCCCTCAAGATTACTTTGATCGACCTGGTATGGGGCACTGTTCTTACAACCTTGACGACGTTGGTAGTTCTAACCCTTTTTGCCCGTTAGGATGATGCATTTACTGTCGATCATCGGTATCAGTGCCATACCGGTAGCAGTACTTTTAATGTTGGTGTACCTTATTGCTTTACGACTGCGTCGCAACGATCTGGTCGATGTTATCTGGGGCCTGGGATTCATCGTTATTGCCTGGACTTCGGCGATTGCAGGAGGAAATATAGGTAAGTCTTCCGCGGTGGTTATAGTGACTTTGTTGGTAACGCTTTGGGGGCTTCGTTTAGCCGGCCATATTGGTCGCAGGTGGCTGCGTTCAAAACAAGAGGATCGGCGTTACCTGGAGATGCGAGAGCGCTGGGGCGAGCATCAAGCCTGGCACAGCTTATTTAATGTATTCCTACCGCAGGGTGCGCTCATGTTAATCGTGTCATTACCGGTGATCGTTATTAACGTTTATTCATACAGCGGTAGCGGAACATTTGTTTGGTTTGGTACGGCGGTCTGGGTTTTTGGTTTTGTCTTCGAGGTGATCGGCGATCATCAACTGTCGGAGTTTCTTGGCAATCCGGCCAACCGCGGCAAGATAATGACTCGCGGCCTATGGTCGTATACGCGCCATCCCAACTATTTCGGCGAGGTGACTCAGTGGTGGGGGATCGCAGTTATCGCCTTGTCGGTTCCTTACGGATGGATCGGGCTGATCGGTGCAGCAACGATTACCTTTCTTATTACCGAGGTATCGGGCATCCCGCTGGCCGAGGCCGGGTTTGTTGGCAGGCCCGGTTGGGATGCCTACAAGAAGCAGACTCCGCCATTGATTCCGCGTCTAAGTTCACCGTCTAAGAATCATCCAAAATAGTTATTTAGAAAGCGTTCTAAAACTGTAAGAATGTCACGTTTCAGATTATTGGGGCGATGCTAAAGTAATAACTACCACTGTGAGGTGGTAGGTAGTTACTAGCGATAGTGCTGCTGCAAAAAGAGCCCCTAAAAAGGCTTCTTTTTGTATCTGCCTCACATTCCAGAATTGGTTGTATTGGTGCTAAACTGTAAGCATGTATCATATTACTGGTTCAAATTCATCCCTCACATTAACTTCGCACCAGATTTCTCTAATCGCCTTGGCTCTTATATGGGAATTAGTCTGGAAGGGCTTTGCTCTTTGGCGTGCCGGTCGTAACAACCAAGGAGTCTGGTTTATCGTTCTACTATTGGTAAATACGCTCGGGTTGCTAGAGATTGTCTATCTAGTGGCCTTCCAACGAAAGACCAAAGATGCCCCAGCGACACGCTGAGCCCCACCCCGATAACTCTAGCTCTCGACTCAATGCATTGAGGGCGGCGGTATTAGGTGCTAACGATGGTATAGTCTCTGTTGCCGGCATCGTTGTCGGGGTGGCCGGCGCCACCAGTTCAAAGGGAGTTATCTTAACGGCCGGAGTCGCCGGTATCGTGGCTGGTGCTCTGTCGATGGCCGCCGGTGAATACGTCTCGGTTAGCAGCCAGCGCGATTCGGAGCGGGCTTTATTGGCCAAGGAGAAAACCGAGTTACGCGATTACCCCGATGAAGAATTGGCTGAACTAGAAGGTCTTTATCGGGCCAAGGGTCTCTCAATATCAACGGCTCAACTGGTTGCCAAGGAGTTGACGGCGCATGACGCGTTCGCTGCTCATGCAGAAGCCGAGCTGAAGATTAATCCCGACGATTTAAATAACCCATGGCACGCCGCTATCGCATCGGCCCTGTCTTTTCTTGTCGGTGCTATTATTCCACTCATCACGATTATGTTGGCACCGGTAAGTATAAATGTTCCAATTACCTTCTTTGCAGTTCTGATCGCCTTGACTCTAACCGGTATTCTTAGCGCGCACTATGGTGAGGCCAATAAGACCAGAGCAACCTTGCGGGTAGTGATCGGAGGAGCTATCGCCATGGCCGCTACCTATGGCATCGGCTCATTGGTGGGTATACACGGTATTTGAGCTGACTGGTTCTAAACCGCTATTTTGATATAGAAGGTCGAGCCTTTGCCTAGATCACTGTCGAACCAGAGTTTTGCATTAAGGTAGGTTGCCAGCTTGCTCGACATATACAGGCCGAGTCCCGCGCCGCCGGTCTCTCGAGTATGGAAGTCTTCGGAACGGTAAAATTTGCCGAACAGTTTGGGTTTGTCGGAGACGCTGATACCGATACCGGTGTCTTTAACGCTGATTACTATAGATCTGCCGCCATCAACAGCTTCGGCGTTAAGCGTGACAGAACCTTTATCGGTGTATTTAATGGCGTTGGAGACGAGGTTGTCGAGGATCTCCGCCAGGTAGATCTTACTGGTGTTTAAATCTGGCAGATTGGCGGCCCACTTTATTTTTAGGTCTAACTTCTTTTTGTCCGCATCCGCTTTGTATTTTGATTCAACTTCGCTCAAAAGTTCCTTCATGTCGATTGGGCTAGAGATTATCTCGAGTCGATTCTTTTCGGCTTCCGACAAGGTAATCAGCTGATTAGTTAAGTTTGCCAGGTAGACAATGCCCTCGTGAGCCTTCTCTAGGCGTTCGCGGACGGCTTTGGGCAACGGCGGGGCTCCTTCTTGATCGAGCAAGGCGATCGAGATATCGGCTTCGACAAGGGTAATCGGGGTTCGCAGCTCGTGCGAGGTAACGGAGATAAACTCGTCACGCTCTTCGTCCAAGGTCTTTTCTTTGGTAATGTCGCGCATCAGGAATATATAACCGCTTGCCTGCTGACCACCTGACCCCGGCTCAATGAGAGAAGCATCGACAGCCAGGTCAATGTGATCGGTTTCATTGTCTGTCGGCAGTATGTGGAGGTTATTGAGTTGAACGCGACCCGATTTTGCTCCGGCTAGTTTAAGTAGATCGACTCGTTGGCCGGATTCATCGTAGAGCTTGCCCATAGCGCTAAAGTTCTGACCGATCGAAACGGCCTGAGTATTAAAGAGAGCTAAGGCAGCGGCGTTGTAGAAGAGAATATTGCCGGTTTTGTCGGTCGCAACTACGGCGTCGGCGATACTGTTTATCAGTGTGGCCAGCTGTTGCCGTTCGCCCGAGAGGTGAGAGGCGACTCGTCCTAGTTCCATTCGAATACCGTTCTCGATCTGTCCGGCGCGCATGACTATACCGGCAAAGGCGATCCCGAGCACGACGAAGATGTAGGGAAAGAGATAGGCATAGGCAACATTGGGGAGCCCCTGGAGACGGGTACCGACGACTATAATAAAGATAAGTTCAAGGATGGCTGCGATGGCGGCAATCGGCCCGCGGTAGTACACGGTGATAAACATAATCGACGGGATGCTGAGTATAAACGGGCTGTAGAGGGGTATATACCAGATAAGCGATACCGTTAGGGCGGCATTGTAGATAAGTAAGGGTGATAGCTCTCCGCTACTAAAGAACTCGAGGTCTCTGGTTTGAGGCAATCGAACAAAGATAAGCTGCATTACAACAAGTGAAAATACAATGATGAATCCGATCGGGCTCGTTGTCTGCCAGCTCTTAGTCCAGATGTAGTAGCCGAGAGATGTAAGTGTAATTAAGTATGCAAAAAACAGACTGGCGTTATCGGTCGAGACCTTGAGCTTGATCTTCTTTAAACTGAATTCTGGAAGCATCTCACCTAAGCATTACAGCTTTGATCTTAGCACGCCTGGGGGTCTGATAATACCCTCGTTGTCGTAATAAACCGCATAAATTATTTGACCTACATTCAGTATAAGTACATAATATCGTGTAGCCTGTTCAACCGAACAGCTTCCTCTGCCCAAGGAGGACGTATTGATGCTGACCTCTGTGCAGCGCGTAGAGTGCATCTGGGCAATTTATCGGGAAGCCGATCGCAGACGCAACGACCCCAATGTTCGCAAGGTGATAGGCAGACTACTCGATATGCTTGAAGACCTGGCGGAATTGCCTCATCTGTTCATCTCGATCAACCCGACAAATATCTGCGATATTGAACTTCTTCGACTGGTACGTATCATCGCTCCTCACGTCGGGCCACCGTCGCGAGGGAGCGCCGCAGAAATATTACAGCGTCATCTTCTCGATGATCTCTATCGTTTTAAGCTAGTAACCTACGAGGATAGCCGGCGCCTGGCCACCATATGGATCGTTCCGCTCGCTCGATCTAGACACAACCCCTTAACGGCATTCAGAAAGTGAATGCTAATCGGGGTTTTATCTTTTTATAGAGCGATACTTGCATCACTATATGGTTATGCTACAATCCGATTAAGATTATGGCAAATCGAATCACCTACAATCCGGAAGGCTACATCGAAGTTACCATCGAAGGCGAACAAAGCTACATGGCTTTTCTTAACCTAAAGGCCGATGCCGCCGACATGATTAAGCAGCTTCAGAATGAGGGTAAGCGCCGCTTAGGTCTGCTTGATATCACCAAACAAGAGAACTACACGCCTGATACCAACCGTGCAGCTATGGAGATTCTAGAATCACTTAATTACGAGAAGCTGGCTATCTTTGGCGGCGGTAAGTTTTTGACCGAGGTTGCCAAAGCGATCGTCCTGGCAATGGGTAAGGCCGGCAATACGAAGATTTTCTCGACCCGAGAGTCCGCAGTCGAGTGGCTCTTGCAAGACGACGACAAATAGGTATTGACTTATAGTATAAATTAGGTCAATATATTGGTTATACCAAAAGTTGGTTGCAACGTTCAGACAACAGAAACGAGCTGATATGGAATCGCCATTCAGGTGCCTGATATATCTGGTACCCACGGATCCGCTGATTACAGGGATCGATCTGGAGGAGCTCATCCAGGGCTACTTCATCAGTCTGGGGGACGACTTCGTCGATGCCGATGTCATCATGACCGAGAACGGCGTCATGATCGAGGTCGTAGTCAAGGCTGGTGACGGTGTCCATGCGGTGACGATCGGAACCGGCATTGCGTCCGACGTCATGGCTGCCCTCAAGCAGGTTGTGGAGATCGACTTCGCGGCGCTGAAAAATGACTCGGTCAAGGCCTTTGCGGTTCCCACGGAGGCGGCATCATGAGCGTGACCGTCCATACCCGGTACCAGACCACAGCACATCTCCGCGTGCTCAATCTCTCGAGCGAGCAACGCGAACGACTAGCGGTTTCGTTGGTCGAGGCGATGAAGCGGCGGGACCCTCGGCTCAACCCCGAGATCGCCTGGGGCGATACCAGTACCCGCGATTTCATGCTCGAGGTCCGTTTCATCCTCAAGGACGATACGCACACCGATGCCGATCGTCGCGCCTGGTCGGCCGTCTCCCATGCGATCCGCCGTCTGGAGCTTGGTGATCACGTCGTCTTTCGGCGTCGCGACATCGATACCGAAGCCTTCGAGCTCGCCTCGTCCTGAACAACCCGCCGGAGCGTCACGCTCTGGTTACCAGCTACCCTCCGGGGTAGCTGTTTTCATTTTTCATTAACTGATATTATGGCTCTATGAAAGTCATGGTTATCGGTAGCGGTGGTCGCGAACATGCCCTGGCTTGGAAGCTCGCCCAATCCAAGCGTCTTACAAAGCTGTATGTTGCACCAGGTAATGCGGGGACTGCCGAAATCGCCGAGAATGTGGCCATTGGAGCGACCGATCTCGAAGGTCAGTTAGCTTTTGCCCTAAAGGAGAAGATCGATTTTACGATCGTTACACCGGACGACCCGCTGGCATTGGGTATGGTCGATCTCTTTCAAGCCAACGGATTAAAGGCTTTCGGCCCTACTAAGGCGGCGGCCCAAATTGAAGCTTCGAAGATCTTTGCCAAAGAGATTATGGAGAAGAGAGGCATACCTACTGCCGAGTACCGTAGTTTTGATTCATTCGATGAGGCCAAAGCCTATGTTGATACTCTAGCCTTTCCGGTCTTTATCAAGGCTAGCGGCTTAGCTCAGGGCAAAGGAGCCGTGGCATGCGCCGACGTCGCCGAAGCAGAACAGACGTTACGAGGAATGATGATCGACAAGGATTTTGGTGAGGCGGGGGAGTCGGTCGTAATCGAAACTTTCCTGGACGGACCGGAGATCTCGCTTCATGCTCTTTCCGATGGCAATAACTATCTCATGTTACCGTCGTCGCAAGATAACAAACCCGTCTACGACGGCGGCAAAGGCCCCAACACTGGCGGTATGGGCACGGTTGCGCCGTTGCCGGGGGTCGATCAGCATCAGGTCGATGAGCTAGGCAAGCTGGTCGTAGCTCCGTTGCTCGATGAGCTGTCCAAGATGGGTACTCCATTTGCCGGACTGCTTTATCCGGGGCTCAAATTGACGAGCAACGGGGCTAAGGTTATTGAGTATAATGCCCGTTTCGGCGATCCGGAAACGCAAGCCTATATGCGCTTGCTAGATAGTGATATTCTCGAGCTTCTTCTTGCTTGCACCGACGCTAAATTGGCAACGATGAAGCCGATCTGGCGCAAGGAAACCTATGTCGTAAACGTTGCGCTTGCCTCCGGGGGATACCCGGGGAGTTATTCCAAAGGCGCCGTTATAACGGGTATAGATGAGGCGGCTAAGCTCGATGATGTGGTTATCTTTCACGCGGGGACTAAACTCGTCGACGGACAGTGTACGACCAATGGCGGCCGAGTTCTCTATGTCTCCGCTACGGGTAGTTCGATCGAGGAGGCTCGCGCCAAGGCCTACGCCGGCGTCAGCCTGATTAGCTTCGAGGGGATGCATTATCGCCATGATATCGGACAAGAGACCAAAAATAATGGCTAGAGTCGAGCAGACAATCGCCCATCGCCACGTTCTAGCGTCGCAGCAGTTTGACCCCAGATTGATCCAACGTCTGTTTGTTCGTGCAGAGGAGTTGCAACTCACCTTGGATGATCCTCGTAAGCACCAGAAACTTGGGAACCTGTTAGCGGGACGGTTAATGTTTACGATTTTTTATGAGCCGTCGACGCGTACTCGTATTTCGTTTGCAGCGGCTGGACAGCATCTCGGCATGCAGGTCATTGCGACCGAGAACGCACGCGAGTTCTCCTCGGCGGCCAAGGGCGAGACGATCGAGGATACGATTAGGGTGCTTTGTCAGTATCGACCCGACGTCATCGTGCTGCGTCATCATGAGACAGGCGCCGCCGAGCGAGCCGCCAAGGTCAGTACGGTACCGATTCTTAATGCCGGCGACGGAACGGGTCAGCATCCTACCCAAGCCTTGCTTGATCTCTACACCATTCAGCAGGAGGCTGGCAGGCTTGATAATCTTAAGGTCGTTATAGGCGGCGATTTGGCTCACGGCCGGACGGCGCGCTCCTTGGTTTATCTATTAGCAAAATTCCCCTCTAACGAGATTATCTTTACCTCTCCGGAGAGTCTTAAGATGAATCGCGATATCATTAGATACCTCAAGCGTCGTGGTATGAGCTACAGCGAAACGGCAGACTATCGGACGGCCCTAAAGGATGCCGACGTGGTCTACTGGACACGTATCCAGAAGGAACGCTTTGAGGGTGCCGGCACCATCGAACCCTTTGTCATTGGCGCGGGCGAGCTGAAGTTGATGAAGAAGGACGCCGTCCTGCTGCATCCGCTACCGCGAGTCGATGAGATCACAACCGAGGTTGACAACGATCCTCGCTCGGCCTATTTCCGCCAGGCCGGCAACGGTATGTTTATCCGTATGGCATTGATCGAGTGGACGTTGGGTTTGCTTTAGAGTGCTATAATACGAGAAATTAATGAGGGTATCTAGATGTCAAAAGCCGAGGAAGTTGCACAGATCTTACTTAATATAAAGGCTGTTACGCTTCGACCACAGGAGCCCTATCGATTTACGAGCGGCATTTTAAGCCCAATCTATACAGACTGCCGAATGCTTATCTCGTTTCCAAAAGAACGCCGACGTGTCATTGAGCTCATGTCTACCTTGATTGATGATCAGAATTTACCTGAGGTTATCTGTGGTACGGCTACTGCTGGCATCCCTCATGCTGCGTGGTTGGCCGAACGCTTGGATCTTCCGATGGTGTACGCTCGTAGCAAGGCCAAAGAGCATGGTAAGCAGGCTCAGATTGAAGGCGACCTTCATGCTGGCCAGAAGGTCATTGTAGTCGAGGATCTGATTAGCACCGGCGGCAGCTCGATTGAGACAGTTGAAACCGTTCGTGCTAACGGTGCCTCGGCAGACATTATCTTTGCCGTATTTACTTATGAGTTGGCACAATCAAAAGCAAACTTTGAGGCAGCCGGAGTCGAACTTAGAGCTCTGACCAACTTTACTACCTTGGTTGACGTGGCGATCAAAGACAGTCACATCGAAGCAAAGGACCGTGATCTTGTATTAGCTTGGCAGAAGGACTCAAAGGTTTGGGGCGACGCCCACGGTTTTAAATAGGAATCACTTTACGGTAATCGTTTATTTGGGTCTGGAGTTTAAGCGTCTCTTCACGAGCTCGTTCGGCAAAGTCAGTCTCGTTGCTGGCAAAGATAATGGCGCGTGATGAGTTGATGATGAGGCCGCGCTTATCACCGCCTATGCCGGCCTTCATGACTGCCTTGATGTCGCCACCTTGGGCGCCGATACCGGGAACTAGGATTGGCATCTTGGGCCCGACGATAGTACGGATCTCGGCCAGCTCGTCCGGGTAGGTGGCGCCGACCACGATAAGGCAATTGTCGTTGGCGTTCCAATCATTCGCAACATGCGTCGCTACGGTTTGGTAGAGGGTCTTGCCGTCGATCTTGAGATCTTGGAACTCCCCGGCGCCGGGGTTCGAGGTTCGACAAAGAATAACGATACCCTTATCGGCTTTGGCAAGAAATGGCGCAAGTGATTCTTGCCCAAGATAAGGATGGAGGGTAATAGCATCAGCCTGTAGGTAGTCGAAGGCGAAATCTATATAACCATCATTAGTGTTGCCGATATCTCCACGTTTGGCGTCGAGAATAATCGGTACCTCGGGGTAGGTGGCAGTAAGGTAATCACAGGTTTGCTTGAGCTGCTCGATGCCTGAAGCACCGAGCGACTCATAAAACGCGGTATTGGGCTTGTAAGCGCAGACGAGATCGTGAGTTGCATCAATTATGGCTTTGTTAAAGCTAAATATTGGAGTTGGGTCGTCTTTTAAGTGGGCCGGAAGCTTGGACAGCGCGCTATCGAGGCCGAGACAGACTAGCGTATCGTTGCGCTCAACGGCTTTATTTAGTTTGGCGATAAAGTTCATGGGTTAGGGGAGCCGTTTATGATATTCTAAGATTACCATGAGCACTACCACCCAACAACCAATCTACGATCCGGCCAAGACTTACGATGACAACTTTGACCAAGGACCTTTCGGGGCATTTCATAACCCCGAGGCGTACCAGAATAAGGGCGAACCGCAGTATCGTTTCCTGGGCTATCCAGTCTATGAGCCATTCGGAATGCCAGCCGGCCCGCTCCTAAACAGCAAGTATGTGAATGCGGCTCTAGACAAAGGCTTCGACGTTGTTTGCTATAAGACTCAGCGCAGCAGCACTTTTGGCTGCAACGAGTTTCCCAACGTTCTCTATGTCGATGTCGATGGAGACTTAACGCTCGAGAAGGCCTCCAAGCCGCTGGTCGGGAAGACACAGGCGTCGACCGATGGCAGCCCGCTGACAATTACCAACTCATTCGGCAACCCGTCGCGCGGACCCGAATTTTGGGTTGATGACCTCAAGAAAGCGGTCGCGCACGCAGGCAAGGGCCAGCTCGTCATGATGAGTGTGGTCGGTACGATCAAGCCGGGGTTTAGCCATGATGATTACTACGATGACTTTGCCGCCACCGCCAAGTTGGCTGTCGATGCGGGAGTTAAGGCCATCGAGCTAAACCTGTCGTGCCCTAATGTCGCAAACGAGGGAATTCTCTGTTACACGCCCAATGCCGTACGCGAGATCTGCCGTCGGACCAAGGAGGCGGTTGGTGATATCCCGGTCGTCGCCAAGGTGGGTTACTTCTCCAAAGACCAGGAAGATCTCTTAACCAAGGTCGTAACCGAGATGGGCCCCTACGTGGCTGCGATATCGGCCATCAACACGATTCCCGCACCAGTTGTCGATGCCAACGGCGAGCAGGCATTACCGGGGCAGAATCGACTCTCGAGCGGTATGTGCGGCGCCAGTATTAAGTGGGCCGGTCTGGATATGGTTAAACGCCTGTCGGCTCTACGTAAGAAATTAAGTCTTAATTACGAGATCATCGGTGTGGGCGGGGTAATGTCGGTCGCCGACTACCGGGACTATCGCCAGGCGGGTGCCGATGCGGTGCAGTCGGCAACCGGTGCGATGTGGAATCCCGAACTAGCCATTGAGATTAAAGCCTCGGTCTAAATAACTCGGCCGCTGCCAGGCTGGGCCATAATCTTGCCGTCGCGATAGACGACCTTGCCCCGCAAGGTAACCGTCTTTACACGCCCATAGCCGGTACGTCCTGCAAATGGCGTCCAACCGCATTTAGTCTGTAGATTGTCGTTGGTGATTTTAAACTCGACCGGATCAACTTCTATAAAGGTTGTTGAGTCGGGCGTGAGGCCTAGGATACGGCGCGGGTTATCAGCACACTTGGCGATAATATCATTGCGGCTCAGTCGTCCTTCGCGCTCGGCCTGGAGTAGAAGCGGCAAGGTTGTTTCGAGCCCGGGTACCCCGAAGGCGCCTTCATCTTTCTCGGCGTGGGTATGAGGCGCGTGGTCTGACTCAATAACATCGACCCGATCCAGATTATCCCAGAGGTAGTCTAGGTCAGCTTGCGGTTTAAGAGCCGGCTTCATGCGTCCATAGTTGCCCAGTTGCTGCTCATCGGCTTCTCTTAGAAAGAGGTGATGAGGCGTGACCCCGCAGGTTACCGGAAGTCCCGCTTCTTTGGCACGGATAATCGGTTCAAGCTCGGCGCGACATGAGACGTGGCAGATGTGGGTCTTCTGGCCGGTCTCGGCAGTGACCTTAAGGACGGTTTCAATAACATCGGCTTCGGCGTGGACAAGGATTGGTTTAGGGCTGTCCCAAGCCATAAATATCTTGGTCAGCGACTCCGGGCTAAGCAGATAGTTGCCGGTAGTGACGTTGAGATATAGCTTGAGCCCGCTTACACGATCTTTGACCTTATCGAATTGATCCAAATTGTCTCCCAATGAACCGAAATGGAAGCCGACGTCGCAGACGATCTGGCGTTTGGCGCTGGCAACCTTGTTATCGAGAGCCTGTACGGATACGATCGGCTCCTGATTATTGGGCATATCGAATATATCGGTGAAACCGCCGGCCAGTGCGGCCGAGGTACCGCTTAAGAAGTCCTCTTTGTGAGTTTGGCCTGGGTCGCGCAAGTGGACGTGCAGATCGACCAGGCCGGGCAGGGTGATTGTTGAATTAGACATAGACATATTGTACCAGTATTAAACTCCCGCTCTGCTATAATTCGACCCATAATGAAAAAACGTCAACCATCGCACTGGATCGCCGGCGCCTACTATATAGAATGGGACCAGCTGGATCAATTGCGTATTGCGGGACCCGATAACCATCTTTACTTCGGCAGTATCGGGTTAACGCCTGCAACGACCAAGATCGTTTCCGTTGCGACCAAAAACGATAATCTGGTCTTGGATATGGAAGTACCGGGACCGTCGTTTTTACTGGCCGATCCGGCTATAGGGCATATTCGCAAGATGCGCGCTTTGACCGAACCGGAGCAGGGTACGCGGCTAACATTTGCCCAGGTTGCAATCGATCATCCGGGAGCGCTAGCGCCAAACTATACGATGGTCGACGACGGCGTAATTACTTACCGGCGAAATTATGACGGCAATCATTACGGCGTCGTAATCGAGACCCCGAAGGGGGCAGTCGTAACGCGCGACGACGGAGCCGGCGGGTTTCGAATTCACAGCAAGGTTGATCGTCTGAGGCTTCGTATTACGACGACTACCGGTTACGCTCAGGCTCGCCCTGAAAAGATATATACGAAGCCGATTTTTGAACGGGGAAGCAACCAAAAGGACGAGACGGCACTCGAGATTACGCATTTAATTAGGCACAATAAGACGAGCGGTATCGACTACGGCACCGTCTTTCCGCGCGATTGGATGGAGGCAGCCGATCTTGGGGCGGGTGATCTAAACAACGACACTATTGCCTACATGTACCATAAGGCAATCGAACATACCGATGGAGCCGGCGAAGGTTGGCACGAGAACATAGTCGGCGAGTACGCTGCTGAACGGCGTGACGAGATTCGCGACTTGGCGGCCGCTCTCGACGAGCTGATACCAGATGCCTATCCGGTAAAGTTTAGCGCTCGGCGTTACGTTCAGGCGATGGAAGATACTTTTATAGTACGTAATATGATCGATATCGAGCCGCGCTACGTAATGGGCTTGATCACATTGCCGCCAGTGGAGTGGTCGGAGCAAGATCTCGACCGGCTGCGGCGAGTGGCTGGCTACATTGCCGACCAGGCAGAACGCAACGAGCTGATTACCTTTAAAAAACTGCCATCATCATTGCGCCGGCATAAGCAGGACGAGTACTACGGAGCCGGTAACTGGCGCGACAGCCAATTGGCGTATCAGGTGGTAAGCCCCGTCATTGCACCTTATGACGTGAATGTCGTTTTTTATCCGCGTGCCCTTGAGATCATGGGGCGCTACGCCGAAACACTCGGTCTCGACGAGGCCAGAATGCAGCGGCTTAACGAAAAGTGGCGTGATGTACGGTCAAAATATCGTTTTATAAATAACGACGGCAGTGCCGCCTACGCTTTGGCGCTTTACGACGTAGAACACAACGATGAGGGCATCGCCACCTATAAGACGCTCCGTGTTAATCACACCGATGAGGCCTATGAACTCTTCTACGGCCAACCCGACGAAGAAGAGGTCGTAAGCTTTGCGCGGCGTTTACTCGATCCGGCGTATTTTTATACCGCCTCCGGTCCGATAGTCGTCGGGCATGGCGAGGGTTACGACACGACTTATTATCATGGCGAGGTTATCTGGACCAAGCAGACGGCCTTTATCGTAGCCGGTCTCTACCGGCAGCTCGAACGAAGTGATGCCAGTTGGGGCGACGCAACGCACGACCTGTTGCGCAAGGCGGCATTAGTCACAGCTAAGGCCAATCTCGATGCGGTTGAACGATTGGGAGTAGTACCGGAACTTCACTATGATCGAGACGGTAAGCCCCATCTCTATAATGATCAGCCGCAAGCCGAGGGCCCGATGAATACGGTCCAGCTCTGGAGCGCAGTCGGGATAAGACGCATCAAACGCGTTTATGATCAGTTAACCAAAGTCAATCGAGGATGAACGCTTATTTAAAGTAGGCTGCTCGGTAGATTCTACTTTCACCAAGCTTTATTTGATATACTTTTCTTAATAAAGGATTAGCCTAATGACGAATGCGATTATAAGATTTATAACCGGACGAAAGACCAAGTGGCTGATCATAGCTCTTGGTATCGCCGCGATGTTTGCGGCTACTCCGGAAGCTGTCAAAGATCTTACAACTACCGATGCAACGGCCTTTTTGCCTAATACCGCTCAGTCGACCCAAGTTGTACAACGCGAGAAGGAGCTGCCGAGCGGCCAGACGATCTCGACCATCGTAGTCTATTCGCGTGATAGCGGAACGCTAACGGCGGCGGACTTTACCAAGATTAACGCCGATAGCAAGGCCCTAGCACCATTGGCGGTGAAGAACGAGGTTTCGCCGGCTATCCCGTCGGTCAACCGCCAGGCGGCTATTGTCACGATCCAACTGCCGACCGATCCCAAACCGTCGGTATCGGTGGCAAAAGTCAGGACTATCGTCCATGCTAATAATCCAGCCGGTCTTCAGGTCAACGTTAGCGGCGAGGGCGGCTTCATTGCCGATCAGACCAATGCCTTTAGCGGTCTAAACAGCAAACTACTATATGCCTCGATTACGGTGGTAGCGATCATTTTGCTTTTAACCTACCGTAGCCCGTGGTTATGGTTGATCCCGCTCTTCGTCGTTGCAATGGCGGATCAGGTTGCCAGCGGTATCGTCAACGCCATGGCCCAGCATGGCACGATTGTTCTCAACGGCGAGAACAGCGGTATTCTTCGTGTTTTGGTGTTCGGCGCCGGAACGGACTATGCACTATTAATTATTGCTCGTTATAGGGAAGAACTTCATTATTTTAATGATAGATACGAGGCTATGCGACGGGCTCTTAAACAAGCTGCGCCAGCTATTCTGGCGAGTGGAATTACTGTCACTTTGGCACTCCTTAGTTTGATGGTATCGAGCTTAAACAGCGATGCTTCGCTCGGTCCGGTTGGAGCCGTCGGTATCCTGACTGCTTTGGTCTTTAATCTCATTGTTCTGCCCGCGGCACTGCTGTTATTCGGCCGCGGTCTGTTTTGGCCTCGCGTTCCTAAGGTCGACTCGGTCGATCCGACGACAAAAGGTATCTTTGCCCGCATCGGCCAGGCTGTTAAGGCCGCACCGATCCTCTTGTCTGTTTTGTCTTTGGTAATGCTCGGCATCTTTATGCTCGGGTTGACCGACTTTAAGCTTGGTCTAACCCAGAGCCAGTCTTTCCGGGTCACTCCCGAATCGGTAACGGGACAGAATATTATCAGCGAGCATTTTGGTGCCGGAGCAAGCAGCCCTTTAGTAGTGGTCACGGCAACTAGTAAGACGAACGAGGTAGTGCAAAAACTCAAAGCCGATAGCCATGTCGTGGCGGTACGTCCGGCCAGCTCGAATGATCAGTGGACGGCCTTGAGCGTCACGACTACCGATACTCCGGATTCACCGGCAGACTATGATACGATTACACGCCTGCGTACAACACTGGGCAGTATTACGGGGGCTAACGCAATCGTAGGCGGGTCAAGCGCCATCGATCTTGATACCAAAAATGCTGCCAATCATGATCGATCTCTGGTGGTTCCGATTATCCTGGCGATTGTCTTTGCCGTACTAATAGTTCTCTTACGTAGTCTCATGGCACCGGTAATTTTGATCATCACGGTGGTCGTATCGTACCTTGCGGCTCTTGGCGTGAGTAATGTAATTTTCGGATCCGTTTTTCACTTTCCGGCCGTTGATGCGATCGTGCCCTTGCTCGGATTCGTCTTCTTGGTGGCACTCGGCGTTGATTATAATATCTTTCTCGCAACGCGGGCGAGCGAAGAGGCAGAAAAACTCGGCCCGATTGAAGGTATGGTCTCGGCCCTGCGGGTGACTGGGGGAGTAATCACCAGCGCCGGTTTCGTCCTGGCCGCGACTTTTGTAGTATTAAGCGTCTTGCCGTTAGTTATTTTGACCGAACTTGGTGTGTTGGTGGCCGTTGGGGTCTTAATCGATACTTTGTTGGTCCGAAGCATCTTGGTGCCGTCGGTAGCGGTAGCGATGGGACGCTGGTTTTGGTGGCCGCGCAAGTTCAGTGATTATGAAAATACTTCATCTCGAAAAGGTGCAAAGAAGAACTCAAGGCTTAAGTAGACCCGACCTAATCGAATAGTCTAACGTTCTTATTAGCCGGTTGGTTGAAGCGGTTCGTGTTCGTCTGCCGCGTGATTGCCGGCAGCTTGTTTTTCGGCGTCAATCTCAAGTCTGCGATTTTCGATCTCATCACCAGTTACTGAAAGATTACCTTCTGCTTGTAAGCTCTGTAATGCCTCAAGCCGACTTGTAGTTGGTTTGGTCTCACGTATTTGTCGCAACTCTTCAAATCGTGACGGATCACCGAGATCTTCAGGACGTATCGACATATAGTTCCCCTTATGGTTAATCTGAGATGATCGTATAACGATTACGCAATTTTGGCAAAGAAATGCCCCGATCCGACAGTTAAGTCAGATCGGGGATGGCTCAGGCTGCTGAGCCCAGAACGATGACGTGAGGTCCGACGAGGCGAACGTGGCGGCTGTCGTCGAAGATGATCTCGCCTTCGACGATGAGCACGTCGGCACCGAGGATCCGGAAGCGGCCGTGGAGGCAGGCGCTGACCGAATCGTCGATCAGGGTGAGCTGAGCCGGAAAGAACTCGATCTCTTTACCGACGATGCTGACGCTTGGTCCAGCGCGGAACTCCGCGTTGAGCGCGGACCACGAACGACAGACAGGAATGGCGAAGATATCGCCACCGATTGGCTTTGGGGCGGCAGAGGTGAATTGGCTCGCATGCGTTCGGGAACAGGCGCGCTTAAGGACGAAGGCACCCCGGCAGCGTGTCGTCGTGGGTGTATTGGTGACGCGAGGAGCCCCGATTTTTGTTTTCAACATGCCCTCTCCTTTCGGATCGTGGAGTATGGCAGAGGACACATCAAGCATAACCTCTTTGGTCTGATTTTACAACCTTTCACAACATTTTTTTGATTTTGCACTATTATAGTGATACGCATTTTGACAGACGAAAGGGAACGATGACTGCACCGATGGAATCTGCGGAGGAGTTGCGGCGGACGATCAGACGTTTCAATGGCAGCGTGATCTATGAGCAGCTGCAGGGGCTTGCGACCAAACACGTCGCTGCCAGTGATGTCTTCACGGCTTTACCGTACGATGTGGCTCGTGCCGAGCATGATCTTACCGTGACGAGCCTGGAGCCGGTTCCGCTCGGGATCGACTTCGTTCGTGAAGTCCTAACTAAGGCTTATCCAGCTTGGGAGTCGGTAATTCTGTCGAGTTTTGCCGAACGCACCGATCTCATCAACGAGCTGGTCAACCGTATCAGACACGATAGAACGTCGTTCAGCCTCATTTTGGCGCACGAACGAATCGAGGATGTGGCCTATGTCATGGCGGTTCTGCTCGTCATCCTCTCCGAGAAGATTCCCTACGAGCAGCTCATAGAGTCGTTTCATATCGTTATCAGTAGTATCGTCAGAACGATGGGCGCCTATGATGTTTCGGCGGTCGATATTTTGCGTTCGGCCGGATGGGTCCACTTCAGCTTCCCGCGGACCGAATCGGTGCGCAAGAGCGGCTTCGACGCTGATCTGATCCGCAGTTCCAATCGACTGATGCGACTCGAGCTGAGTTCGGTCGGCTTCGCCATCAAGGCAGTGGCGGCGCCGGGTTCGGTCGATCTCGTCTTCAATCTGCCTGATCGAGTACTGCGTCGGTGGCCACAGGAACTGCGTGATCGTCACCGCAAGGTCTTGATCCAGCCAGTTACCCAAGGTACTGCCGACTTGATTCGGGGCTATGCACTCCCGGTGGCGGGAGCCTTTTCCGGTCATCGTGACTTCTGTGAACCTGGGCGTCTGACCTACGTCGATTCGCTCGCTGACGTACATCGCCTGATGGAATGGATCGCCGACACTCGTTTCGGCGCTATGCGCATTCCGACTTACTACCATCCCGAACGCGGTCTGTTCGAGAAAGCGGTCAACCTGTTTAACAGGTGGCAAAGCTGAGATATCCTTCCCAGCTTTTTTTATTGAGATAGTCTTGACGCCAAGCTTGTCAACACGGTAAGGTAGTAAAAGTAATAATTGTAGTAACGTAAGAGGCATTGTTATGGGACCAAAAATATTGGCTTCTGCACCGCCCATGCATGGAACTCAGCTACTCCGTGTTGCTCAAAAAATGAGGTGAGACGCTCGAAGGTACCCTGAAGCCGCACAAACTCGTCTTCGATGGACCGAAAGCACGAGAGGAACTCATCGACATCCTCGCTAGCGTAGATGTCGAGTGCCTCGCGAAGGTGCTTCGTCAGCCCGATGTAGTCAACGATGTATCCGACCTTCTTGCCTGGCGCCTTGCGGTTCACGCGTGCGATGGCTTGGAGCAATGTGTGCTCCCGCAGAGGCTTGTCCAGGTACATCACCTGCTCAATCGGGGCATCGAACCCCGTCAGGAGCATGTCGCAGACGCTCAGAAATGCAATGCCCGTCTCTGGCTTGCTGATGTCAAAGCGCTTCAGGAAATTCGTAACCGCGTCGAGCTCC
>DAIDKY010000008.1:0-278 GCA_027449805.1 bacterium
CGGCGCTCTTTAATAAACCTGCCTACAAGAACGTTGTCGTAAATGGCCTGGTTCTGGCGGCCGACGGGCGTAAACTCTCTAAACGCCTGCGCAATTACCCTGACCCGCAGGAACTCTTTGATACCTGCGGCGCCGATAGCTTGCGTTTCTTCTTTATGGCCAGTCCGGTGGTAGGGGGCGAGGACGTACGATTCAGTGTCGATGGCGTGCGCGAGGTGCAACGCAATGTCTTTATGACGCTTTGGAACGTCTATAGTTTCTTTAGCACTTACGCCGAG
>DAIDKY010000008.1:288-18558 GCA_027449805.1 bacterium
CAACCTGATGCAGAGCTTAAAGCCCCGCAGAGCGATAATCTGCTCGATCAGTGGTTGCTTAGCCGACTTAATGAAGTAATCGTCGAGATGACTAAGCAGGCTGATTCCTACCAGATCGCTAGAGCCGTACGTCCGCTGCGCGATTTGGTCGATGACCTGTCTAACTGGTATGTTCGCCGTAGTCGTCGTCGTTTCTCCAAGAATGACAGCGCCGCCGACCAGGCTAGCGCCTATGCTACCCTGCACTATGTTTTGATTCGAATGAGTCAACTGCTGGCGCCGTGGAGTCCGTTCGTTGCCGACAAGATCTATCGCGGCCTCACGGAGGGCATGGACCTGGCGACCAGCGTCCACCTGACCGACTGGCCCGAAGCTGGCGAGGTTAACCAGGCCTTGCTCGACCAAATGGCGACGACGCGCACCATCGTTACGGCCGGCTTGGCGGAGCGGGCGAGTGCCGGAATCAAGGTGCGCCAGCCGTTGTCTAGCCTCGTTTATAACGGCTTGGAGCTCTCTGATGGGTTGCTGGGAATTGCCGCCGAAGAAGTCAACGTAAAGTCAGTTCTGCGCGGCGAGGCTGCCGGCGAAGGCACGGTCGTGCTCGATACTACGATGACCCATGAGTTGAAACTGGAAGGGATTATGCGCGATGTCGTGCGTCAGGTGCAGAATGTGCGCAAGGGCGCCGGTCTGGCTGTTGACGATCGGATTGTTCTGACGCTCGTGCCCGAGGATGCTAACGGCGAGCTGATGCAGGCGATCCAGTTATATGACGATGTCATTAAGGCCGAGACGCTGGCCGATGAGCTTAATTTGGATGGCGTCGGCGGGGAACAGTGTAAGATTAACGGCGAAATGCTCGCGATTCGCGTCGAAAAGAAGTAGTCGTTTCTGAGCAGGGGGTGCAAAAATGTTGCATAGGCCGAAATGATATCTGTATAAAGGCTCTACAGGGCGATAAAAAAGGCCCAATTATGAGTGGTTCAACATTCTTGCACCCCTAGGCGAAAAGCTATGGCAAAATTCATCCGCTTGCGTTGCCAGGTCCGCCGTCAGACCCGCCCCGACCCCTCCCAACCACAAGCACAACCTGGTATAATTAGCCTACTGTGACCAAGGTAATTGCGATCGCCAACCAGAAAGGTGGAGTTGGAAAGACGACCACCACTATTAACCTCGGGGCCTACCTGGCCGCGGGCAAGCAGCGCGTACTCATCGTCGATCTCGACCCGCAGGGCAACGCCACGACCGGTCTCGGCATTGCCAAGAACGACCTGAAAACCGACCTCTACGATGTCATCGTCGACGGTATTCCGGCGGAGCAGATCGCCATTAAAACGGCCATTAAAAACCTCTCAGTGTTACCGGCATCACCGGTTCTGGCGGCCGCGGAGATCGAACTAGTTAAGGCCCAGCGTCGCGAGTTTAAGCTCAAGCAAGCCTTAAAAGATCTACCTTACGATTACATTATTATCGACTGTCCGCCGAGCCTTGGTGTTCTTACTATTAACGGCTTGGTTGCCGCTCAGGAGCTGATCATCCCGGTGCAGGCAGAGTTCTACGCGCTCGAAGGCCTGGGACAACTCGTCCAAACCGTTCAGCGGGTGCGCAAGAGTCTTAACCCGGAACTTAACCTTATGGGCGTGCTGCTTACTATGCATAATGGCCGCACCACCTTGTCGGCGCAGGTTCACGAGGAGGTTATGCGTCATTTTCCCGATAAGGTCTTCGAGACGATCATCCCGCGCAATGTCCGTTTAGCCGAGGCACCTAGTTACGGCAAAGCGATTTCGGATTATGATAAGTGGAGCAAAGGGGCAAAAGCCTACAAGAGTTTGGCTAAAGAAGTTATGCAGCGAACAGGAGCGAATTAAACCATGGCAGGATTGAACACAAATAATAGCAACAAGCGCGGTCTGGGACGCGGTTTCGACGCCCTGATCCCGACCCAACTCGTCGAAGAGGAGTTTGATGTTACGGCTGCTCCAGCCGAACAGTCGGCCCTGCGCGAGGTCGCCCCGAGCCTGATCGACCCCAACCCGCACCAGCCTCGCATAGACTTTGAAGCTGGCTCGCTCGAGGAACTCGCCGCCAGTATTCGGGCTCATGGGGTCTTGCAGCCGCTGGTCGTAACCCTAAAGGGCGATCGTTACGAGCTGATCGCCGGCGAGCGTCGTTTGCGCGCCTCAAAGTTGGCCGGCCTCAAGACCATTCCGGTTATTGTCAGGACTTACGATGATCAGCAGAAACTCGAACTGGCTATTATCGAGAACCTGCAGCGGGCCGATCTAAACCCGATCGAGACCGCCACCGCTTATCGCAAACTAATGGATCAGTTCGGCCTCACCAACGAGCAGGTCGGGCAACGCGTGGGCAAGGATCGCTCGACGGTCGCCAATACCATGCGCCTGCTTAATCTCCCGCTCGAAGTGAAGCGCGCCGTCTCGGAAGGCAAACTTAGCGAGGGTCATGCCCGCGTCGTCCTCAGCGTTACCGAGCCAGACAAACAGCAGGAGCTAGCCGACTTGATCGCTAAAAACGGCTGGACGGTACGTCAGGCCGAGGAGTTTGCCCGTGGTTTTCGCGGCCAGGCCGGCACCAAAGCCAAGGCCGAGGCGCGCCTGAGCAACTCGAGCGATTACACACGTGCATTAGGTGATTACCTGGGTACCAAAGTTACCCAGACGCACACTGCCAAAGGCGGCAAACTCGTCATCGAGTATTATTCCGACGAGGAATTAGATCGGATCTATCAGACCATTCGCGGCGAAGAGGTCTAAAAGACCTTTATTTGATCGAGCGGCAGTAGGCGTAAGACGACATCGCCGATTATGTAAGACGACGGCACCGGGCCCCACTGGCGAGAGTCGTAAGAACCGCCGTCGCTGCGGTTATCGCCCATAACAAAGACGTTTCCAGGTGGTACGACATAGTCGGTATCCTCTAGTGTTACGGTATTGGCCGGTTCGTAGGTGGCGTCGGGGTTAAAACCGTTCGGGTTGTCCTTATTGTAGATCGTTACCTTGCCGTTCTTAACGACGACGCGGTCGCCGGGGATGCCGATTACGCGCTTAACGAAGACTTTGGTCGGGTCGAGCGGGAAGTGGAAGACGATGATCTGGCCGCGCGCCGGAATGTAGACCTCGTTCTTGTGACCAAAGGTACGTCCGATCTGAGCACCGGTATCACCGAGCTTGGAGATAATTAGATAATCGGTGTTGTTCAGGGTCGGTACCATACTGGTCCCAACGACGTGATAAGCCTGAAAGACGAACAGATGCAAGATAATGACGATAGCGATCGGAAAGAGAAACCACGAGAAGATTGCTCCGGCCCAGTCGGTCAGACGGCTGGTTGCGGTACGGAGCTTGGGGGGTTGTTCTGGCTTCTCTGGAGCGGGTGTTTCGGGGTTCATATAGTCTCGAGTATAAGGGGACGAGCAGATTGGTACAAGCCTTTACCGCCTCGGCCGGCCTGTTATACTTAAGAGTAATGAACCCTCGAATTCCTGGTGGCGAAGGCCGTTCAATCGACTCAGTTCGCCGCGTAGACGGCTTTACTCGGCGTCCACCGGCGCCGTTGCCGACGGCTCATCCGACAGCTTCGCCGGCATTGCGCGCCACTCCTCGTCAGGTGCATCGTCGGCGTCAACAAAAGCGGCGCCAATGGTTGCGTTGGAGCGTTTTGGCAGTTTCAGGGCTTGTTCTGGTGATCGGTCTCTTCTTGGGTATAGAAGTCGTCCTTGCCGCCAACCGCGTAATTGCTAAAGCCGGTAAAGGCGCCCCTGCCTTAGATGGTAAGATCACTGCCTCGACCCTCAAGGGGGAAGGCGACGGACGTATTAATATACTTGTTTTGGGTATCGGTGGCTATGGCCATAGCGGGTCAGATTTGAGCGATACGATGATGGTTATTAGTATCGACCCCAAGACCAAGGACGTTGCTATGCTGTCTATCCCGCGTGATCTCTATGTCAAGATTCCGGGCTATGGCTACGGCAAGATCAACGCGGCCAATGCAGACGGCGGCCCGGCGCTGGCCGAGCAGGTCGTCTCCGGCATCTTGAACTTGCCGATACATTACTACATACAGGTCGACTTTTCGGGCTTTAAACAGGCCGTTGATGCCGTCGGCGGGGTCGATATCAATGTCGCAACGACCCTGTATGACAAGATGTATCCATGTGATGTCGGCTATGGTATTTGTCCTTATTATCAGCCAGCCGGTCAAATCCATATGAACGGCGAGGCAGCGCTAAAATATTCGCGTTGCCGTCATGATCAACCGGTTGGCGATTGCGGCGATGATACCGGACGCGCGGCCCGCCAGCAGCAGGTTATCGCCGCCTTACGCCAAAAGGCGCTCTCGGCCGGTACTCTCACTAATCCGTTAAAGATTGCCGGACTCGTCAATGCGGTCGGCGATCATGTAAAGACTGATTTGCAATTAAACGATATTGAACAGTTAGCGCTAATCATCAAAGACGTCGATCCCTCCAAGGTAGTCAACGCGGTACCACAGTTTACGGGCCCGAACGCTATCCTCATGCCAGAAAGTAACGCAGCCGGATCGGTTCTCGTTCCGCGGGCGGGGGAGTTTAATTACAGCGATCTCCAGAATCTAGCTCACTCAATCTTCGTTGACCACTATATTACGAGCGAGAACGCCCTCGTTCAGGTCGAAAATGGCTCAAACGCAGCGGGGCTTGGCTCAACTGTCGTAACCAGCCTAAAGGCTTCGCATTACAACGTCCTGCCTCCAATTAACGCGCCTAGTCTGTACGCCAAGACCGAAATTATCGACTATACCGGCGGCAAGAAACCCTACACCATTAACTACCTTCAACAGCGTTTCGGCGTAACGGCGGTGCGACAGACACGGCCGGCTAATACATCGACAGCCACAGCGAGCCCCGACATTGTAGTCATTATGGGAAGTGATTATGCTAGCGCTCAGGCTCGCAGCGCTGTATCATCAACGCCATGAAGCCATTAATCCAGCGCGCTTTCGTCTCGGCGGCACTAGCTGCTTTCGTCTGGTTGGCGAGCGTTCATAACTTTGTTGCGATTGCCTTGATCGTCGTGGGGCTGGTTGAGCTCCCGACTTATCGTCGTCGTCCAACTAAGGCCGAGCTTCTTGCGGTTGTCCCGGAGGTTGCCGCCGGGCTGAGCTTTGTGCTCCTGATTGCTCTTTTCCCGCGAGCCTTGACGCAGATTGCCTTGGCGTTGATCTATGCCGGCTGGCGTTTCTGGTTGGTTCAAGTAGAGGATAATACATCGTCACAGGTGGCAGCTGCTTTTATTAATCAGCTGCTACTATTCGAAAGCATCTTTTTAGTTGCGGCAATTTGGCACCCGGGCAGAGTCATCATCTTGGCCCTTGTCTGGATTACAAGCTTTATACTAGTGTATCAACTGCTCGAAAGCCGTAACGATCGCAGTGCCGGAGTCTTGGCCGCCGCCTGGGCGCTTGTCGTGACTGAGGCTGCCTGGGTCTTCTCGGCCTGGCTCGTCTCTTACGTAATCGCCGGAGGCTATGTAGTGGTGCCGCAGCCGACCATTGTTTTGGGCGGGTTGGCCTACTGTGCGGGGAGTATTTATTTAGCCCAACGCCAAGGCAAACTTAGTCGTACCCGGCTGAGCGAGTACCTTGTAATAACCCTAATCTTGATCGTGATCGTCATCACCGGAACTGCTTGGCGCGGCTCGATATAGCAAGGCGAATTATCAGCTTTTTCTCAGTTTAAACGTGATACCATAACAAGGAAGTTAAGAGGGAATAATCGTGTCCGAATCAGTTAAAGCCTCCGACCCGGTCGTAAAACCAGTTGTTATTCCGGCAACAAAACCATCACCAACTGCTTCGGAAGCCTCGTCGTCTACGAGTGAGCGTTCGATACCGTATACCCTTGCTAAGCGGCTGATAATTTGGAGTCTAATCTTCGGGCTAGTTGGCGGAGGCGCCGGCTCCTATATTTATATTCGCTTTTTTGCCAGTTCGATTCCGATAAATAAGCAGCAGCTCGTCGTCCAAGAGAGCTCGGCCGTGGTCGATGTTGCCAAGGCCGTTTCACCGAGCGTTGTCTCGATTACGACTAAGACGGTTCAGCCGGGCGTATCGATCTTTGGTCTTTCCACGGGCAACTCAACTACCCAGGAGGGTGCCGGTACAGGTATGATCTTGACCAGCGACGGTTTGATTCTAACCAACAACCATGTCATCGCTGGAGGCGGCACGATTACTGTCTTTACCTCGGATGGAAAGCAGTACAAGGGTACCGTGGTGGCTAGCAACCCGACTCAGGATTACGCCTTTGTCCGTATTGGTGCTACCGGTTTAACTCCGGTTAAACTAGGCGACTCGAGTTCGGTTCAAGTCGGCCAAAGCGTCGTTGCAATCGGTAACGCTCTAGGTCAGTTTAATAATACGGTGACCAGCGGTATTATCTCGGGCAAGGGTCGGCCGGTTACGGCCAGCGACAGCGGCAATAGCACTCAATCGAGCGCCGAGAACTTGCAGGACCTCTTTCAGACCGACGCCGCCATTAACCCCGGCAATTCCGGTGGTCCGCTGGTTAATCTGGCCGGTCAGGTCATCGGCATGAACACCGCCGTCGCCGGAAACGCCCAGAATATCGGCTTCGCCATCCCGATCAATGAGATCAAAACAGCTATTGCGAGCGTTAAGTCGACCGGAACTATTGAGCGCCCGTACCTCGGTGTACGCTACGAGCCAATCACTCCGGATGTCGTTGCCAGCCAAAACCTTAGCGTAAGCCAGGGCGCTCTGGTTATCGGCGATGCCCAAAACGCAGCTGTTGTACCTGGCTCGCCGGCCGACAAAGCCGGTCTAAAGAGCGGCGATATCATTACCAAAGTCGACGGCCAGGTTATCGACAGCAACCATTCGCTCACCTCGGTGATCGCCAACTACAAGCCGGGCGACAAGGTTACTCTGACGATCATTCGTGGCGGAAAGACGCAGACGGTCACCGTGACCCTCGGCACCGTTCCCAGCGGCATCTAGAGACTAAGAGAGGTTATAAAAGTAATACCGCCCATGTAGCCATGGGCGGTTCGTTTTGATGTCTTATGAGGTGGGGTGGTATGACGGAAGCTCGGCCAGCTCTCGCTTGAACTCCGCGACAAGATCATCGTTGGATAGTCGACGGGGATTGCGAACTCTTTCCATACGCGCCAAGCGCATCTGGCGCGCCGTGGCACGGTTAAAGAAGCGGCGTTCGTGCCAGTAGGGGAGCTGGTTCGAGCGCATTAGGAAAAAGACTAGAGCCAGTGCCACTAGCGATCCAAAGATGCCGAGGATGCCGATCAAGATGGCATCCATGATATTGTTAGCGGTGACGCTCTCCCAGATCACCAGGTTCGGGTTGGTCGCCTGGGCTATAGCCGTTCCATGGCGGTTGACAAAGATCCGTTGAGAATCACCGATCTGCACCGTGGCAGGCCAGCCGCCCTCATGCATCGTCCGAAGACGCCCACTCCAGTCGTGGTAGGCGATGTCGACGATGCTGTTGTTGCCTAATGTCGGGTAGCCATCGCTATTGGTTACCGTCGTCGGTGGGAGCAGGGCCTTGATCTTTATGACGTGGGCTGTCTCCTGGTGCCATTGGCTCAATGAGTGCTGCTCGGCCTTGCCGTCGTAGCCCCATGTAGCAACGACTACGGCGATGATGATAGCGACGATCATCATTACGACGCCGATGCCCAAGCTGATGCGGTAGTGCCGGTTGATCTGCTGCCTGGTGTAATCATCGTCCATTAGACAACCTCTCGCTCGGTTCTGTGAAGGGTCGAAACGAGATTATTCTAGTCGCAGACCGAACCCAGGTCAATCCTGAGCTAGCTCGAAACCGAGGATGAAGTAATCTTCCTCGATAACCCTTAATCCAACTCGTTTTGCCTCTTTAATGAGCATTTTATGCTGCCAGGGATCGCACTCCGTAAAGACTATGCCGCCGGGTGCAAGGTGGTCGCCGATGGTGGCAAAAAACTTACGATATAGATCGAGTCCGTCTGACCCGCCAAAGAGAGCTACACCGGGTTCGTAGCGGACTTCCTCCATAAGTTCATCGCACGCGTCGTCGCGCAGGTAGGGGAGATTGGTGACGATCGTCTCGAAGATTCCCTCGACATCAGCCCAAAGATTAGATTCAACGAATTTAAGTTTAACTCCGTAGTCGGTGGCGTTCTGTCGGGCGACCTTGAGAGCCTGAGCCGATACCTCGGTTGCGGTAATGGTTAGATCGGGACGGTGTTTGCCGATAGCAATTGCCAGCGCTCCCGAGCCGGTGCCGATATCGATTAATTTTGACTTTTTTGGAGCGTATTTTATGGCCCACTCGACCATCTTTTCGGTCTCGACCCGAGGTGTTAGTACATCCGGAGTGATTGTGAACTCAAGGCCGTAAAACTCGCGTTTGCCGGTGAGGTGAACCAGAGGTACGCGTTTCGTACGACGCTGCACGATGATGGCATACATCTGTCGTTCCTCGGGGGTTAGTTCGTCGTCGCTGTGGGCGAGCAGCCAGGCACGGTCGTGCTTCAGTACATGGCTTAGGAGCAGCTCGGCATCTAGCCGCGCCGAACCGACATCATGGCTCTCGAGCCAGCCTTTTGCATCGGTAATGGCCTCTCCAATGGTCATACCCCCGCTTGCTCGAGCTTAAGCCGCAGGTCTTCGGCACGCAGGGCCTCGAGCATCTCGTCGATCTGGCCGGTCATAAAGCCGGGCAGGTTATGTTTACTAACCCCGATACGATGGTCGGTAACACGATCCTGAGGGAAGTTATAAGTTCTGATTTTCTCGCTGCGGTCGCCGGTGCCGATCTGGCTCTGGCGCGCCTCGCGGTTGGCCTGCTGTTCGGCTTCGGCCTTGGCCGCCAGCAGTCGCGAACGCAGAACGCTCATGGCTTTGAGTTTGTTCTTGAGCTGGCTCTTCTCGTCTTGAATCGCCACCACCGTACCGGTCGGCAGGTGAGTGATGCGTACCGCTGAGTCGGTCGTGTTAACGCTTTGGCCGCCGTTGCCGCCGGAGCGGTAGACATCGATCCGCAGGTCGTTGGGGTTGATCTCGAGATCAGTTTCTTCTGCCTCGGGCAAGACCGCTACCGTTACGGTAGAAGTGTGAATACGCCCGCCCGACTCCGTTGCCGGAATTCGCTGTACTCGGTGCACGCCGCTCTCGTACTTAAGCCAGCCATAGGCTCCGTCGCCGTTAACTTCGAAGATAATCTCCTTAAAACCGCCGACATCGCTCGGGCTCTCGCTGAGCAGTTCGGTCTTCCAACCCTTGGTCTCAATGTAGCGTCCGTACATGCGAAAGAGCTCGCCGGCAAAGAGGGAAGCCTCGTCGCCGCCGGCTCCGGCGCGGATTTCGATCAGCGCGTTCTTGGCGTCGTCGGGATCTTTGGCTACCAGTGCGTGGCGCAACTCGGACGTAACCGTTTCGAGATCGCGTTCCAGGGCAGGCAGTTCCTCGCGTGCCAGATCGGCCAGCTCCGGGTCGTTCAAAGCGTCGCGGCTCGAGGCAAGATCAGCATTGATCCGTTCGCGTTTATCATATAGCTCAATTAACGGCGCCAACTCAGCCTGGCGCTTGGCCAGCTTGACCATCTCGGGGGTACCAAAAACGCCCGAGTCGTTTATCTGCTCGGTAATCAAGGCGTATTCGGCTCGGGTCTTATCTTCTGTCGGATCCATTCCTTTAAGTATCAAGTATCAGGTATCAAGTATCAAGTATAAGGATAATTCCTAACAAAAAAGACCCCCTCGGGTCCTTTTATACCTGATACTTGATACCTGATACTCTCTAGAGCTCCACTGTCTCTTCCTCGAGCTCCTCTTTGATCTCCTCGATCTCAGGATCCTCGGCGGGGGTCGCAACGGCCTCGGCCTTCTTGGTCTTGGCGGCGGCAGCAGCCTTTCCGCGCTTGGCAGCCTCGGCCTGGCGGGCCTTGAACTTGTCGACGCGTCCGGCGGTATCGAGAAGCTTCTGCTTGCCCGTGTAGAACGGGTGGCAGTTTGAACAGACCTCGACCGTAATCTCGGGCACGGTGCTTACCAGTTCAAACTTCGTGTCGCACGAGTTGCACTGGACCTTGGTCGTATACGTCTGGGGGTGAATACCTTGCTTCATAACTGAACAATCATACTCGATCTTAACCATCTCGTCAACTGAGGCTAGTCAACCCTAAATTATAGCAAAAACGACCCGGCTTCATAAGCTTGTTCATACGCTTTTTGTTCGGTATCCTCAGAGCAGGTAAGTGGTACACTAATGGGAAAGGAAGGCAAACATGGCACAGTCAGGCAAGTCAGAACAGACGATGGCAGGTATGAGCTCAAAACTCGACGAGGTCTTAGGCCACGTCCAGGTTATCCCGTCGCTACAGAGCGATATTAAACTCTTTAAGATGGACGTCGCCGTCCTGCAGATGGACATGGCGGCGGCCAACGCCACCCTGCGCCAGCACAATACGATTCTCGGCGACCACAGCGTTACCATTACTCAGCTTCAGGGCGATGTTGCAGCCCTTAAACTTCATACTGGCATTTAGCCTCGTAGAGTCTTGCTTTCGAACTCAAAACTTGCTACCATCGACAAGTTATCATCAAATTGTCCGTTAACGCTAAGCAGCTCGCCCCTAATCCTCCCTCCGCCTCTCAGCGGACGGGCATAGGCTAGTGAAGGAAAGGATTCAGTAAGAATTATGGCTCAAGTAAGCCTAAAAGAACTATTAGAGTCGGGCGCCCACTTTGGGCACCAGACCCGTCGTTGGAACCCTAAGATGAAGCAATATATCTTTGGTGTTCGTGGCGGCGTCCATATTATTGATCTGACACAGACCAACGTCATGCTGGCTAAGGCTACTGAGATGGTTCGTGAGACTGCGGCCGGCGGCGGCAAGATCCTCTTCGTCGGAACCAAGCGCCAAGCGCAGAGCATCGTCAAGGACGAGGCCGTTAAGGCTGGTATGCCGTTTGTAACCGAGCGCTGGCTCGGCGGCATGCTGACCAACTTCCGTACCATTCGCGCCCAGGTCATTCGCCTCAAGAAGCTTGAGGCCGGACTTGATAGCGGCGAGTACGAGGGCAAGTACAACAAGAAAGAGATTCTTGATTTTACCAACGAGAAGGTTGCTCTGGATCGTATCTTCGGCGGTATTAAGAACCTTGACGGCCTCCCGGCGGCTATCTTTGTCGTCGACGTGCCCAAGGAGTCGATCGCTGTAGCCGAGGCGCGCCGTCTTGGTATCCCGGTCGTGGCTATGACCGATACTAACGCCGACCCGGACCTGATCGATTACATTATCCCAGCTAACGACGATGCTATTCGTGCCGTACGCGTGATTACTCACGCCATCGCCGAGGCCGCCCAAGAGGGTGCCGCGGTTTATGCGGCCAAGGCCGCCGAGCGTGCAGCCGAGGAAGCTGTCGCAGAGGTTAAGGATGAGGCTAAGGTCGAGGAGGCAGTATGACCATTTCAGTAGATGACATTAAGAAACTAAGAGAGCTCACCGGCGCCGGCATGATGAAAGCCAAAGAGGCGCTTGTCGAGGCCGACGGTAACTTTGACAAGGCTCAAGAACTCTTGCGCAAGGCCGGGGCAGTCTCGGCAGCCAAAAAGGCAGACCGCGAGGCTCGCAACGGACTTATTGAGGCCTACGTCCACGGCGGCAAAATCGGCGTTCTGGTCGAGGTAAACTGCGAGACCGACTTTGTGGCTCGCACTGATGATTTTAAGACCTTTGCACGTGATATCGCTCTTCAGGTTGCTGCCACTACCCCTGAGTATCTCCGCCCTGAGGACGTTCCGGCCGACGTCGTCGAGAAGGAGCGTGACTTTCACAAGAATGAGCTGGCCAGCCAAAACAAACCGGCCGAGATGATCGACAAGATCGTCGAGGGCAAACTGGCCAAGTTCTACGAAGGCATCTGCCTGACCAAGCAGCCGTTCGTTAAGGATCCCGACAAGACGATCGAGAATCTTACTACCGAGCTGATCGGTAAATTGGGCGAGAATATCGTCATTCGCCGCTTTGAGCGCATCGAACTGGGCCAACTGTAATAGGCTATAATAGAAGTCTAAGGAGCTCATTATGATTAGACCGATCGTTGATTCCGCTACCCCTAAGATGGAGAAGGCGATAGAGCACCTCCAGGGTGAACTTAACTCGCTGCGCACTGGGCGCGCCTCGGCGGCTCTCGTTGACGGGATCATGGTGGAGTACTTTGACGCTATGCAGCCGCTCAAAGCCATCGCTTCGATCTCGACGCCGGACGCCCGGACCATCGCCATTACGCCGTGGGACAAGGGCGCGATGACGGCGATCGAGAAGGCTATCCGCGAGACCCAGTCGCTTGGTTTGACTCCGTCCAATGACGGCCAGGTCATTCGTTTTAGTATCCCGCCGCTGACCGAAGAGCGCCGACGCGAGATCGTTAAGTCGCTCGGCAGTAAGATCGAGGACTGCCGCATCAGCTTGCGCAATGTCCGCCAGGATACCCTGCGCGAAGTAAAGCGTTTAGAAAAGGATAAACAAGTTACTCAGGATGATGCTAAGTTTGCCGAGGCCGAATTGAACAAAAAAATTGATCAGTTTCACAAGCGCATCGAGGAGATTGAAGCGGCCAAGACCGCCGAGATCATGGCCATCTAGCGGTGCTTCCGAGACACGTCGGCATCATACCGGACGGGAATCGGCGTTGGGCCAAGGCCAACGGACTGTCCAGCTTTGAGGGTCATCAGGCCGGTGTCGATGCACTCAAACGCATCTGTTACGCCGGACTCGACGAGGGCATTAAGACCATCACTTATTTCGCTTTCTCTAGCGAAAATTGGCAACGTACGCCAGATGAGGTCAAGTACCTAATGGAATTATTCGTTAATAAATTGACCAACGAGATCGCCGAAGTCCACGAGAAAGACGTGCGTTTTCGTATGCTCGGTTCACGCCAAGGTTTGGGCAAACGGCTCTTGGCCGCGATCGATCGCGCCGAGGAGCTAACGTCCAAGAACACCGGCGGGACGCTCGCTATATGCCTCAATTACGGCGGCGAGCAAGAGCTGGCCGATGCCGCGGCTGACATGATTCGTGCCGGCGTGAAACCCGACGAGGTTACACCTGAGTTATTGGCCCAGTATCTCTATGTACCAGAGTTGCCGCCGCTCGATCTCATAATCCGCACCTCTGGCGAGCATCGGATCTCCGGCTTTATGCTCTACCGCTCCGCCTACGCCGAACTCTATTTTGCCGAAAAACATTGGCCCGACTTTAGCGCCGATGATCTTGCGGCCGCCCTCCAGGATTACGCTAAACGTAAGCGGCGTTTTGGGGTCTAAGCTGGTATGATAGGTAAGTGATAAGTCTTATCCTTACTATTCTGGGCGGCGCCCTCCTTCTCATCGTTGTTTTAGCTCCGCTCGTCATTGGCCATGAGTACGGCCACTTTATTATGGCTCGCCGCAACGGCGTGCGGGTCGATGAGTTTGGGATCGGCTTTCCGCCGCGCATCGGCAAGGGCAAACAGGTCGGCGAGACGCTCTACACTCTCAACTGGCTGCCGCTCGGCGGATTTGTACGCCTAGCGGGGGAGGACGGACAGTCCACAGAGAAAGGCACCTTTGCGGCCGCCAGTCTCTGGGCCAAGACCAAAATTCTCTTGGCCGGAGTCACCATGAACCTGATCATCGCCATCGTGCTGCTCTTTATTCTCTGCCTGGTCGGTATTCCCGGTCTTGGCAGCCAGTTTGAGCCCAGCTTTTTGCACCCGACCTATGCCCAATCGAAGCAGCTCATCCTAACCAATGTCGAGCCCGGCTCTCCGGCTGCCAAAGCCGGCATAGTGCGCGACGATTATATTCTTAGCGCCAACGGCCAGACGCTAACGAGCGAGATCGAGCTCCAGGACTTTACCGCTGCCAATGCCGGCAAGACCGTCACGCTTGTGATTCGCCATAACGGCAGCATCCAAACGCGCCAAGTTACCCTGCGCCAGCCCAATAATCAGGGCATCCTCGGCGTGTCGCCGCAGCAGGTCTACAAGTTGCGCTACAACCCGTTCGAGGCTCTCATCGCCGCCCTCTACATTACCGGCACCCTTTTTATCGCGACGATTGTGGCTGTGGTAAACCTTATTATTCATATTCCGAGTCTCATTATGGGTATCGGCAGCCAGACCGTTCCGAGTTCGGCTCAGGCTGCCTCCGGGCCGATCGGCATCGCCTTTGTTCTTAGTAGTATTACCAGACTCGGTCTGGCCTATTTCTTCTTGATCGTGGCTAATATCTCCGTTGCGCTAGCGGCCTTGAACGTTCTCCCGTTGCCGGCTCTCGATGGCGGGCGCTTGGCTGTGGCCTATGTGCGCAAGCTGACCGGCGGCAAGATCTCGACCGATACCGAAGGACTCTACCATGGCATCGGCTTTATCGCTCTAATGCTGCTCGTCCTGCTCATAACCTATTATGACCTTAGGAAGTTTTAATGTCGGTGAACAAAGTACAGGATTTTTATAAAATTTTAGGTGTATCAAGGTCCGCAACTCAGGGCCAGATTAAGCGTGCATACCGTACGCAAGCAATTAAAGTTCATCCTGATAAAACAGGCGGTGATGATACAAGATTTAAACTACTTTCTGATGCGTACGAGATTCTGAGCAATCCGAGTATGCGTGCAGAGTATGATCGTACTCATACGTCAGACACTGACTCTACGAACACTGCAGTAGTAAAAGTAAAGGATAAGCCCAGAACAAAAGGATCTGCAGGAATAGAGTTATTTAACGTCCCGTGGGGCCCGACCCAGGCCCTGATCGTCTTTGCTCTTGTTTGGATCGGTCTGCCTCTGCTCGTAATTATCCTGGCGGCGATGTTGGCCCAGTATCTGCCGCTTGCTAAGTCGTTCTACGACGGCCTAGCCTACACCGGTCCGATGACGCTCAACAGCCTCATCGCCAGTTTCGTCGAGGTTATTATCGACGCGGTGGCCGGTCTCGGGCTGATCTATTTCTTCTTGCGGCGCTATAAGGTTGGCTGGAAGGCGGTCGGTTGGCGTAAGTTTAACCTTTGGAAGGCGATTAAGATTCTTCTTATTGTCTTCGTAGCTTTCTTGATTGGCGTTACCGTACTCTTAGCCCTGGTCTCGGTTCTGATCCCGGGTTTTAACGCTAACCAGACGCAGTCGAATGATTTTACGACCAATGTTGCCCAGCAGCATCGGCTCATCTCGCTGTTTGCCTTGGTAGTGATACCGCCGATCATCGAGGAGACGGTCTTTCGTGGTTTTATCTTTCCGGCCTTTGCCAAGAAGTGGGGGACTTGGGCCGGGGCGATTAGCTCGAGCATCCTGTTTGGATTTGCGCATCTGCAGGCAAACGTCAGCGTCTACACCTTCCTGCTCGGCATGTTGCTCTGCTATATGTATGTAAAGCTCAAGAGCGTCTACCCGGGGATGGCGCTGCATATGCTCAACAACTACCTGGCATTGATGGCAATCACCGCAAAATAATAGATCCCCATATCGCGGAATATATGTCCAAAGAGAATAAGGGCAGCCGATTATGCTCTTTGGACATATATTATGGTGTACGTTAGCAAAAACTTTGATCGCCCTCTGCTATACTTAAACCCATGAGACTCACACAGCTATTTACCAAGACCCGTCACAACGCGCCAAAAGACGAGACCGCCAAGAACGCCCAGCTGCTCATCAGAGCGGGCTACATCTACAAAGACGCTGCCGGTGTCTACGCCATGCTGCCATTGGGACTGCGGGTAATGGAGAAGATCATCGCCGTTATTCGTGAGGAAATGAAAGCTCTGGGAAGCCAAGAAGTCACTATGACGACTCTCCAGCGTAAAGAGCTGTGGGAGCAAACGGACCGTTGGGACGATGACAAGGTCGATGTTTGGTTCAAGTCCAAACTAAAAAACGACACCGAGGTCGGCCTGGGCTGGTCGCACGAGGAACAGATGACGGTTATGATGCGCGATTTTATCTCCAGCTACCGTGACCTGCCACGCTCCGTCTTTCAGTTCCAGACTAAGCTCCGTAACGAGACCCGTGCCAAATCAGGAATCATGCGTACGCGTGAGTTTGTGATGAAAGATCTTTACTCCTTTAGTCGTGACGATAAAGAACACGATAAGTTTTACAGTGAGGTCCAGAAGGCCTATACCCGTGTCTTTGACCGGCTCGGAATCGGTGAGTGGACGTACCTCACCTATGCTTCGGGAGGCGCCTTTGCCAAGTACTCGCACGAGTTCCAGACCATAACCGAGGCAGGCGAGGATACCATCTACGTTCACAAGGGTAAGAAGGTCGCCATCAACGAAGAGGTCTTAAACGATGAGGTCATGAAGGAGCTGGGCGTAACGCGCGACGAGCTCGAAGAGGTCAAGGCAGCCGAAGTCGGTAACATCTTTAATCTCGGTACCACCAAGAGCGAGCCGCTCGGCCTGACCTTTGCGGACGAGGAGGGCAAGACCAAGCCGGTGGTTATGGGCAGCTATGGCATCGGCCCGGCCCGCATTATGGGTGTGATCGTGGAGCGCTACGCCGACGACAAGGGGCTCGTCTGGCCCGCCGCCGCGGCGCCGTATCAGGTGCACTTGGTGCGCCTCGGCTCGGACGACGATGTCATTGCCGCCGCCGATAAGCTCTACAAGAAGCTAGAGGACGACGGGGTAGAGGTGTTATACGACGACCGCGACGAGTCGGCCGGCACCAAGTTCGCCGATGCTGATCTGCTCGGGCTTCCCGTCCGCATGACCGTCTCCAAGAAGACGTTGGCCGAGGATTCCGTCGAGGTGAAAAAGCGCGGGGATGATGAGGCGGTGATGATGAAGTTGGATAAGGCGAGTTTTGGGTTGGTAGGTAAAGAATAATCCTAGTATGAAAGTATTATCGCATCATATGCAATGAATACGACACAATACACAACTAAGTATACGAAAAACGATCATCTGTTTCAGCATGGCCGTGATGAGATGATACAAGGGAACTTCCATTCAGCCTTTCTAGCGTTTGATCGGTATATTAAATCTAGTGTAGATGATATTAGATTACATAGATCGACTGAAATGACCGAAAGAGTCATTGTTCCCAGTAAGCGATCCGTATTTGGTGCAATGCCCTTTTTCGTTGCGACATATATTCTAGATAAGAACATATGGCTGCGCGATATATCCTATAGCGATATTGTGTCACGAATAATTAAAAGTCGGATCCTTACTATCCCTATAATAGGCTTGAGTGAGCTAGAGAAACAGAATTGTATAGATCAGGGGATAGTACGGGTAATAACTCATTGGCCAAATAAGGTTTCATTCGAATTGACGTCTGATAATGGTCTTTTTGATATCGCCGATATAGGTACACTCACATTGTATGAACAGAATAATTTGAAGAAAGTAATTTTGCTAACGAGGATATCACAATTACGGAAAAATACATTTACTAACAATATCAAAGTTAACAAGGAGCTCGCTGTACTATATTTTGAAGTCGCGGAAATTGTAAAAGTCATGGATCGAGGCCTAATGACTGCTGAATATTACGATTATCTGATTGAACATTATATGAATTTACTCCTCACAACCGCTAATTCGAGCTCATATATACGAGTGTGCGACAAACTGAACACGGCACTCGAGGATTATCTCGATGTAAAGTTCCATTCAATTGAAGCAACTCGAAAGTTGCATCTCGACAGAGCACAAGCTCTCATTTATGGCCTCAGATTCGCATTGGGAATCAATGATAAGTTGGCCGCAACGTCAAAAATTGTCGAACATTTCGAAATGGTCAACCATTATAATCAATATAGATTTCGTGTTTATCTCGATTGGTACAAGGTTGTGAAAGATATCTCATCACTTAAGATGAGTACAATTGATGCGGCTAAACATTTCAGGAATGAAATAGCTAGTTTGGATACGATAGACTTTATTGATCGCGATGAAAATTATCTATCTATTACAAATCCTGAGATCATTAAAGTACGCGATCATTTACGAAGCATATTGAAGTATATGACGACGTTAACGATTGAGAAAAGTAGCAATCGACCGTTGAATATACCGGAACTTGATTCAGCATTAATCTTGCATAAGCATGGCCATTTAGACATGCATGCGTGTCTAGTGATCTTAAAAAGTTACATTGAAGTAAAATCAAAATTGGTAACTATGCCCGAGCAGCTCAGACTTATTTCGATAGATGAAGAGGATCACTCGGCGCATATTAACCAG
>DAIDKY010000009.1 GCA_027449805.1 bacterium
GATTTGCAGCTTTGCCAGCTTCAAGTATCTGTTTTTGTAATCTTGGAAACCAAGCAAAGGCTTCGTCGGCATCTTTGAAGTAGGGGTGTATGTCGGGCATATAAAACCGCCTCTGCCGTAGTAACATCATCATTTCGCCACTTTGTTCGTGCCGATAGCAGTCGGCTAATGAGAAGTGTGCGAATGGTAGTTGTTTATGGCTCAAAGGTGATTTTGAGGCTAGATTGAATTGAGGGTAGCTAGCGTCGTAGCTCATCACAACATCAAACTTGCCAGATTTGAATTGGTACAGCCTGTCGCCATATAGCGAAGCGTAGGCACTGACTACTGGGTGTTGCAAACTGAACATATTAGCACCGTTGACTTCGTAAATAGGCAGGCCAAGACCGTGAACAAGCTGTCGGGCATATTCTTGGACAAGCCGACGCATCAAGTTAGCTTCCCAATTGAAGCCAAGCTTGCTGGCGTGTGCAAGGTAGGCTGGCTTGTCATTTGACTGGTCAACAAGCACCTCGCCTAACGCCTCACGGCGTATAAAACGCTCAAACTCACTGTCAATTTCGGGCAGCTTTAAGTAATCGTCTATCTCAACGACTTGTTTTTTCTGACTTAAAATAAAGTATTTCACTGTTGTAACTCCGTTAATGTTAGGGTCAATGTTCTCTGGTTATCGCCCTAAATGGAGTTTTGCTCTGAGAAACAAAAAACTCCCGCCGTCGGGAGCTTTTCAATCAATGACAAACCCAACGGTCTAGGACAGTACCGTTGTCGTGGTTGGTTGGTCTGAAATGATTGAATAAATCATAAAATGTACTGTAACACAATTATTTGCTTAGCACAAGCGTGATTAGGCAATTAGGTTGCCTGATAATTGGAATACCTCAACAAGGTGTTTTAGTTTATAATCTGAACTAGCAGCTATCGCAGCCGTTTGCAATGCGTCAACGATGCTGCACCAACAAAACAACCCCATTTTGGTGGGGTTGTTTTGTTGTCGAGATGTAGTGATCTTAAGAATTGATTTCTATATCACCGCAACATAGTCATTGATATTAGTCAAGTTTTATGATACCATCCATTTGACCGTACCTAAGTGGCTCGCCATTCGGCTCGCCCACGGTAGCAGAAAGGGGAAGCTAGTCATAATGACTCGCTTATCTCAAGCAGAACATGGAAAAGTTGTACAGTTCGAGGGACGGCTGACATCGGCCGGCATGACCGTTGAGGACCTCGAATACCTGCTGACCGGCAACGCCCAGTTCAAGGCAGGTGGCCTCGTCGCAGTGACTCGGTGTATGCAGTATCTGGGGAACAACAGCTGCGGGCTGTCGATCCAGTTTGCCGAGATTGTAAGCGGAGTACATGTACGACTCCAAGGTAGTACCTCTGATCCCGAAGGGATTGGAATTGAGATGCTAAACCTGGTAGGCGACAACGCTATTCTGACGCTCCCTGTGGGAGGAGAGGAGTGGATGCCGCTGATCCTCGGTTGGGAATGCCAGCTAACGGATGAACGTCAGCTGCTAGCTCGCCGAGTCCTCGACCCCAAGGTGTGGGTTGAGCTTCTGGTCGGGTGGCAGGCTCGTTTCTACGTTGAGCCTTCTGGCCAGCGCAACTTCGAGCTGCGGATGTTGCCGAAAGACACTCCCCGCAAGGCAACCGGCAAGATCGCCCAAACGATCTTGGAGAACGGTTGGGAGTATGACGAGTCGGAGTTTCCGGTTGAAGACGTCCCCTGCCCTAGCTGTCATCAGACGACGGTCGCAGGCTGGATGCTCTACAGGGATGGAAGACATGAGCACACCATCTACGTCTGCACCAACTGCAGCTGGGAAGGCTGGAGCGTCGACTCCGAAGACTGAACAAGCAGCATGATCCTATCGGGGTCTGAAGAAGGAGTTCGTCACGTAGGAACACTGGTATTCGGACCCCTTCTTCATATCTGTGTAACTCCCGCCGTTCACCTCACCAGTAGGAACTGGCGGTAAGGAACTTCCAATATTTTCCTCCAACGAGCTAGCTCCTCCCGCAGCGGGTGGAAAGATTTTCGGACTTGGTGCACCAACAAAAGAACCTCACCCCGGTGGGGTTATTTTGTTGTCGAGATATAGTGACACGAAAACCCGTAGCACGCAGTGCGGGTTTGATAGCGACGAACGCGCGCAGGAGTTTACTCCGAGCACGTGAGGATGATATACGATTAGTCTTTGTACACGCACTAATACCTTTATAAAACCAAAAACAAGCTCATTTGGGGCTTTTATAATGGCATATCCTCCGGAAGCACATGTCGGTATGCCAGGGTTGGTATTTTGTTTAAAATATGAGATAGTAACGATCGTCTACTGAGACGGGTGTCTCAGTGAAGTTCTCTCGAATACCTTGCACCTCACCTGAAAGGTTAAGAAATTGACCAGATTATTGTACCTTGTCCCTCTTAGCACGTCTTCCACCGAGCCAATCGTTGATGAGCTAACGAGGAGAATGACCGCCTCGCTACGTACGGCGACGGTCAGCCAGTCGTGGCGCGGGTATCATACCTGTGTCTGTGGCGCGGTCTCAACAGCTTCGGACTATCGTTTGAGTAATGGTATGGAGATCAATTGGCTCTGTGTCCACTACCTCGCGTGGCATCGAAGTGCAGTCTCTGCTCAGGAACTGGAGTTGGTGGCCAGCCTGCTCGACGGAGAGGCCGAACCGACCGAAGATGAGCTACGCTCGCCAATCGACCGAACTCGTGTACGGTCACCTTACGACGGGAACGTGATACCTCCACTGGGAGCCTCAGGCAGTGGAATTCATCCTCTCTTTGGGGTCTATCGCAGATCATCTCACAACCATCCCCGTTAGCTTGCCCCTAGTCTCTAGACTAAGGGCCCTTTAATACTCGGAGCAGGTATTGCTGATAGGGTACAGCTAGAATATTCCTCCATCTAGCCATCTCGTACCGTATCTGGTGAAAAGATTTTCGGACTTGCTGCACTATAGTACTTATGGTTTAAAGACCCAAAGGGTCTTTTATGTTGTCATTATGGCTACATTATGGTATAAAGTCCCAGAGCTATTCGCCAGACAAAGGGAGACGACAATGGCTAGTACTGATACGGCATTAAGCCTTTCGGTGTGGTGTGACACGACTCAGGGGCGGTGGGTCATTGTACTGAATACCGACCTCTTCCACCCCGACTTGTTGGGGGGTAAGGCTGATTTCACCGCCGAGGAGCTGGCAGAGTTGTACCGAGCTGGGGCGTTCTTTGACGAAGGTGCCATGATTATCGGTGAACTCGGGAAATGGCAGCAGATCGCCACACATCTGGACCCTGAGAAACCACGCCGTGCTGAATTCTGGATCATCGACGATACGTCGCCTGATCTTGTGGACAGAATCTTCCGTGACGCCATCAACACGCTCAGCGTACAGGTGGCATACACTACATCCCGGAGCCTCTTGGTTGAGATCGCCGAGGGACTACCTGCGGATTAGTAGAAATTTTGATCAACAGACTAAGTCATGCCCAAAAAAAACCAAGCGGCCGATTACTGACACTCCTGTTCATGCGAATGGGAGATTTTCATTTTAAATCGCAGGAACGCATGATACAGAATCACCAATTTCTCCACCTAGCCATCTCATCCCTCACCTGGTGAAAAGACTTCCATACTTGCCCCATAAGAAGTCTTTTGTGGTATTCTCAATCTAATGACAATAGCGGTTAAGATTAAAAATCTATCGGTTACCTTGAGTGGCGATGTAAAGGCGCTTAAAGACATCTCGATGGAGCTGCCGGTTGGTCGATCGATTGGTTTTATTGGTCCTTCGGGCGCAGGTAAAACAACCTTAATTCGTAGTATCGTCGGGAGATTAAAGCCCACAGCAGGCAGTATCGAGGTCCTTGGCTTGCCGGCTGGCGACGCAAAACTACGAGATCAGCTGAGTTATATGACGCAGGAGCTGTCGGTCTATCCTGATCTTACAGTCAAGGAGAATTTGCGCTATTTTGCCATCATGATGGGGCATACCAAAGATACAAACACAATTATTGAAGAGGTTCTAAACGAAGTCGATATGATCGATAAGGCCGATAGTTTAGTTAAAAATCTTTCCGGCGGCCAGAAGCAACGGGTGTCACTGTCGGTGGCATTGATCGGATCACCCCGGCTTATGGTCCTCGATGAACCTACCATCGGCTTAGACCCGGTTTTGAGAGAGAGTCTTTGGAAGCTCTTTAATAAACTAAAAACCCGAGGAACGACTCTGTTAATATCGAGTCACTCTATGGACGAAGCAGAACGCTGCGATGACCTGATCCTTATTAGATCTGGCAAGGTAATCGCCCACGGGTCGCCGAGTGAACTAAAGAAACAGACAGGTACGAAAACGATTGAGGAGAGCTTTCTTAGCCTTGTCGGAGGCGAGCCAGAATGAGCCCAAGTAAAACTTTCGCTACAGCATCACGAGTCTTAAGACAGTTAAGCCACGATCCACGGACGGTTGCACTGCTCTTTGTAGTACCCCCGGTATTATTGACCATTATGAAGTATGTTTTTGAGGGCGAGCCACAGGTCTTTAACGGTATTGCACCGATGCTGCTCGGTATATTCCCGATGGTTATGATGTTCTTGATCACTTCGATTGTTACCTTACGCGAGCGAACCACCGGTACGCTTGATCGACTAATGACGATGCCGATGACCAAACTAGACTTTATCTTTGGCTATGCACTAGCTTTTTCGTTTTTAGGGCTCTGCCAGGCATTTATTTCCGGTGGAGTGATGTTGGGGCTGTTGAACGTTACGGTGCTGGGGGGAGCCATCCCGACTATAATTGCGGTGGTCTTTGCGGCTTTTCTCGGGACTTCACTCGGATTATTCCTTAGTGCTTTTGCTACGAGCGAGTTCCAGGCCATTCAGTTTATGCCGGCTTTTATTTTTCCGCAGTTATTAACGTGCGGCCTGTTTATTGCTAGGGATCAAATGGCCAAACCCCTGCAGTGGTTTGCCGATGTTATGCCGTTAACCTATAGCGTCGATGCTATGAAGCAGGTAACGTTGCACGCATCGTGGACCAATGAACTAACGAGAGACCTAATAATTGTCGCCTCTTTCGGCATTGCGGCTCTAGTACTCGGTTCAGTTACGATACGCAGGCAAGAAAAGTAATATCTATCTAGCTTTGATTCTGCCCCAGGCGATCTGATTCCAGCCTCGTTCATGGAAGAAGTAGAGCAGTGTACTAGCTAGGTTAGTAAAGACCGTTAGGGCAATCGTCGTACCGATGTGTTTGGTAATGATATAGAAAATTGCAAGATCCGACACTACAACCAAAACACGAAAGGTAATCGACTTTGTAACCGAACGTTCTTTTGTTTCTTGAAGTTTCACTTCTACATAATAGCAAATGTCCACGATGCCAATAGTATAAAGCCAGCGCATACGGGTTTATTAATTGGATGCGAAATTGGAAGATTAATTTTTGAGTTTATACATAGTAATAAACTTGTATGTCTTTGATTTTAATGCTATTTCTACTAATGATTTGACCAGTCCTTTCCCATAGAACTAGAGGAGTTTAGCGATGTATGGAAACGCTGCCATTCCATTCCGCATGCGAGAGCTCGTTGGGGATTGCCTTTTGCACGTCTCCAGTGAGACCGATCATCCAGATGCTGTCCCGCTCAAAGAGCGCATGCCGCTCTACGAGCTTGGCCTGCGGGTTCGCCAGCCCGGACCTACGCTGGTCAGTCTTGCGGATGTCGATGAGCTATTCAAGCTGATTCGATCAATTTCGGCGCTTGGGCCCGGAAAGACCTTGGAGCATCCCTGGGGAAAAATTCGTCGGCTCCCAGGCGGCTATGTTTTTGTCTCAGAGGATAACCCGGTAAGCGGCGGCATACTGCGTGGATACGATCCGGTCGACTGCGCTGAGCGTGTCTATAAAGCTCATCTCTTTTCGCGCGGGTTGCTTCCGTTTCTGCAACTCCAAACATCCCCGGTCATTTGACAGGGGTTCTTTAATGATCAAAATAGTTGACATAAAGCACTAAAAAATGATATAATATCATTCACAAACAAAGTTGTTTGTTGTTCTTACCGATGTTGCATATCGATGCGCCAAACCCAGACGAAGGGAGCATTATGCAGGACGATAGTTTTCAAAGGGGCATCGTGACCTTCTTCTATGTTCAGAAGGGTTACGGCTTCATTCGCTCGGACGATGGGAAGGAGATATTCTTTCACCTTGCCCACCGTGGCGGGCCGTATCTGCTCAAGATGAGCAGTTTGATCGACACATACCTCAAGGTCCTGGTTGGATCTTCGGGTTCGATGTCGATCTCGTCACGTCTGCCCGTAGTAGGGTCGCGGCTCTACTTCTATCCAATTAAGAGCGAGCGAGGCGGGCTTCGGACTAGAATCTGGACGTTCGAGGACGATTGGGACGATGCCATCGAGAAGTTCCGGCAGACCCAGTTCGGTGTTTTTCGGATCCGGGAGGTCATTAAGGGCGGCCTATGGGTCAAGACGCCTAAACTTCTATTCCGAGGTAATCGTGAAGATCTTGAGGCTGCCTATCCTTCGGGCCAGGTTCACGCTGAGCTTCAGACCATCAACCGACCGAACATCAAGGTCTCGATCGCCTTTAGGGTCAAGACCGACGAGGGTTGGATGCCCTGCCAAGACCCGCGGACAAACCGGGTCTACAGCACCCACGATGTAATGGGGCTGCGGCCGATGCCGGTACCAAGGTAAGGATTTCCCCGGACGTTTAGGCGTCCGGGGCAACTCCCAAGTTAACCAATGATATTGGTTGGTTTAGGAGTTGATCGCATAGTAAGATGCTGTGCTGATACGTCATATTAACCGCTAAGATTATCACTTCAGTGCTCAAACTTAAACTGGTTTGAGCGATGGATAAATAACCTTCACCGTAATGATTACGGGGTGGCCGACTCAAAGTCGAAACTCTGAGCCGGCCACGTCCCGTATGGTCTAGCCTCAGCTAGACGGCGACTTGCTGCGTGTCTTGCGGAGGAAACTCGTGGTCGTGATGACATAGATGACCGCGAGAGTCGTGCAGACAACCGGGTAGACCTTGAAGTGGAAATGCGATCCAGTCGTGCTGGATGGAATGATGGCAGCCGCCGCAAAGATTACTAACAGAGCGATGACTACCAGGATTCTCGTACTTGGTCTGATCGGCGCCTTCATGACCAGTTGTCGCCGACGTACATGTGGCCCCAGTAGGACCCGCCGTAGACGAACTCGATGACGAGACCGCCGCCGCGTTGGTAGGCGGTCTGCATCCAGTTGAAGGCGTAGGCGAAGAAGACCGCCACGTAGACGGCGCACGCCAGGTCAACCCAGGGGATCGGGATCTTGGTGCACGCCCAGCCCATGATGGTCGCCGCGCCCGTGAAGTACCCAAGCCACGAGATCTCCGCGACTTCGCTGTGGTACCAGTGGACATAGACGAGCCATCCGAACGAGACGGTCGGGTCGGCAACTACCGGGAAAGCCGTCGTACTCGTGTAGCTGACCGTCTGCGTGAGCGTCTTGTCTCTCACGCTGTAGGTCGTGCTTACGGGTACGCCGTTGGCATCCACGGCCCAGGCCTGGTCGATCCAGCCAATGGTGTTGGCTGGTCCCGGTGCCGCATCCCCGCTTCCCGTCATGATGGCGACGGTTCCGTTGGGTTGAGGCACGAGTCGGTAGCCGACCGGGAGCGACAGCCTGTAACTGTAGCTGGTCGGTGCGGATGGGCTCAGAATGTCTTGCGACACTTGAACGCCGCCCGTAGTCGAGCCGACGACGGCAACGGACGGGTCTGCGGAACTCAACACGGCAGCCCCCATGACCGTCGACTTGGTTTTGGGCGTGGCAGGGAGCTTGATGCCGATGTTGGTTCCCTGTGGCGACACCGCCGACACATCTCCTGTCGACGAGGTACTGACCGCAGGCGTGTTACCCGGGTCTCCTGTCGTGGCGAGTCCCGCTACCTGATGGGCAACAGCCGTCGATGATGCAACGGTTGCGGCCGCTTGGGCAGCGGTTGGTGTCCGCGGCTCGGCCTGTGCCGGGCTGGCGATGCCAACTCCGGCGCCGACTGTTGCCAGGGTGATAGCGATGACTCCGAAGAGCCGTCGCGGTCGATGCTGTGAGAGATGCTTCATCGGTACATCCTTTTCATTCGTGCCAAAGGGAGAACCCAATGGCTTGGAGACTACTGTTCCGCCTTGTAACGATGCCCTCCTTTGATCGTAAATGGATAAGGATCCTCGTTGTGTAGCTAGACGAGGCGTAGATGCTACTCACCTGAGCAGCTACATCTCGCCTAGAGACACATTTGTGAATGGTCGCCCATTTGACATTTTCACCTATAAATGTGGGGGTGGCAGTACTATCCTCCTAAAAATGTACGTTGTCAATACAAAACAACAAAAATCTGGTTTGGTAAACCTCGCAGCCTTGCGTATAATAAAGCGGTTACGTACGGCGCCTTGGCGGAGTGGTTACGCAGCGGTCTGCAAAACCGCGTACACCGGTTCAATTCCGGTAGGCGCCTCCAAGTCCTTATACATTTGGGCGGGTGGTGGAATGGTATACACGGCGGACTTAAAATCCGCTGCCTTTACCGGCTTGCGGGTTCGAGTCCCGCCCCGCCTACCATTTATGGTATAATTGACCTCAACAAAAGGATTATCAATATGTCGGCTACCGTCATCGTTCTCGTCGTTGTTCTGGCCCTATTACTACTAACGCTTATCGCCATGTATAACGGTTTGGTTACCAGTCGTAACCGAGTCGATGAGGCATGGAGTGATATTAACGTTCAACTCAAGCGTCGTTACGATTTAATCCCTAATCTTATTTCGACTGTCCAGGGTTATGCTGCGCACGAAAAGACGGTCTTCGAAGACGTCACCAAGGCCCGCACCGCAGCTATGGGCGCGACAGGCTTAGCCGACAAGGCGCAAGCCGAGAATCAGCTCGAAGGAACCCTAAAGAGCCTCTTTGCCGTCAGTGAGGCTTACCCCGACCTTAAGGCCAACCAGAACTTCCTCGATTTACAGAATCAGCTGACCGACACCGAGGACAAGATCCAAGCCTCGCGCCGCTTCTACAACGGCAATGTTCGTGATTACAATACAAAGCTGCAAAAATTCCCAACCAGTCTTGTCGCGGGTACTTTTGGCTTTACCAAGCGAGACTTCTTCGGGGTTGATAATCAGGCCGAGATTGATCAGCCGGTAGCAGTAAAGTTCTAGGAGATACCACGTGACCCTCAACGACTATCGAGAGACGTATAGCTGGCGAGCCGCTATCGAGCTGGGTCATCCGTTAACTTTGCTCACCGAGGAACTACCGGCTCAGGAGAATAGCGGTCTTATAACAGCGCTTCAAAGCCTTATGGTCGATCTTCCCAGCGCCATTGCCGGTGATTTGATTAGCGGTACTAACGCTCGACAGACCGCTTACGTGCGCTTGCAGAGCGTTCTCGAATTGATCGAGCGAGTTTATCCGGCTCTCGATACCGCCGAGTCAAAGACGAAGCTCGACGAGCTGATTGCTCGTACCGAGTCGCCGGCTTTCGCCGAAGTGCATGTCGCTCCGACGCCGGAATCTCACAACGACAACGAAGAAGCCGAAGCCGTCGAGCCGGCCGAGCCGGCACAGGCGGTCGAGGCCACCGCCGAGAGTGTATAGCCAGATAGCCCAAAACAAGCGGCGCAGCATTTTGCTCGTCCTTGGTTTCGTCGTCTTTATTGGTCTCTTTGGCTATGTCCTGGCGCGAGCATTAGGCAACCCCGGACTCTTTACCTTTATTGCCGGTTTTGCCATTATCTATGCTTTAATTTCGTATTTTGCCTCGGCCAAGATCACCTTGGCGATGACGGGGGCAAAGCCCGTTGAGCGCTCTACGGCGCCTCAGCTCTACCGCACGGTGGAGAATCTGACCATCGCCGCCGGGATGCCGATGCCCAAGATATATATTATCGACGATTCGTCGCCAAACGCCTTTGCAACCGGACGCGATCCCAAGCACGCCATCGTGGCGGCAACGTCGGGATTGCTCGAGATCATGGAGCCGGATGAACTCGAAGGCGTCATTGCACACGAGCTGTCGCATGTCGGCAACTATGATATACGTTTTATGGCTTTGGTGGTTGTCCTTGTCGCGGTGGTTGCAATGCTGTCGGATCTCTTTTTGCGCATTACTTTTTGGAGTAGTTTTGGCGACGAGGAGAATAACGCCGGTAACGTGGTATTTATGGCATTGGGTATAGCCGGAGCGATCTTAGCTCCAATAGCGGCGATCATGATCCAGTTGGCTGTTTCGCGTAAACGCGAGTATCTGGCCGACGCTTCGGGGGCTCTCTTGACCCGCTATCCGGAGGGCTTGGCCAAGGCATTAGCCAAGATTGCACAGGATCCGCGCGGACTCAAACAGGCCAATACAGCCACCGCTTCACTCTATATCTCCAACCCGCTCAAAGGTCGTAAGGGGACAGGCCAGAGTTTGATGAAGTTATTCGATACACATCCGCCGATCGAAGATCGTATTGCCAGACTAAACAAAATGGAGACACAACCATGAGCAAGACCAAGGCGAGAACTAAGACGAAGTCCAAGACAATCATCTTTCCGGGCGGGTGGAGGTTATTTCGCGATAGTCTTAGTGATTTTGGCCTGCATCCCTGGCGCTATCTGTTCCTTGTGGGTATTGTTGCAGTTCCGACGAACCTAATTAGCCTCGCTACGGTAATAGCGGGCGACCCAACGACCATTCTGTATGAGAATCTGGGTTCGATCTTTATGACAACGGCGCTTATTTGGGCTGTAACGCACGCACAGAAAGACGATTCAATGAAACTGCGTCAGGCCTACTACGAGGGTTCAACGATGGCAGTGAGGTTCATCCTTATACTAGTCGTACTCGCAGCTATGTCGATTCCGGCAGCGGTCGGCCTTAGTCTCTATAGTCTTGGAACGAGTACCGCAACCGGCACGGCACCGTTGCCGGTACAACTTATTCTCGGCGGACTTGCGATCTTACTAGCGATTCCTACGTTTTATTGGATGGTGCGCTACGGCCTGGTCATTATAAGACTTGCAATTACCGACGAGTGGCCGATCGCTGCGCTTAAATCGATACGGCGCCTTACTCTCGGGTATTTCTGGCCGCTGGCGCGCCGAGCCGCCCAGCTCGTGCTCTGGATACTGCTACTGATGATCGTTCCGGGAATTGTCTTTGTGACGTTAGCGGCCGCGACGCATGCGGTTATCTTTATTATCTTCTTGCAGCTGTCCTTTAGCCTCGTCATATGGCCGTTTAGTGCCCTCTATATCTATCGACTCTATCGAGTCCTGACGGAGGTTTAGTCGTGACTCACGATCAGGCCGCAGCTCGCATCGCGCGTTTGCGGGACGAGATTAATGAGTATCGCTATAAGTATCATGTCTTAAACGAGTCGATTATGAGCGAGGCAGCCGCCGATTCGCTTAAACATGAGTTGTCTAAGCTCGAGGAAGCCTATCCTGACCTGATAACGGCTGACTCGCCGACCCAGCGTGTTGCCGGTGCCGTACTTGAACGCCTGACGGCCGTTGCGCATCAGGTTCGAATGACTTCTCTAAATGATGTCTTTGATCGTGACGAGGTTGAAGCCTGGATAGGGCGTATCAGCAAGCTTCTGGGCCATACGCCCAAGGAGTTCTATGCCGAGATGAAGTTCGACGGTTTGGCCGCAACGCTTATCTACGAGAATGGTGTCTTTAGCCGCGGCCTGACGCGCGGTGATGGTCTTGTCGGCGAAGACGTAACTGCCGGTCTACGTACGATGGATACTATCCCTTTGCGACTTCGGCATCATAGCGGTGTAGCGCCATCGGTTTATCGTGATCGCTTTGAAGTGCGTGGCGAGGTCATAATCTATAAAGCTGATTTCGAGAAGCTCAATCAGCGCCAGGAAGAACTTGGCAAACCGCTCTTTGCCAATCCTCGCAACACGGCCGCAGGTTCGATTCGTCAACTCGATCCGCGACTGGTAGCCGATCGTCATTTGCGTTTCATCGCTTATGAATTGGCAACCGAGGTCGACGGTGTTACGAGACACCAGGACAAACATGAGCTGGCGAAGTCGGTCGGTTTCGTTATTGACCAGCATAGCCGGGTCGTGAGCGGCATCGACCAGATAATGGACTTTATCGATGAATGGCAGGATAAGCGCCATGATTTGCCTTTTGCTACCGACGGCATAGTCATCAACGTTAACGACGACGCCGATTTTGAGCGCTTGGGCATTGTGGGCAAGGCGCCACGGGGCGCAGTTGCTTTTAAATATCCGGCGGAGCAGACCACTACGATACTTAAAGATATTATGATTTCGATCGGTCGTACTGGTGCGGCGACACCTTTTGCAGTTTTGGAGCCGGTTAAGGTAGCAGGAACTACGGTCGGCCTGGCAACGCTTCATAATGAGAGCGAGATCGCGCGCAAAGATATTCGGATCGGGGATACCATAATTTTACAAAAAGCCGGAGACATTATCCCGGAGATCGTCGAGCCGATCGTAAAGCTGCGCGATGGGAGCGAGAAGGTCTTTGTAATGCCAAAAGATTGTCCGGTATGCGGCCATAAACTCGCCAAGCGCGACGACGAGGCGGTTTGGCGCTGCGTTAACTTTGACTGTCCTGCTCTCGAGCGGGGGCGCATCGTCCATTTTGCTAGTAAAGGTGCCTACGACATCGAGGGCATGGGGGAGCAGACGGTCGATGCGCTGCTCGATGCTGGGCTTATCACCGACGCGGCAGACGTTTTTTCGCTTACCGTCGATCAACTTCTTACGGTTGATCGGTTCGCTCAAAAATCTGCCGAGAATCTATACAATAGCATTCAGGCGCGCAAGTCGATTACTCTCGACCGTTATATCTACGCACTTGGTATTCGTCATGTCGGTCAGCAGACAGCGCGTGATCTGGCAGCCTTCTTTGGCTCGCTTGATCACTTTCGCCAAGCCAAACCTCATGAACTTGATGCCGTGGACGGTATTGGACCGGTTGTTTCGGCTTCTTTAACAGACTGGCTCTCGAGCGATCGCCACCGCAACTTTTTAGCAAAACTAGACAAGGCGGGAGTCGTGCCGCAGGCCCGCAAACGACCGACCGGGCCGCTTAAGGGCCAAAGTTTTGTTATTACCGGAGCATTAAGTATGGGTTCGCGCGATATGGTCGGAGAACGGCTCGAAGCGCTTGGGGCAACGATTCAAGAAAATGTAACTAAAGCCACAACATTTCTGGTAGTAGGAGATGATCCAGGTGGTTCTAAGCTTACCAAAGCCGAAAAACTCGGCACTAAACAACTCGACGAAGAGGCCCTAAGCCGGTTGCTTAAGGCTTAAACTATCGCCCCATCGGCGCAGTTGGATAAGAATCTCCTGGAGTGATTCGCCTTTTTTCGTCAGGCAGTAGAGCGGGTGGGTCGGGCCGCCGCTGCAATCACGCACCACGATATCGTCATTGGCTAACTCTTCGAGGCGTTGAGCCAAGGTGCGCGTCGATATCCCGGTCAGCGAACGTTCCAGCTCGCTAAAACGTTTTGGTCCCGACATAAGATCGCGCAGAATCAGAATCGTCCACTTGCCCCCGATCATCTCGAGGGCTTTGGTGATCCCGCAATCATTATTGTTGGTCAATTCCATAATATCCCCATTATAGCACTTTACTAAGTAAAGCATATTGCTTTACAATCTAAAGTATAACTACAGATAAAAGGAGGTTTCATGAAGATTCAGATTATTCTCGGTACAACTCGGCCAGGACGGGTTGGCGAACGAGTCGCTAAGTGGGTCGAGGCCGGAGCAAAGGAGATCAATGACTTTGAAGTCGAGTTGGTCGATCTGGCTGATTTTAATTTGCCGCTACTCGATGAACCGATCAGTCCGCGGTATAACCCGGAGCGTAATCCGAACACTGCTGCCAAGAAATGGCTCGACAAGGTCGGCCAAGCAGACGGCTACGTCTTTGTGACGCCGGAATATAATCATTCAATCAGCGGAGCGTTAAAAAACGCCATCGATTATTTGGATTACCAATTAGCAAAGAAACCTGCCGCGATCGTCTCCTACGGTACCGTTGGCGGCGCGCGATCTGCGGAGCATCTCAAGGCGGTTCTTATTGAAACAAAGGCGGCCATCGTGCCAGAAGCCGTCGCATTAATGGATTTTTCAAACGTCCTTGATAAAGACGGCAATCTGGACGCCGAAGTTGCAGCTAAGCCTTACGGCCCGGCCGCAGCGCTCAAAACGACTCTCAATGAGTTGTCTTGGTGGACTAGGACCCTTAAAGCCGGTAGGTAGAACAAGCCTCCTTTTGCTATACTTAAGCCATGTCCAAGATAACTACAGACGAAGTCGAGCGGATCGCAAAACTTGCTCGCATCGGTGTAACGCCGGCCGAGGCGAAGAACCTGGCTGGCGAGCTCGATGCCATCGTTGACTTCGTCGAGCAGCTTCAGGCGGTCGATATCGAAGGCGTTGAGCCGACCGATCAAGTCACCGGCCTGGAGAACGTACTGCGTGACGACGTAGTAAAACGTGCGTCGCAAAACCGAGATGAACTCCTAGCCAACGCGCCTCAGGTGCAAGACGGCTATATCGTCGTTAAGCGAGTGATGAATGGCTAAGGCGGTGGATCTAAAACGTCCTCTGGCTGACCTGGCCGCCGAGGTGCAAACCGGTAAGTTGACCTCAGCCGAGTTGGTTGAGGCCAGTTTAGCGCGCCTAAAAGAGACCGAAAACTACCACACGGTGCTAGAGATCAGTTCTACGGCACTCCAGCAGGCCAAGGTTATAGATAATCGCATAGCCGCCGGTGAAACGATCGGACCGCTGGCCGGAATCCCGTACATCGCCAAAGATAACTTTCTCACGGCCGATACTCACACCACGGCCGCCAGTCATATCCTTGAACCATTTAAAGCGCCTTATCAGGCTGTTGCTATAGAGCGGCTCGAAGCGGCGGGCGCCGTTATGGTAGCCAAGGCTAATCTGGACGCCTTCGGCCATGGCGCCTCAACCGAAAACTCAGATTTCGGCGCTTCCAAGAACCCGGCCGATCCGGAGTATGTGCCCGGTGGAAGTTCCGGCGGATCAGCGGCTGCCGTTGCCTTGGGCCAGGCATGTTTTTCGATCGGAACCGATACCGGCGGGTCGCTGCGCCAGCCGTCCTCTTACTGCGGCGTCGTCGGGTTAAAGCCGACATACGGTCTCGTACCGCGTTACGGCGTCATTGCGATGGGCTCGTCATTTGATTCGATCGGTCCGATCACCAACCGCGTGGCGGATGCGGCTCTCGTGTTAGATGTGATAGCGGGCCGCGACGACCGAGATGCCACGTCGATTGAACGGGTGCACGATGGGTATCGACTATCGGATATCGAGTATACTCTTTCGGGACAGAAGATCGGAGTGATCAAGGAATACCTTGGCGATGGGTTGGATTCATCAATTAAGAAAAGTATCGATCAAACCGTCGCTCTATTGAAAAGCAAGGGCGCGGTTGTCGAAGTGGTCAGTCTGCCGGCGGTAAAGTTGGCCCTTGCCGCATATTACATTCTGGTTCCCGCTGAGGTATCGAGCAATTTGGCGCGTTACGACGGTGTTAAGTACGGATACTCTGCGCCCGAAGCCGAGAATCTTGAGGAGACCTATCGCCTTAGCCGCGAGGAGGGTTTCGGGGCCGAGGCTAAACGTCGTATTTTGATCGGTACGTATGTCTTATCAAGCGGCTACTATGATGCTTATTACAAGCGAGCGCAGTCGGTGCGAACCAAGCTTATCGCCGAGTTTGACGCGGTCTTTGGCAAGTTTGATTTTCTCCTTGGTCCGACAGCGCCGACGCCGGCCTTTAAACTCGGCGCCAAGGTTAACGACCCGATTGCTATGTATCTAAACGATATTATGACGGTATCGGCCAACCTCGTTGGTATCCCGTCGATTTCGATACCGCTAGGAGAGATAAACAAACTACCTTATGGTCTTCAGCTGATGGCTCCCCAGAGGCGAGAAACTGATTTACTGCCATTTGCCAACGCCGTCGAGGAGCTGCTATGACTTTGGCTATCCTGATCATTGCCTTTGTCGGCGGGCTTCTCCTCTACGGCGTCATTATTACCGGAGCCGTAACCGGAGCTGGTAGTCATGACACTCGTAAGAGCAAGAAGACTTATCGCAGCCATCTCGATCGGGCGCTTGTGGCCGAGCGATGGGCAACGATTCAGACAATGAGCCAGACAGGCGGCAACGGACTGCGCCAGGCTGTCTCCGAGGCCGACAAGCTGTTCGACTATGTGATGAAGGCGCAGGGTTATCCCGGCGAAACAATGGCCGATCGGCTGCGTGCGGCCCAGTCTAAGCTGAGCGACCGCAACGCCGTATGGAGCGCTCACAAGCTGCGCAACGCCTTGGCCCACGAGGTTGGATTCGATCTCGTTGCAAGCCAGGTTCACGAGGCTTTGCGAGGTTTTGAACGCGGTCTAAAAGATCTGGGGGCACTTTAATGGATAAATCTTTGCGCGATGAATACGAAGTTGTCATCGGCATCGAGTGCCATGTTCAACTTGCGACTAAGACTAAGCTATTTTGCAGCTGTGATAACGACGCCCGTGAAGCAGCTCCAAATACTCATATATGTCCGGTCTGCATGGGGATGCCGGGTACCTTGCCGGTATTGAATCGACGCGCCGTGGAGCTGGCAGTGCGCCTCGGTCTGGCTTTGAACGCTGAGATCGGGCGTCGTACCAAGTTTGATCGTAAGAATTACTTCTATCCGGACTTGCCGAAGGGTTACCAGATTACTCAGTTCGACCAACCGATTGTAGGCTTGGGCGGTATCGAGTTTCCCCTTAATGATCGCATCGTTAAGGTTGGGATAACTCGCGCGCATTTGGAAGGCGACGCCGGTAAACTGACTCATCCCGAAGGCTCCGATCATTCATTGGTCGACTTGAATCGCGCGGAGACGCCGCTGGTCGAGATCGTCTCCGAACCAGATATGCGCAGTGCAGCCGAAGCCAAGGCCTACGCCCAGGAGCTCTATAATATCGTGCGTTATGCCGAAGTTAGCGATGCCAATCTCTATTACGGCAATATGCGTTTCGATGTAAACGTCAGCGTTCGTTTGGTCGGAGAGTCTGATTTTGGTACCCGCACCGAGACCAAAAACTTAAA
>DAIDKY010000010.1 GCA_027449805.1 bacterium
TCTCAACGCCCACAGCGCTCTTGCCTGGAATCGGAGCCTCGATACGGATCGGATGAGCCGCCAGAGACAGTGCCAGGTTGGTGTCGAGGCCGGTAATCTTATTAAGCTTCACCCCGGACGGAGGCGTAAAGGTGTACTGCGTTACGGTCGGGCCGATATTGACCTCGCCCATGTGCACGTTAATACCGAAACTCTCGAGTGTATCCTTAATTACTCCCGCATTCCGTTTAACATCCCCCGCGTCCGCCTTAGTACTGGTGTTCTTGAGCAGATCCATGCTCGGCGGTACCCAATCGGCGTCGTTGCTCATGGTAAGGGCGTCCTCGCCCTTGGCAGGCTTCTTGCTCTCGCCGCCGATCGTACCTCGGATCGGCAAGGCTGCAGGAGTGGTGTTGTTATTAACCTTAAGATCATCGCCCTTGATGGCTTCGTTAACCTTAAGCTCCGGCTCGTCATCCTTCTCATTCTTACCAAATAGTTGGGCAATTGGGGCAAAGATTGATCCGATACGGGCGTTAGCAGCCAGAATGATACAGATAGCTAGGATAGCAGCAAGGATAACGCTAGAGGCAGCGACGTTCAGTACGTTCAACATCAGGTGGGAGATGCCATAACCGATAAATCCGCCGCCCTGGCCGGCTTCAGCGGTGGTTAAACCATCACCCGACGCCACGCCGATGTGGCAAAGACCGGCCAGCGACAGCATGACACCAAGAAATCCAATATAGGTAGTCGCCCTAACCTCGTAAAGCGATGCCCGAAACAGCATGTAGGAAAGTAGACCGGTAACAAGAGGCAGCAAGTAAGCAGCGTAACCAAAGACAACCCGCAGACCATGGAAGAGACTGGTTACGAGCGAACCGCCGAAACCGAATACCGCAAAGAGGAGGAGCAACGTCAGAGCTGCGAGAATTACGGCTAATATTTCTCGCGATGCCTCGGCCGAGATACCCGGCGTAGGCGTAGTCCTGCGCGTCGATGTCCGCTTCTTGGCGGAGGTTCGTGAGGCAGTAGAGGTGGAGCGACGCTTTTTCTTAGGCATATTGTCTATATTATACCTCTTTTGCTTAGTTGTTGCAAGGAGCAGCCGCCACCCCTTAGTACAGGTTTTAGTCACCTCTTTCAAAACCATATATAAACTGTGGTTTATAACCCCGCTGGATTATTTGCTCAAAACTAAGCCGTAGAGACCTATAAAACTGGATTTATACGTCGATTCTGAGGTGAGTACCGAAAATCTGGATACAAAAAAGGCCCTCACGGGCCTCATTTGATACTGATCTTAAACCTCGTTAATAACGGGCAAGACCATCGGGTTGCGCTTGGTCTGGTTGTAGAGAAGGTCGCCGACCTCGTCGCGTAGCTTGAGCTTCATCTTGCTCCAATCCATCGGCTCGTTGGGATTGCGCTGCTCAAAAACCGAGCGAACGACGCCGCGAGCCTTGTTGATCAGCTCCTCGTTATCCTTCATGTAAATGAAGCCGCGGGAGATGATGTCGGGGCTAGAGATGAGGCGGCCGGTTTTGCGCGAGATGGTTGCTACAACCATAAAGACGCCTTCGCCGCCAAGGGCGAGCCGGTCGCGCAGGACGACGCCTTCGACATCGCCGATGCCGGAGCCATCAACCATGACCATACCGGCCGGAATGCGGCCCGCACGCTCAGCGGTCTTCTCGGTCAGTTCGAGAACGTCGCCATTATCCATGACGAAACAATTCTCGCGCTTTACGCCATTCTCGATGGCAACCTCGGCATTACGCACCAGATGGTGGAACTCGCCGTGAATCGGCATGTAAAACTGGGGCTTAACCAGGTTGATCAGGTCGGCCGCATCATCGCGAGAAGCGTGACCGGACACGTGCAATGGTCCGTGACCGTCTAGAGCCTCGGTAGCACGCGCGTAGACACGAGCGCCCTCGCGCATCAGATTGTCGATCAGACGAACGATCGGTACTTCGTTGCCCGGAATAACACTCGAGCTAAAGATGATGGTATCGCCGGGCTTAATCTTGACGTGCTGGTGATCGCCTGTCGACATACGCGACAGTGCGGAGTTCTCCTCGCCCTGGGACCCGGTACAGAGTATGACGACCTGGTTGGCCGGCAGGTTAGCGGTATCTTGCACCTTAATGAGGAGCCCCTGAGGGACGCTCAGGTAGCCCATCTTGACGCAGAGCTCGATCGTCGAGAGCATCGAACGGCCGACCAATGCCAGCTTGCGGCCGGCGGCGTGAGTAGCGTTGATGATCAACTGTACGCGAGTAACCGAACTCGAAAATGTCGAGATGATGATTCGCCCGTCGGCGCGGCCAAAGAGATCGGTAATAGTCGGCTCGACCACACGCTCACTCGGGGTGCGCCCGACACGGTCACAGTTGGTCGAGTCGCTCATAAGCAGGAGTACACCTTCGTCACCGAGCGCCTTAAAGCGGTCAAGATCCATCTGCTTGCCGTCTAGCGGGTCGGGATCTAGGCGCCAGTCGCCGGTATGAACGACCACGCCGACAGGGGTGCGGATAGCCACGGCGGTGGAGTCCGAGATGGTGTGAGTCACGCGGACGAGCTCAATGTTAAAGCTGTTACCAAGCTGCACCCGCTCGTGCTTCTCCGGGTCGAGGACGACAAACTGAGGTGTTTGGATCTTAAATTCTTCGATCTGTTTGGCGACCATGCCGAGAGACAGGCGCGATCCATAGATCGGCACCGGGAACTTGGGGATCATGTAGCCGGAAGCACCGATGTGGTCCATGTGGCCGTGAGTAATCACGATACCGCGGATCTTGTGCTTATTGCGCTCAAGATAGGTTACGTCGGGAATAATGTAATCGACGCCGGGCTGGTTGTCTTCGGGGAAGCCGAAGCCCATATCGACGATAATTATATCGTTGCCATACTCAATGGCCGTCATGTTCTTACCGATCTCGCCGAGACCGCCGAGCGGCATGATTCGCAGTTTGGTCTGTCGAGAAGCAGCCTGGTTGGCCGGCCCGCGATCGCTCTTTGGTGCGCCGCTTTTAGCTTTTACCTGCTGTAGACCGCCAAGACCGTTATAGAGGCTCTTGTTAACCGGTACGCTGTCGATCGACGGCAGTAGATCGGTGTGGCTAGGCATCATCTGACCCTGGCGACGGCGACGGTCGCGGTCGCGGTTGCCGCCCGAACGCTTAGGCCCGCCCTGGGGGCGCAGTCCGCGTGATTGATTATTGTTATTTGCGTTTCGCGGGTTCGGCTTAGCCGATGATCCGGGATTCGCTGGTTTAGGAGTTGGATTATTAGTTTCCATATTGTTTTCCTTAATTGTTAGTTAGTTTCTTAATAATGGCTGGGATGAGTTTGAAGTCGTCGAGGACGGTTTGGCGGTTTCTCGGATAACGCCCGAAAGAGGGGTGATAGAGCGGCAGATATGCCTGACCGGCGTCTTTTATGATCTGTCCATGAACCTCGCCAATCTTGAGCTCGGGGAAGAAGGCGTTCATTGAATGCCGACCGAGAAAAACGATCAGTTTGGGCTGGACGATGCCGATCTGGCGCTTAAGGTACGGGAGGCTTGAGGCTATCTCCTCAGGACGAGGGTCGCGATTGGCCGGTGGACGATACTTCACGATGTTCGTAATGTAAATGTCGTCACGACTCAGACCAATCTCGGCGAGCATGCTATCGAGAAACTTTCCGGCAGCACCCACAAAGGGCTGGCCGAGATGATCCTCATTGGCACCAGGCGCCTCGCCGATAAACATGATCTGCGCATCGGGGTTGCCGGCTCCTGGGACCATCTGTGTAGTAGTAGCACGCAAATTTGCAGTAACGCCTGCTCTTTCCAGGTCGGCGGCGACCTTAGCTAGTTCGGCTGATTTATCCAATTTACCCTCAAGTTGTACTAAATCCTTCGACTTCACTCAGGACAGTAGCCGAGGCTACTATTCTGAGCAGGACGAGGGAGTCCTACTTGGCAGCTTTAATACTCAAATTGAGGCGACCCTGGGCATCGATCTCGGTCAACTTAACTTTGACTCGGTCGCCAACCTTGACCTCGTCGCTCGGGTGCTCCACACGGTGATCAGCTAGCTGCGAGACGTGGACCAAACCGTCGCGACCAGGGAGAATGTTCACGAAGGCACCGAAATCCATAACCTTAACGACCGTTCCGGTATAGATGGTACCTATCTCGGGCTCAGCCACGATCCCTTGGATCATATCGATAGCCGCCTGAGCAGCCTCGGCCGTAGTCGAAGCAATCATGACCAGGCCCGAATCCTCGATGTCGATCTCGACACCCGTCTCTGCAATGATCGTATTAATCGTCTCGCCACCCTTGCCGATGACCTCGCGGATCTTGTCCGGGCTGATCATCAGCTTGGAGATACGCGGCGCATGAGGAGCAACCTCGGGGCGAGGAGCGGCCAGGACATCGAGCATCTTGCCCAGAATAAAGGCGCGGCCGGCCTTGGCCTGTTCGAGCGCCTTGGCCATAATTTTGGGCGTAATACCCTTTACCTTAATGTCCATTTGAAGAGCAGTTATACCATCCTCGGTACCGGCAACCTTAAAGTCCATGTCGCCCGCAAAATCCTCGGCGCCTTGAATGTCGCTCAAGATGACGAAGTTGTCGCCATCGGTGATGAGCCCCATAGCGATACCGGAGACGGGCTTGCGCAGGGGTACGCCAGCATCCATCAAGCTCAGGGTGCTGCCGCAGACCGATGCCATCGAGGTAGAACCATTAGACGAGATCGCCTCAGAAACGGTGCGGATCGTATACGGGAAGTCTTCGACCGAGGGAATAACCGGCAAGAGAGCTCGCTCGGCCAAGGCGCCGTGGCCGATCTCGCGGCGTCCGGGCGAACGCATTGGTCGCGTCTCCCCCGTCGAGTAACCCGGAAAGTTATAGTGGTGCATATAACGCTTAGAGGTATCCTCTTCCATGGTATCGACAAGCTGCGCGTAACTGGTCGAGGCCAGAGTAGTAACATTGAGCACCTGGGTAGTCCCACGAGTAAACAAGGCTGATCCATGAGTCCGCGGCAAAAGACCAACCTGACTCGAGATCGGGCGGATCTCGGTTGTCTTGCGGTCGTCGGGACGAACACCGTCGACGAGAATTGCGCGGCGTATCTCTTGATCAATGACACTCCGGAAAGCAACCTCGATATCGGCATGGTCATAGTCGCTGCCGAACTGCTCAACAACCTCGCCTTCAAGGTTTTTAATGGCGTCATGACGCTGATACTGATCGGCGTGGCGTACGGCCGTACCAAGCTTGCCATCGAGAAACTTCATAATGGCATCGACTAAATCTGCATCCGGCTTATCAAGCTCGAAAGTCTTAGTCTTGACGCCGAGTTCCTTAACGATCTTATTTTGCAGTTCGATTAGCGGTTGGATGGACTTATGGCCAAACTCAAGAGCCTTAAGCATAGTTGCCTCATCAACTTCCTCGGCGCCGGCTTCTACCATCATAATGGCGTCTTCCGTACCGGCTACAACTAGATCCAACTTGGATACCTTCATCTGCTCGGTCGTTGGGAAAGCGATGAGTTCACCGTCGATGAGTCCAATGCGGACACCCGCTACGGGACCTTCAAATGGTGCCCCCGAGAGCATTAAGGCCGTAGAGATAGCGACCATGCCGAGAACGTCGGCCGAGTAAACGAGATCCGCCGACAGAACCGTCGCGACACCCTGAACATCATGACGATAGCCCTTGGGAAAGAGCGGTCGGATGGGGCGATCGATAAGGCGAGCCGTCAATGTACCATGCTCGCTGGCGCGGCCTTCGCGCTTAATAAAACGCGAGCCGGAAATCTTACCCGAGGCGTACATCCGCTCCTCGTAATCGATCATCAAGGGGAAGAAGTCGATTCCGGGACGCGGCTGATTCGAAACCACGGCGGTCCCGAGGACGATGGTATCCCCGTATCGAACGGTCACGGCACCATCGGCCAAGAAGGCCATCTTGCCGGTCTCAATTGTGATCTCCCGCCCACAGAATTCAGTGGTGAACTCAGCGATGTCGTGCTGCACGTACATCCTTTCCTTTAATGTCATCATGATCGCAGTTGAAGGTCGTCGTAACGGCCCTCTGCTTCGTCCGGATGACTAGCGACGCAACTCGAGCTTCTTGATCACATCCTGATAGCGAGCAGGATCTTTCTTGTTCAAGTAGTCGAGCAGCGAACGACGCTTGCTGACCATCTTTAGAAGACCACGACGAGAGTGCTCGTCTTTCTTGTGAGTCTGCAGATGCTTGGTCAGCTCTTTGATCTGGGCAGTAAAGATACCAATCTGAACTTCCGGCGAGCCGGTGTCCTTTTTGTGTGTCTGAAGCCCAGAAATGACTTTCGTTTTTGAGTCTAGGTTTAACATATCGTCCCCAATACTAGCATTAATCAGGGTTGAGTTCAAGTAGGCTAAGCGGTAAGTAGGACACCATTCTGCAATATTGCGTTTTTTTGCAAAAAATTCGCAGAAATTCACTAATATTCAGGAAGAAAGATCAACGATACGGGAGCTCACGGTCTCTGCGTCGCTGCCATCAAGCGCGACCGCGTCAGCCAGGCTATACTCCCCCACCTCAGTGCGGACGAGTCCGCTCAGATAGGCGCCTGTCTTTAGAGCTGCCCCGAGATCCTCGGCTAGACTGCGGATGTAGGTTCCGCTCGAGACCTTGGCATCAAGCTTGATGATCGGATAGTCGTAACTAATCAGCTCTAGCTCGTGTACCGTCACCTGACGCGATGGCATATCAACCTCACGTCCGGCCCGAGCATGCTTGTAGGCCTCTTGACCGTTTATCTTAATGGCCGAGTAAATCGACGGGGTCTGAGTGATCTCGCCGCGGAACTTAGCGAGAGACGCAATAACCTCGTCTTTAGTAGGTACGCGGTCTGACACGGCTAGCTTCTCGCCCTCGGCGTCTCCGGTGGTGCTGTTGGCACCCAGGGTGAGTTCGGCGCGGTAGCGTTTATCGAGCTTGGTCAAAGACATTGCCTGTTTGCAGGCAGATCCAAACAGCATCAGCATGAGGCCGGTGGCTAAAGGGTCGAGCGTTCCCGCATGACCGATTTTTCGCACTCCGGTCTGGCGGCGCAGACGGCGAATGACGTCGAAGGAGGTTATTCCAAGGGGTTTATCGACTAAGAGGAGGCCGTTCACTGCTCCGTCGGCTTCTGCAGAATCTCGGCGGCGGCAGTAAAGTCGGCGATCTCGGGCATCAGTTCAACGTGGCCGGGATCGATGATCGGCTCCGGACTAGGTTCAGCGGCGATCGGGCCATGAAGCTCCTCAACGGGAGCCTGCACCGGCTGAGTCGGTTGTGCCGGTTGCTGCGAACGCGGCTGCGACGATCGGTTATCACGGCTATCACGAAAGAGCGCCCGTACGATGTTGGGCTGCTTGGCTCCGGCTGCCATCAGCTGAGCAGCCACAGTCAACGACTTAGCGGTCGTATGAGTGGCCGTAAAGCGGTCGGTCGAGGCCATTAATCCAGTAAGTAAGGCCGTAGCTATCTGCTCATCGACGATACCGTTTTGCAGACTCTCGGCTAGGGCAACCAGGATCTCGGCCAGGCTCGAGGCCATCGGCTCAATCAAGTTAATTGCACCGTACTGCTCGTTACTACGATGGAAGTCGAGGTTAACGATCGGCAGGTTGGAGAACAACGACGGATTATCGGCGTAGACGCGGTCAATGCGGGCGCGCGTCGGCACACCGAGAACGATAACCAAGTCATAGCGGTACGAACCGTAGTCAAAGGTTACGTCGCTGGGAGCAAAACTGCCCTTATAAGGGGTAATATAGACTTTTAGCTTGTCGTCTTGAACCTCGTAACGAAGTTTATCAACCTGGGCCTTGGTAACGTCGACCTTAAGGATGAAGTCTCGTAGACCTGACAGATTACGATCCAACTCGCCGGTCTCGAGGAAGCTCACCTGCTGAGGCAGGCTGTCCGAGATTAGGGCGGTGACCTTCTTGCCAAACTTGCGCAAAACGCTGGCGAGCGCCATCGTCGAAGCCACCTGGTCGATGCTCGGGTGCTGGCCCGTAATGATCAGGATGGTCTCCGCCTGGCGAATCGCCTCGGAAGTCTGCTGTTTGGGGGTTAGATCTGGATTCACAATAATTGAATATACCGTAATTCAAGCATTTTGTCAAGCTTGTAAGCGTAAGGATTACATTAAAGTCTCCTTTGAGCCTTTACAACTCCCCTCAACTCGCGTATAGTCACTCTCGTTATGCCTATCATCAAATCAGCAATGAAGCGAGCTCGCCAGTCGGCTGTACGCCGTTCCCGCAACCTGCAGGTCAAGCGAGCCATCCACAACGAGACCCGTGCCGTCCTCGACGCCGCGGCGGTTGGTGATGCCAAGCTCACGGCCGAGAAGCTGCGCGAGGCTCAGAGCGAGATTGACCGCGCGGTCAAGAAAGGCACCCTCCACAAGAACACGGCCGCCCGCCGCAAGAGCCGCCTAGTTAAGGCCAGCCAGCGCAGCCTAGAGGCTCACGCCCCCAAGAAGGCCGTAAAGAAAGAGGGCACCGAAGCCGTCGCTACCGCTCCCAAGAAGGCTGCTGCCACCAAAAAGACTGCTGCTGCCAAGAAACCAGCCACCAAAAAGAAGCCGACTACTAAGTAACTAGCCGATCTATGTCGAAATCATCCCGCCAACCACTCGACCCCTTACGGGGTCGTTGTCTTGAGCTCTGCCAGATGGTCGAGGAACGCGCTCAAACGCTCCGTGACTACGCTACCACGCCCGGCAACGCCTGGCTAGCCAAGGGTGAACTCCAAGGGATATCCCAGCTAGTGAGCGATCTCGAAACGTTGCTCGAGGAGATCAAGCAGGCCGACGACAGGGCTAGCGCTTAGTCGCAACCTCCAAAATTAGTCGCTCAACGGCCGGTTGAGCCGGCTCCAAACCGCTCTTAATCCGGTACTCGCATTCGGTCGCGGCCAAGAAGGCTTGTTTTAGAGTGCTCTCGTCGAACGACCTTGCCGCCTGCATGGCTTTTCCGGCAACATATGGACTCATCCCTGCCACTTTGGCCAAATCATTCGGCGCCAAACCCACTGCCGTTCGCGCCAAGAGAAGATTACGCAACTGCCAGATCACCATGGTAAGGAGGTATATTTCGTTGGTACGCTCTGCCAAGAGCTCGTGATAGGCGCTCAAGGCGGCCTTGCCCCGACCGGCCGTCATCGCCTCGACGAGATCAAAGATCGACTGATTAAGGGTCGGCACAACGAGCAATGAGATCGTCTCTGGAGTGATCTTGGTTTGGTAGTTCACGAGCTTATTGATCTCGCCGCTGAGGCGCCACTGGTCCTCCCCTGCAGAAGCTATAAGTGCCTGCGCCGCTGACCGGTCGATGGAACCACCTAGACGTTTAACTTCGTTAGTAACCCACGCGACCAACTGCGAGCTCGTCATAGCCTCGAACTTTACTGCCCGGGCGACCTTGTGCATCGTCTTAAAGTAGGCCGTACGCTGATCAACCTCGGGGTCGTAGAAGACAGCCACTGTGGTCGAGGGTATTACAGCCAAAGTCTGCTCCAATGCCTCGGCAGTTACCTTAACTTTGCCAAAATCATCGATAATGACAAGCCGGCTAGTGGCCAGGAAAGGGCTGGCCTGGAGGCTGGCCTGGAGTTCCCTTAAGGTTAAATTGGAACCGTCTAGACGCTCGAAGCCAAGATCAGAACCGGTCTTTTTAATGTAGGCTTCTGTCATACGATGGATCTCGTGGCGAGCAGCGTAGGCATTGGGTCCGTAAAAGAAGAAGATCATAGCTGTGATTGTACCGTGTAACCTGAGCGATAGCATATCGCAGAATATGTGTCCAAAAGACATAATGCGTACACAATATGATCTTTTGACATATATTCTGCAATGTCCATACTTAAACCTTTGGCTCCAGCTGGCACTTGGGGCAGAAGTGCGTTCCGCGCCCGGCTACACGGATCTTATTAATAATCGTCCCGCATACCGGGCAGGCCTGTCCCTCGCGACGAAAAACTCGGGCGTGCTCAAGATAGTCACCCTTGCCCCCAAGGGCGTTCACGTACGCAGAGAAACTCGTCCCGCCGTGTTCAATTCCTAGCGCGATGATCGTCTTTATGGCCTCAAACAGTCTCTTACTCTCAGCCGTTGTAAGAGATCCCGATAGCCGTAATGGATGGATCCTGGCCATATGCAACGACTCGTCAGCGTAAATATTGCCGACCCCGGAGACGGTCGACTGGTCGAGAATGGTCGGCTTGATCGCGCTGCCTTTATGCCGATTTAGCTGCTGGCGAAAACCCGCTAAGGTAAAGTCGATGCTCAACGGTTCCGGCCCGAGACGCGCCACCAAGGGATCATACCCGATCTCGGCGGTCGGGACGAGCTTAATCCAGCCAAACTTACGAAAATCGTTAAAGTAGAGGCGATCGCCGGACTCGAGATCAAAGATTACTTTGGTTGATCTGTCGGGCAGGGAATCGCGCATGCTTTTGGTTGGATGTCCCCCGGCAAAGCGCTCGCCATCGGCTTTCTCTAGAACCAACTGGCCGGTCATTTTGAGATGAAACAGCATTGAATAGTCATTATCAAGTTCGATAATGAGTACCTTGGCTCGCCGATCGAGGTGTCTCACCGTTGCGCCTCTAACGATCTGCTGAATTAGATCCGCCGGCACCGGAAAACTTTTATACCAAAGAATCTCGACGGACTTAATCGTCTGCGAGGTAAGACCCAGCTCAAGACCGCGACGGATGGTTTCAACTTCGGGTAGTTCGGGCATGATAATAGTTTACGCTATACCGCCAAATCGATGGTGGTTATGCTACTATAGTGTTAATAAACGAGGGGCTGGGGCGTATGGCCCTTAAGGAAAAGTGCGGCGTCTTTGGGGTGTACGGGCCAGCGGAGCTGGAAGCGTCGCGTTTAGCCTACTACGGTCTGTGGGCGCTTCAGCACAGGGGGCAAGAGAGCTCCGGCATCGCCGCCAGCGACGGTAAGAGGATCGTCGATCATGTAAAGTCCGGTCTAGTAGCACAGGCTTACCAGGAAGAGGATCTCGAACGTCTTACCGGTCATATTGCGATCGGTCATAACCGCTACTCAACCTCCGGCGGATCACGCGACCAACACGGCCAACCGATTATAAATAAGTCCCGTACGATGGCCTTTGCCCATAATGGCAACCTACCCTCGACGACCGCCCTAGAGGCATTCTTGACAAAACATGGCATTGAGCACGACGAACTCAACGATTCGGCTATGATGGCGGCCAGCATCAACTACTACCTCGAGCACGGACGAAACCTAGCCGATGCCGTGCAGGCAGCTTACCCCCTCTTTACGGGGGCTTTTTCTTGCGTCGCCATGACCAATGATGCCCTGGTTGCTTTTCGTGACGCCTACGGTATTCGTCCGCTCGCTCTGGGCCGGCTCGAAGAAGGCTTCGTGGTGTCATCGGAGACGTGCGCTCTTGATGCCGTCGGGGCAGCCTACCTGCGCGAGATTCAGCCAGGCGAAATGGTGATAGTAGATAATAACGGCCTAAGCGACCGGCAGCTGGCAGAAGGTCAGCAAAGACTCGATATCTTTGAGTTTGTCTACTTTGCCCGGCCGGACTCACTCCTGCTTGGTCGGCGCGTCAACGACGTTCGTATGCAGATGGGTCGCGAGCTAGCGAAAGAAAACCCGATCAAAGCCGACGTCGTTATTCCGGTTCCTGACTCGTCTATCCCGATGGCTCTTGGTTACGCCCAGGCACTCGGGCTTCCGTTTGAGCACGCCCTAATTAAAAATCGCTATATACATCGTACTTTTATACGTCCGACTCAGGCACTGCGAGAGCGTGATATACGCATGAAACTAAACCCTCTTCCCGAAAGTATTATGGGCAAGTCGGTTGTTGTGATCGACGACTCGATCGTCCGAGGAACGACAACGCGCCAGATCGTCTCGATGCTCTATGGAGCAGGTGCCGTCGAAGTTCATCTACTGAGCTGCTCGCCGCCGATCAAATACCCGGATTTCTACGGCATCGATACGCCGCGTCAAAATGAGCTCATCGCCGCCACTATGACCATACCCGAGATCCGCGACCACCTTGGTGCAACCAGTCTCGGCTTCCTCTCATACGACGGTATGATCAGAGCCACCGGCCGTCGTGCCGAAGTCTTTTCAACGGCCTGCTTTAACGGCGTCTACCCGGTCGATATTCTTGAACGAGCCGGCGAAGTTGAGGGACTAAAGCTCGCCCCAGTTCTTACCCACCGCAACATCCACCGCCAACGGAAGGCCGAGGTCGTAGACTGATTCCATCGTCTCTTTAAGCAGCTTGGCCACGGCCTCACCTTTATCCGCAACTGTCTCGACGATCAGCTCGTCATGGATCTGCAGTAATAATTTCGAATCTTTGTCTAGCTTGGCATGAACGGCGATCATGGCCAGCTTGTAGATATCGGCGGCCGTACCTTGGATCGGCACGTTGACGGCCATGCGCTCGGCGCTGCTGCGAATCTGAAAGTTACTACTGCGTATCTCGGGACAGGCACGACGACGCCCGAACAACGTAGCGGTATACTCATTGTCGTAGGCGAACTTCTTGGTGTCCTCAATGTATTTGGCTAATTTAGGACGGACCTCGAAGTAACGTTTAATAAAATCCCCGGCTTCTTTCTGATCCATACCCGTGGCAACGCTTAGGCCATGGGCGCTCATTCCGTAGAGAACGCCGAAGTTGATCGTCTTGGCGGCACCGCGCTGGTCTTTGGTAACTTGATCCAACGGCACGTTATAGAGCTCGGCGGCTGTCTGTTGGTGTAGATCAATGTCGTTTTTGAAAGTATCGATCATATCCTGGTCATCGGCCAAAGCCGCCGCCACGCGAAGCTCGATCTGCGAATAATCAGCGCTTACCAAGACCCGGCCCTTCGGCGCAACGAAAGCAGTGCGGATCTCGCGGCCTAGCTCGGTACGGACAGGGATGTTCTGCAGGTTCGGGTTGGTACTGCTTAGCCGGCCGGTCTGCGCGATTGTTTGATTAAAACTGGTGTGAATGCGGCCGTCGCTCTTGACCATATCCGGCAGCGCCTCTACATAAGTACTGCGCAGCTTCTCGTGCTCGCGAAACTCCATCAGCAGGGGTATAATCGGGTGCGTATCACGCAGCTTATCGAGCTCGCCAGCTGCAGTACTGAAGCCAGTTTTTCCCTTTTTTAAGCCATTAGTCGATAATCCGAGTCGCCCGTAAAGAATCTGCGCCAATTGAGCCGGAGAACTGAGATTAAACTCCTCGCCCGCCAGGTCGTAGATGTCTGCCTTGAGCTTGCCGATTCGCTCATTTAGCCGCTTAGCAAAGGTCTTGAGAAATTGAACATCAAGCTCTATCCCGGTCAGTTCCATCTCGGCCAGGATGGTAATTAGCGGCCACTCCATCTGAGCACCGAGCTCGGCCAGACCTTCCTTCTCGAGTTCATCCTTGAGTTGAATATAAAGACGCCAGGTAATGTCCGCATCCTCGGCAGCATAGGTTGTAGCGGTATCGATCGCCACCGCATCGAAGTTAATCTGGTCCTTGCCCTTCTTGCCGATTAATTCGGTGATCGGAATCATCTCGATGCCGAGCTCGTTGTAAGCAAGATCGTCGAGCGACTGCGATCGGCCTAAGGAATTAATCAGAAATGCCGCAACCATGGTATCAAAGGCAACACCGGCCACGTTGATCCCTTGCCGCATGAGCATCTCGATATCGAACTTAATGTTATGGCCGACTTTACCGATAGCAGGGTCTTCAAAGACGCCTCGTAGGGCATCAACCACATGTGATCGATCAAGCTGTTTGCCATCGCTATGCCCGACGGGAATATAAAAGGCCTCGCCCTCCTTCCAGCTTACCGATATACCGACTAATTCAGCCTCGAAGGTGTCGACCGAGGTCGTCTCGGTATCGAAGGCAAAGACTTTCTGACTAGCTAGCTGCCTGGCCAGATCGTCCAGGCCTGCCTTAGTGGTAACCGCCGTGTAGCTGACATTATCGAGGTGCTTGCGCTCTTTGGGGGTTGGGACAAAGGTTTCGTCGAACAGGGATGGCGTGTCAGACGGCGTCTCCGACGGCACGGCCAACTCCGGCGGCAGCTTAGCAAGGAGCGAACGAAACTCCAGACGACGAAATAGATTATGAATATGCTGGCGGTCAAAATTACCGACCCGCGCCGGCTCAAGATCCAGGGTGATCGGGGCATCGAGGACGATGCGGGAAAGTTCATGCGACAGGTAGGCAATCTCCTTGCTCTTGGCCAAATACTCGCCCGTCTTACCCGAAATCTCATCCAGATGATCGTAAATACCGTCGAGCGTCTTGTACTCGGCAATGAGCTTGCGCGCACCGACATCCCCGATGCCCGCAACGCCGGGGATATTATCACTCTTGTCGCCCACCAGCGCTTTGTAATCGATAAACTGCGCCGGCGTCATGCCGTATCGCTCCTGCATCTTTGCCAGATCATAACGAGTCGGTTCGGTACCGCGCGGATTAAAGATATCAACCACCGTGTTCTCGTCGACAAGCTGAAGCTGATCCTTGTCGCCGGTCGCGATAATTATGTCTAAATCACCACGTTTCTCGGCCTGTCGCGCCAAAGTACCGATGATATCGTCCGCCTCGTACTTATCGAGCTCGATCCATGGCAAGGCGAGAGCGTCGACGAGCTCATGCGTGGTCGGAATTTGGGCATAAAGATCCTCGGGCTGCTTTATACGGTGAGCCTTATACTCCGGATACATATCCTTGCGGAATGTATCACTCGACTTGTCCCAGGTAACGATGGCGTAGTCCGGCTTAAGGCTCTCGATTATCTTGAGCAGAATTAGGGCAAAGCCATAGACGGCATTAGTTGGCAGCCCCTCCTTGTTGGAAAGGTGCGGGATTGCGTGGTAGCCTCGGTGGAATATAGCCGACCCGTCGATGAGGACCAGAAGAGGTTTTTTACCCGATTTACTCATTCTCACTTTTAGCATCCTCTTGGCGAGCCTGCTTAAGTAAACCCTTTGCAAGGTTAGCACTAATCGCAAGCTCGCCAGTATTGGGATAGCGTGCCTCGGCCATCTTGGCAGCTAGGCTACGTACTTGGTAGAAATCCTCACCTTCACCGTCAGATTCTAAGCCGAGGTCTCGCAACATTGAGCGGGTTAATTCATTGTGAAGTCGGCGTCGTCTTCGATCGAGTAGAGTAATGTCCTGCAGTGTAATATCGCCATCACCTTCGCGTGCCATTAAGCCAAGTTGCTCGTGCTCTTTAATAATCTCCATGTAGCGACCCCAGGCTTCATCGGTCATCTCCGAGAATGTATCTGGTGGATAATGAAACTTGCCTTCGCCATCAAGCATATTCATGGCGAGGAGAACCGCCTCGTTAGATTCATTCCCATTGAGACCGTTAAAGACGTTCTGGATCCGTTTTATCCGCGCCTGTTGTTTCTCATTTAAACTCATCAGGCGCTTTGACTCTTCTTCAGCAAGCTCTGGAAAGAGTTTCAATCGAGTCTCATGCCGTAGCGTACGGATCGATTGAACAGCTTCGGCTTCGCGCTCCTTACTACCAAATTTGACTGCTTCGTGGCGCTCATCCTGCAGAGCTGCGAGCAGCTCACTACTCTCAAGTTCTTGATCGATGCGATCCTCGATTTCATCTTCGGTAAGCTCAGCGCGCTGGGTCTCTAGTTCTTTGGCCAGCTCTTCGCCAGCGAAGCCGGCGTCGTCCCTATGATCAGGTCGCTCTGCAACAGTAGTCATGTATACCTCTTGATTAGGTATAGTTTAGCAAAGTTCGAACCGATCGCTAAGCCCTGGTCAGCTTATCTATTGTCTTTAAAGCCGATTCAGTCAACTCACCAATAACTGGTACTAAAAAAGACCCCCT
>DAIDKY010000011.1 GCA_027449805.1 bacterium
TGAGTTCTGCTAAGCGCAACTCGGGTAATTTTGAGAAGACCTTTGGCAGGCTTGCTAGCTCCTGGTTGATCCAAGCGATCGGGATATCACGCATCATACTGCCGCCAAGTACGATAAGTTCAGGCGACCATTCGAGAATAAGGTTATAGAGGGCGCGTGCCAGCTGCCGGGTTTCTTGATGCCAGACCTCCGGATCGTCGATCGAGCGTGGCAGACGGCCATAACGCTGCTGCATGGCTCGGCCGCCGATTGTTTCCTCAAGGGTAATTGCGCGCTCACCGCGCTGGTCGACGATCTGGCGCCCGATCTCAAAACCATAGGTGGATCGATCGATCCGACCATCGATAATACGGACGCCGTTTACCCCCGTGCTAATAGTTATATAAGCCATAATTCCGGTTGTTCGCCCTGCACCGTAATGCGCCTCGCCAAGCCCGACCACGGCCGTATCGTTTTCGAGGATCAATCTAGCCTTAAACGCCTGCTTAAACATACCTGCCAGATCGACTCTGCCCCACCCCATGTTGGGCGTTTCGAGCAAGACTCCTTTCGCGCGGTCGACGGTACCGGCGACGCCTCCAGCAACTAGCGAGATCTGGTTGTCGCCAACTAGCTGACGGGCTCGTTTGATGAGCTCCGCTTGTCCTCCGGCCATGGCATCGGTTGCATAGATATGCGGATCCCTGAAAACCTCGTCTCCGTCGTAGAGAGCCAAACGAGTCTGTGTGGCGCCGATGTCGAAGAGTAAGTTCACAGGATTGCCTCCTCGCCGGAGACAAGATAGACACGCCCTTCGTGCGGCGCATACTCTCCTGAGAGCGTCTCGGCGCCGCTTCTGGCATGCGTGCCGACAATAAGCCGCTTAAGCTCGTGAGACGGCTTAAAACGGGCTGGATGATCGCTGAAATTGAGTACTATGAGAAATTGCTGCTGATCGCTAGTGCGAGTATAGGCGAAAATCGACTCGCTAGTGTGAGGATACGAGGCATAGACGCCGTCGAGCAGAGCCGGAGACTGACCGCGCAAGGCGATCAAACGACGATAGAGATTAAGGAGCGAGCCAGCATGTGCCTGCTCCGTTTCGACGTTAGCCGACTCGGCATTACGAGCCAAAGGCTGCCAGGGTTTATGGCGGGAAAAACCGGCATAGCGGCCTGCCTTCCACGGCATCGGCGAACGAGCCACGTCGCGGTCATGATGGTGCCGCGGCACCCGCTCACCCCAAGGATCTTTCTGCTGTGATTTAGGCACTACTGCATCCTGGAGGCCGAGCTCATCACCATAATAGACGACCGGCATGCCGCGAAGTGTCATTTGCATTAGGGCCATTAGCCGAGCTTTATGCTCGCCGAGCCGCGAGGCAACACGGCTTTGATCATGATTTCCAAGCACATAATTAGGCAGATCATCCTGGCCCAGAATCGACTCGTACTGGTCAATGAAATCCCGAAATCTGGTAGCGTGCCAAGGCAGCGTCATGAGATTGAAGTTAAATGGCATATGGAGCGGATGCGTCGTACAAGCATCATAGAGCTGCTCGAGCCCGGGCAGACTGAGATAGAGGGGTGGTTCGGAGACGAGGAAACGGTCTTGATGAGTCGCCAGGACGTCGCAGAAGGTATTTAAGACATGAAATAACTCCGACTGACCGGCGCTGTGTAGCCGCAAGAAAGCCTCGCTAGGATCATCGCCGGGCTTGTAGTTCGGATTGGGCGGGTTGTCGCGGAGTTGTTCGTCTTTGATCAGGCTGTAGACGGCGTCAGTCCGAAAACCGTCTACGCCGCGGTCCAACCAAAAACGCATGACGCTGAGCATCGCAGCCCTTACCTCAGGATTTCGCCAATTGAGATCGGCTTGCTCCGGCAAATACGAGTGCATGTAGTACTGTTTGGTCTTGGCATCAAGCTCCCAGGCCGATCCGCCAAAGCGGCTAAGCCAGTTATTGGGTGGGCTGCCGTCTGGCTTGGGGTCGGCCCAGATATACCAGTCGCGCTTCGGGTTGGTCTTGCTAGAACGCGAGGCCTTGAACCAAGCGTGCTCAATGGAGGTATGATTAGGCACAAAATCGAGAAGCAGCTTCATCCCGCGATCGTGAACGGCTTTGAGCAGCTTATCAAACGTCGGGAGATCGCCGAAGATCGGGTCAATCCGCTCAAAATCAGAGACGTCGTAGCCCCAATCTACCATCGGCGAGGCATAGATCGGCGACAACCAGACTGCACCGACTCCGAGCCAACTGAGGTAATCCAGACGCTCTAAGATGCCCCTCAGGTCACCGTAGCCGTCGTCGTTGGCATCGGTAAAGCTAAGCGGATAGAGCTGGTAGAGAACGGCCTGACGCCACCATGGAGCTTGCATGCATCTATTCTACCATTACGGTTGTGCTTGAGGTACCGCTTACTAGTTGAATATCCCTTGTACCTTGGCTTGAATAGCCGCGAACGTACCGTCCTTCGGCACGAGATCGCTCGAACCATAGGCGTCGGTGAGATAACTGTCGGGCGCGGTGCTGATGACTAACTGGATTGGTTGACCTTTTTGTTGTTGCCATAACAACGCTAGCTGGGCCATATCAGTTCCACTCAGATCAGTTGTAAAGTTATTTCGAATGGCCGTCGTTAAACTGTGTATACGACTCGGATGCAGTAGTGTTGAGATGGAAAATATCTTCTGGCGAACTAAATTGATCACCTGCTGCTGACGGGCATCGCGGCCGAAATCGTTACCGCAGGTACCTTTTCGACAACGGGTATATTCAAGAACCCTAGCACCGTCCATGTGTTGCAGGCCAGGCTTGATATCGAGTCCGCAAGCAAGGTACTGGTTATAGGCGCAAGGGTATTCCGGATCGGATAATTCGGTAGCAACGTTTACATCTATTCCACCGACGGCGTTCACGAGGTCCTCTAGACTGGTAAAGTCCGCCGAGACGACGTAATCGATCGGAATGCCTAGGGTTGTACTAACTACCTGCCGTGCCAAGTTGGTCCCGCCGAGAGCGTTGGCCTCGTTGATCTTGGCGTAACCATAGCCCGGGATATCGACTCGCAGGTCGCGGGGCACGCTGATCTCAGCTACCTGCTTGGTCGACCGATTAAAGCTCACAACGATCATAGTATCGGTGAGTCCGGTTCCGGCATGCCCCGGATCACCCTGGCCGAGTACCAGCACATTGGTGCGCCCATTGGTATTAGATAGGCCGGTCAGGCTAAAGGGTCGTTTCGACACCCCTGCAAGACTGCTGCCAAGATAGACGAGTCCGGCGATCAGGATAGCTAAAACAACAAGCATCGTAACGATGATTATTCGCTTAAGGCGACCTCTCTTAGGCGGTTTTTCCTCGTGTCCGAGATCCCTCAAGAACTCGTTCGGTGCCGGCATGTAAGACGATGATTTGCTCATATGAACATATTTAGGCGGATAAAGCTCTCGGCACGCTCAAAGCCGCCCCTTTCTCCCAGCCGCTTGGTCATAGCATCGAGCCATACCGTAACCTGCGACATATCCACTTGGCTAGCATGGGCGGCCAATGCCTTTAATTTTGTCTCGTAGGTCTCGCTAATATCAACGTAGAAATTGGAGCGCTCATCAAAGCTGACCATAAAGAGCAGATCTTTGACCTTGTGCGGAAGGAGCCCTTCGGCGATGAGCTCGGGGAAACTGAGGTGATCGCGAGCTAAGGGATAAACGTCGTCCATGGCGGCTAAGCCGACCTCGCGATGATCATTGTGATTAATAATACCAAAATCAGCGTTATAAACCATCAATGGATCCTGTGCTACTACGGTATCGGGGCGTTTGTCACGAATGACGCGTACGATATCACGCTTGAGGTCGGCGTTGGCCTTGGTCAAACCGTCTTCGTGATCAAGAAAGGTTACGCTCTTAACCCCTAAGACCTTGGCTGCATCGCGTTGTTCGTCACGACGAAGCTTGATTAAATCCGCGCTCGACAAGCTAATGTCGTCCGAACCCTTGCTGCCATCGGTGCAGACTAGGTAATGGACCTCGGCTCCAGCTTGAACCCAAGCCGCTACACTGCCCGAAGCACCAAACTCGAGGTCGTCGGGATGGGCGCCGATCGCCAAGACCACCTTGGGTTTAAGTTCCGGGATGTCACGTTCCATACAGGCTCCTATTTGTCCCCTATTGTAGCCGAATTATGATGATCGGCCAAAGAAGTTCGGTGTCAGAAGCCGTCTACGCAGCGCTTTGCGCTTTGGCAGCTCAGCTGGATGAGAGGCGGCAGCCAGGGTCGGTTGTTCGATCGGATCCAAGTAGAGGTTGCAGAAACGAACAAAGACGGCGTTGGTCCATCCGAAACCTCGTTGCGAAGGATAGACGCCTTCGGCGGCCGGCTCCTCGGGATGAACAACGTTGTACTTCTCGTAAAACTCGCCGTGACGATCGAAGGTAATAAGATTCGTCCGCAGCCATTTACGAGCGATTGCCTTGGCCTGCTTATGGTAACCATAGCGTTCGAGGCCCTCGACGACGATCATCTGAAGCGGCGCCCAACCGTTGGGGTAGGCCCACTGCTCGGGCATGTCGCTGTGGGAGCGCGGGTAGGCCGCCGTCGTGGCGAGACCGCCGGCCAAATCAAATTTATCTAGATTTGCTACCATCCGCGCCGCCTGTTGCTTGGTCGCCAGGCCGACCCACATCGAGTAGTAGCCCGCCAGCGACCAGACGTCACTACGCTCATCCCGGGTGTAATCGTAATCAAAGAAAAAGCCCTTCTTATCGTCCCATAGATGCTCGTTAATAACCTTACGACGGTTCTTGGCCAGCTCATGCCAGGCTTGCGCTTCTTCGGCGTCAAAGTTTAGTAAAGCAACGTGTTCAAAATCGATTTCATACTTATAAAGAAGAGAATTCAAGTCAATAGGGTTGTAGTTTAAACAACGATGTTTAAACCTTGAGGTCATATCCCACCCGCTCTCGCACTCTGCCAGGTCGTGAATCATGTTGGCATCATAGTAACGGCTCAACCCCTTGTAGACCTGGCGCCAATTGGGTTGCGTCGTCCCCATCCAAACCCGGCGATATTCCTCTTTGGCCGTCGTGATGGCATCATTCAGCCAGAGACGATCCCCTGATTGTTCAAAGACCTGGAGAATCAGCGAGCTCAGTATCGGTGGTTGCGAACGGCTGGTCAGGTAACTGCGTCCCCCGTTCGGAATAATATCAAAGCGACGCATTAAATAGAGGAGATCATCGGCCAGATCTTTCACCAAGCCGTGCTTGGGCGTTCCGATAAAGGCCTGGGCAATGAAGTAACTGTCCCAATAATAGATTTCTTCAAAGATAAAACCATCACCGCGTTTTGCGCTCGGTACGATGTATGGTCGTGGCAGCCCGACCAATGTGCCCTCGTCGTGAGGACGGAAACGCTCCAGCCGCGCCCAGTAGTCGTGGATGTAAATGAGCGCACGCTCGATTTGACTGTGTTTGAACGTAATTGTTGTTACCTGTGGCATCGTAATACTGGTTATGGCTTAATTATACACGCCAGCGTCAAGTAAATGATAGCCGATTTCCCAACTTTTCTTAGCCGAGCGGTCTTATTCAATTTAAATAGCGGTTATGTTACAATGTGGTCGATAATGGCATGTTTTAATGTCCGCCAAACATCAACACAAACATACAACTTATAAATACCTCTCCGCTGCCTTGGCGCTGACCCTATTGGTGTTTATTTCACCGCTTGTCAGCCAGTATGCTCAGCCGATCACCCCGCCGCAGCCTCAAACACCGCCCGTAGAAACTACGGTCAAGAAAGCTCCGCCACCGCCGCCCGTAGCGACAGTTTCAACGAGCGTCCAGACGACTCCGAGCCAGATTAAGCTTGCATCTAGTCCGGTTAATTCTACCGTTGCTCTTGAGGAACGCTACGGCCTGCCGACCTACCCTCACCCCCAGTACACTTATCATGCCATGATGAGCGCACCGACCGGGATTCTCTATAGTGACAACTCATCATTTCTGAGTAGAATATCGACCACAACCGCCTGGTCCAAATTTAATAACACCAACAAGCCCCCGGTCATCGCTGTGATCGATACCGGCTTTGCCCTTAACCATGAGGCTCTGGTCAATCGATGGGACGGTACGCAGGGAAATGCAAACTGGCTCGGTTGGAGTTTTGTCTACAACAATAACGATCCGATGGCCGGACTCACCTACCCCAACGGCACGGGCGTCTTCCACGGCACCATGACAGCGGGTCTGGCCGGCCTGATTGATCCAAACGCAATATTAATGCCGCTCATGGCGCTCGACGACAACGGCAGCGGTACCACCGATCAAGTTGCAGCGGCCGTGAAGTACGCCGCCGATAACGGGGCCAATATCATCAGCATGAGCCTTGGCAGCAGCGTCGACGACCCCTATCTGCACCAACAGATCGATTACGCTATCGGCAAAGGCGTAACGGTCATTGCGGCAGCCGGAAATGACGGCTGCAACTGTCTGAGTTATCCGGCCGATTACCCGGAGGTAATCGCCGTCGGCGCCTCGAACGCGGACGACACCACGGCCAGCTTCTCAAGTTATGGTGCAAACCTCGATGTAATGGCACCGGGGACGGCGGGAGATGTCTGCTCCAGCTTTTACACCTCGACCAACGCACTCAACGCCTACAGCTGCAGTTATTCCGGTACGTCATTCTCTACGCCGATCACCAGCGGTATGATTTCGTTGTTATTACAACAATATCCAGGCCTTTCTCCGGGCACAGTCCAAGCCATAGTCGATGCTTCGGCCGATAAAACTGCGGCTATGGGCGGATCTAACTTTACCCTCCAGCAGGGTTATGGTCGCATCGACGTAGCCAAGGCACTATCGTTGGTCACTATTCCCCCGCCCCAAGGAGAACTAGCCAATAAGTCCAGTTACAGCCTATCCGCATCGACCCTCCAGGCAGGTCCGGCCGGCGATACTACCTGTGTCGGCGTACCCGGCACGACCTGTTCAGTTACTCTAACCGGCCCGAGTAATCAGACCGTAAGCCTCGGTTCGCAGACTCTCGATACTAACGGTGGCGCTGAATTTACCTGGAACGCTTCTACGCTCGGTCTCACCACCGGTAACTGGACGGTTACGGCTACCTGGACCGACAACGGACAGACGACCACCTCATCGAGCCCGCAAGTTATAACGATAAGTCCGTAATAAAGTAAGCCCGCCGACCTGAGGTCGGCGGGGATGTTATTCAACGGGTACGAGCCGTACCCCTGTTGCGTGATTCGCCAAAAAGGCGACGACGGCTTCGGCGATATCGCTAATTCGTCCTGCATGAAAATCAGCGATATGATTACGGAGAACTGATTCAACTTGTTCGCTCGTATCGATGAACAAGGCTGATGTGTTGCGTCGCGAATTATGCGCAGCCACCGTCCAATCAGGAAGCACCTGCCTCCCACTCAAGCTACCAGCCATGGGATCTCCTTAAGATTATGTCGAAACGTTTTCGACTCAGGGGAGAATATCATCAGGCCATTGGACAGACAATGATCATTATCCCAAGGATTCAACCATCGATGCAGGCTCTTCTTATAGTATCTTTCAATGGGCGATCCTTGATGCTGGTCGGCTATGGCAGCAGGGCATATCATTGAGCAGTAAACTAGGTATCAGTCTTGAACAAAAAAGACCTTCGAATTGATCGAAAGTCCCTTTTGGTGGAGCTGCGGGGAATTGCACCCCGGTCCGTCGAGTTGTCAGGCTGGTTTCTACAGGTTTAGTCTGCTCACATCCCTTTGCCGAACCGTCGTAAACAGACGAGTCTACGGAACAGCGCAACCTCAAAGCTTAGCCTAGACGCCGAGGTGAGCGCTTAGGAGCGTCCGGATAAAGTGGCACCGGTAAAACCCCTATCCGGAGTCGGGTACCGATGGCTTACGTGATTAAGCGTAAGCGAGGGCGAATGAAGGAGTCTGGAAGACAGCCTTCACCCGCGCTACAAAGTTGCGATTTAGTTGCAACGGTGGATTTAACGCATGCCTGCGACCTGCTTATCAGACTGGCAAGGATCTCAACGTCGAAGCTGATCAGCCCCAAAATCGGACCTCTCTATTATATCACGCTTCGGCGAATACAAAAAAGTGTTGTAATTTGATCGCCATTTTGTCAGAATTAACCTGTTTTCAGGTAGCTTTAAGCTCTATGCTCAATACTAGAGGTAAGGGAGGAGACCAAACGATGAAAGCAGACGAAACATATGTAGATGAATTCGGCGAAACCATCGACCAACCCGATCAGGACCAGCTTCGGTCGATCAAGACACCTCTGCGCGAAGATAAGGATGAATACGGCTTCCGCGAGCGCCTAGACAATCCGAACGACCCAAAATATGATGAGGCGATCACCGAGGCAGTACGCGCCGAGGAAGTACGTATTCTCGATGACGAATTAGCCGAGCAGGCCGATAGCGAGTACATCCGGCAGGAATAAGCTACGCAGTATAACGAACTCGCAAAAGTAATCTGAAAGAAGGTTGGCTTGTGAGGGTTTGCTATACTATGTACTAATGAAACTTCTTTTGGTTACCGAAAGCTACTGGCCCAACGCCGACGGGGGTGCGTTATTCGAGCGTCGCCTGGCTCTGGGCTTGGTTGAAGACGGCCTCCACGTTGCCGTGGTCGCTCCGAGTACCGGCTGGAAACGCTACATCGAACGCGACGGCACCTATGACATATACCGCGAACGTGCCGCTACTTTTTGGTTTAACACCAAATACAAGACAACTCTGTGGCCGTTTAAGCAGGTTCACAGCGTGATTATACGCGAACGTCCGGACGTGATTCATATTCATAACGCCTACTGGCTGGGCCTGTCGGCTCTTTTCTGGGGCAAGGTCTACCGTATCCCGGTCGTTGCGACAAACCACTTTATGCCCGAGAACGCGCTCTTAAACATTCGTGTCTTTAAGTTCATGTACAAACCGCTGGTCTGGATCATCTGGGGCGGCATCGTCTGGTTGCACAATCGCTGCGACTTCGTGACCTCCCCCACCCCCACCGCAGTGCGCCTGCTCCATGAACATGGCCTAAAAGCACCGGCCAAAGCCATCTCCAACGGCATCGATATGGCCGTATTCCGCCCTGATATCGACCCCAAGAAGGTCATCACTAAGCTCGGTTTGGCGACCGATCGCCCGATCGTTCTCTACGTCGGCCGCGTCGACGGTGAAAAGCGGTTAGATATTATAATGTCCGGCTTACCGTTGATATTAATACAACAAAAGGTACAGTTAGTTATCGCTGGTTTCGGCAAAGCCTTGGAGTCACTCAAGGCACAAGCCAAGCGCCTGGGGGTAGAAAACGAGGTCGTTTTCACCGGTTATCTCGATGAGGAAGACAAGCCGGCCCTCTATAATGCGGCTTCCGTCTTCGTTATTTCGTCGCCCGCCGAACTGCAATCAATCGTCACTTTGGAAGCCATGGCGAGCGGCCTGCCGATCGTCTCGGTAGACGTCGCGGCCCTCAAGGAACTCTGTCACGATGGAGAAAACGGCTACCTCTTTCCAGAGAACGACTACGCCAAAATGGCTGCTCGAATCAACGATATTTTGGCTTCTAGTAAGCTTAAATCCGAATTTAGCAAAGAGAGTATCAATATTGTTCAGAGGCACCACAGCACCAAAGTTACGTTCGAACAATACGAGGCGGTGTATCGTAGCGTTATAAAGCAAAAGAGGATTTAAATGCGAATCGGCTTCTTTACCGACAACTACCTGCCAAGCCGCGATGGTATCGCAATTTCGGTCGAAACATCACGCCAACAGCTCGAGGCCATGGGACACGAAGTCTATATCTTTGCGCCGGCGCCGAGTCTTCGCTACAAAGAGAAGAACAAGCGCATCGTGCGCTTCCCTGCCATCAAGGGGCTCTTTTATGAAGACTACCTTACTAGTATTTTCTTTCCGCCCCAGGCGTTGCGCAAAATCGAGAAGTTGAAACTAGATATTATCCATTATCACACGCCCGGTCAGGTCGGATTTCTTGGCGCGCAATACGCCATTAGTCATAAATTGCCCCTAGTAACGACATATCATACCGACCTCGCCGAGTATATTACCCACTATAAGAATGCCTTGCCCGGGGCGATTATACTCTCTATGATGGCTCCGTTTATTACCGGCGGCGGTTTAGCCGAGTATCGTAATGCCCTTTATTCGATTAAGCCCGAGCGTAATATCGATCTGTGGAACCAACGAATGGTAGAAAAAGGTGTTACTACCTTGCATAACGTTTGCGACGAGGTTATCGCCCCGTCCGAAAAAGTTAAGCGTCAGCTAAGTAGCTGGCATTCCACCAGCTCGATCACGGTTCTGCCCACCGGAGTTGATCCGATCGAGACGACACCGGCCGAGATCACTGCTTGGCGCCGGAAGCTCAGCCTCCCACCGGGCACGCCGGTAATCATCTTCGTCGGGCGCCTCGGTACCGAAAAGAACCTCGATCTACTGATCAAGGCCTTCGATATCGTTAGCAAAAAACTACCCGAGGTTCGCCTGCTCGTTGTTGGCGGCACCGGCAGTCATACTGAAGCGGCCGAAGGTACGGTAGTGGCCGAGACGCGCAAACGCTACCCTAACAATAAAATCATTTTTACCGGATATGTTCCTCACGATAAGTTGGGAGGACTCTACGGCTTGGCTACGGTCTTCGCTTTCCCCTCTCTTACCGATACTCAAGGGCTAGTCATCAATGAGGCGGCCTTAGCCGGTCTGCCCATTGTACTGATCGACCACGATCTGACTGAAGTTGTCCGCGAAGGTCAAAACGGTGTTTATGCCAAGGCCACGCCCAAAGATTTCTCCCATAAGCTAATAGCGCTGCTCCGCGCACCCGATAAGCTTGAACAGATGGGCCGGCGCAGCATTGAGCTGGCCTCGCAATACAGTGCTAGCCAGCAGACCGTAAAGTTGTTACGCTTGTATCAAGAGGTAATCGAACGACACTATGCCACAACCCCATCTGCCAAGCGCCCCTTCTGGCGTCGAAAATCAACTTCGTAAGCACTACTTCCTCGAGCGCTACGTCATCATCGCGCCCAAACGAGGCTTAAGACCAGATAGTTTTAATCGTCACGACGCCGCCCACAAGGTTCCGGGACAGGAATGCCATCTCTGCGCGGATAATCACGAGAAGGCTCTCTACCAGCACCCTGCGTCCGGCAAATGGCAGGTTAAGGTCGTGGTCAATAAATATCCGGCTCTAAGCCTCGACAACCCCGAGGCCTACGGCCGGCATGAACTCATCATCGAGACGCCGGATCATGACCGCGAGTTTTCGGAACTGTCGCATACGGAGCAACTCAACGTCTTTGCCGCCTATCGTCATCGTCTAAATGCCCTGAGCGCCATCGAGGGTATCCGCTATGTCCAAATCTGGAAGAACGACGGGCCGTTGGCCGGGGCCAGCGTAGCCCATGCCCACTCGCAGATTTTAGCTTTGCCGCTGATACCACCGACCGTCGAGGCAGAAAGTACTGCCTTAGACCGTTACCGTAGTATCCACGGGAGCTGTGCCGTCTGTGATCTATCTAGTTGGGAGGAAGATCAGGGAGTACGCGTCATCTACAGCGATAAGCATCTGCTGGTGATAGCTCCTTACGCGGCTACGGCGCCGTTCGGTGCTTGGCTAATCCCCCGCCGTCACGAAGGCAACTTTAGTAACCTAACGGCCGGCGAGCTTGATTCTATCGCCACGGCGCTTGGTAAACTGGCCGCGCGCCTCGATGCCTCATCGATGAGTTTCAACTGGTTCTTAGTCAATTCATTGGCTCACGAGGATCACCATTTTGTACTCAAGGTCGAGCCGCGCGATACAACCTGGGGCGGAGCCGAGCTTGGTACTGGAATTATTATCAATCCGGTGCCGCCAGAGTACGCGGCATTATGGTATAAGGGCAAGGTTTAATAAACGTCCTCTAAGAACGTGAAGACCCCCAGGTCTACGAGGAGGCAACGTGGCCTCGACCTGGGGGGGTACTGGTTAGGGCGATCAAACTGCGATCGCCGGCGAATGAAGTGTGGGGCGAGGGGCGGACGGGCGAAGACATTGAAAGGGCAAGCCCTCGCAAGCTCCGGCCCGTGCGCCCCCCATTGCCCAGTGTAGATGAGGGGAACCGGTTCTCGAGGCCGGTGCCCTCACCATATCCCCAGCGGTGCGTCGGGCCCCGTCCAAGGGACCGCACCGAAGGGGACGCTTGTGGACGGGACCCTGCCAGCACCCGGGATGTTACTCCCGAATGTTACCTGGCAGAGTCCCGTTTGGGGCCATCAAAAAGCTCCCATGGTTTCTGCCTCCTAGGCAAATGAGCCCCCATGCCAGGGGCTCGGCGATCAGTGATTGCTCACTGAGCATCGGCAGGGTGCCGAACGCACGTTTTATAGTACAGTAATAATACAATTTTGACAAGACTAATATATGCACAAAAGGTCGAAAAATCGACCCATTAGTTGTATTTTTCAGCAGCTTCCCAGGCGGCATCAAAGACAACTTTTAGGCCGTGCGCTAAGACATCACTCTTAACCATGACTCCGAGGGGATGATCACCGGTTAATGAGAGCATAACGATCATATCGCCCAAGATTGTGAAATCGCCTTTCATATCAAATTTGTCGGGCGGCAGATAGCGCGACTCGCGATTGGCGGACTTATCACCTTCGCGCATGATGTCACCTTCTCTCGAAGTGTAAATTAAACGACTGCGAATGTTCTGGCTAACCCGACGGGGGTTGGCACGATTGGCCTTGATTTCGGGGAAGTAATGAAAAACATCATCCAAGTTGCTAAAGCCGTAGACATACTTGGCTCGATCAAGATTCACCTTATTGAGATAGGTGTCCATAACGGTCTTAATGCCCTCTGCCCCCTCAAAGAACTTAACGTTGGTCGATTCTTTGGGCAGAGATTTGAGGCTCAAAAGCTCAGGCAGAATCGTCTCGAAACTCTGCTTCTGATCCTTGACCTCCTGCTCGCGCTTGTCGAGAAGGCGGCGAAGGTTGGTGGGATCCTCGGCGATGAAGAGGGTTTTCTTGCCCTTGATGCTCTGTGAAACTAGGCCGAGCGAGACGAGCGACTCAAGAATAACGTAAGTCGTAACCCGCTTAATGCCGGAGTAATCGGCGATCGCCTGCACGCCAGAAGGACCAACCATCAGGCTGGCGACATAGATTCGGGCTTCCTTGTTAGAGAGCCCGAGGTCTTCGATATTAGAGATTAATTGAGCATCCATCCGCTCTATTGTAGGGTCTTTGTTGATTAAAGTCAATAACTATTGACAACAAACGTCAAGTTTTGCTATATTAGCCTTAAATGAGGGTGCATTAAACGAGAGAGACCCTCCTATGCTTGCACGCATCTACGCCCCTGCCCTGCTCAGCCTCGAAAGCCGTCTGATCGAGATAGAATGCGATATGACTTCCGGTCTGCCCGGCTTCATCGTTGTCGGGCTCGGCGACAAGGCCGTCGACGAAGCTCGCGAGCGAGTCCGCAGCGCTATTAAGAACAGTGGCTTGGCCTTGCCGCCAAAACGCCTAACTCTAAACCTGGCTCCAGCCAATCTCCCCAAGGACGGCAGCGGTTATGACCTGGGGATAGCCGTGGCCGTACTCTCGGCGAGCGGCCAACTACGCGAACGGCTCGATGACAGCCTTTTTCTCGGAGAGTTGTCTCTCAACGGTGAACTACGACCGGTTCGAGGAGCGCTGTTGGCCGCCCAACTAGCAGCCGATATGGGGCTGCGGCGAATCTATGTGCCCAAGGCCAATACGATCGAAGCGGCCTTGCTCGGAGGCGTAGATGTCATCGGAGTCTCTAATCTACTCGAGCTTTATCATCATTTGATCGGAATGGCACCGCTTTCTGTTGAATCATCTACAACGATTAGTCCTGAATCGACCCCGATAGAGATTGACATGGCCCATATTTACGGACAAGAGCAGGCTAAACGGGCATTGGAGATTGCAGCTGCCGGCGGCCATAACCTGCTCTTATCCGGGCCGCCTGGCGCCGGCAAGACGCTGCTTGCACGGGCTCTGATCGGTTTATTACCGCCGCCCAACTACGATGAAATGATCGAGATCACCAAGCTGAGCAGCCTGGCAGGACATGGTCCGAGCAAAGTTATTACCACGCGTCCCTTCCGCACACCTCACCACACGACCTCCAATGTAGCTCTGATCGGCGGAGGTAATCGACCTCGGCCAGGCGAGATCAGTCTGGCCCATGGCGGCGTCCTCTTTCTCGATGAACTACCGGAGTTCTCCCGCAGTGTAATCGAGGTTCTGCGCCAACCGATGGAAGACCGCACGGTGACGGTTTCGCGCGCCTCGGATTCAGCCACCTTTCCGGCTGATTTTATGCTTGTCGCGACCGCCAATCCCTGCCCATGCGGCTACTATGGCGACCCGATCAAGAAGTGTCGTTGCTCCATGTCGGTAATCAACAACTACCGTCGCAGACTATCCGGTCCCCTGCTCGACCGTATCGATCTTGTGCTAGAAGTTGGCCGCGTAAGCGATGAAGCCATGTCGAAGCAAGCTGGCGGCGAGCCTACAGCAATCGTGGCCAAGCGCGTCAGCAAAGCGCGTCGAATCCAGCTGGAACGCGATAATCAGGGTCATCCGATTCTCAACGCAGCCTTGAGTAATAGCCAGCTCAAACGTTTCGCTCGATTAACGCCGGGAGCTAACCGCCTTGCTCGCGAGGCAATGGTTGGCCTGGGGCTCTCAGCACGCGCTTATACCAGAACTCTCAAAGTAGCTCGAACGATAGCAGACTTATCGAGTAGTGATGAAACCGAGGAGATACATCTAACCGAGGCTCTTCAGTATCGGAGCCGGCTTTAAATCTGAACGAGATTGTAAATCGAAGGGCCGATACCGGTATGGGTAAAGATATACCATAGGACCAGCTGAAGAATGACCAGACTGCCTCCGAGCCACATGATTCGACGGAGATCAACGCCGACGTAACGGTAGTCGCGCTCGCTTGCAACGGGAGTTGTTGCCGGCGAACTGACGGTCGTAGTAGAGCCTGCAGACGAGGGTGCAGCGTACTTAAACTGGTGCTTGCGATTCGTCTTGGACGATTTCTTCTTTGCCATTAGGCATATTGTAGCACGACCCCATGCCCCGTATACTAGTTGAAAGTACGCAAGGAGTTACGGTGGAATATATCAGTATCGGTGTTGGGGTAGTTGGTCTGGCAGTAGGTGTCTTCGCGACCATACGGACGATCATGCTGCAGCGTCGTTTTACTGCCGCATTCGGCAATAATGAGTCCGACAGCCTTGAACGCACCCTTAGTAATCACCTCAAACGAGTTGAAAATGTCGACGACCGGTTGATTAAGCTGACCGAGGCCTACGAACAGCTCACACTCACCAGTAGCTTTGCTTCGCAAAAGATCTCGATCGTTCGTTTTAACCCGTTCGGCGACACGGGC
>DAIDKY010000012.1:0-255 GCA_027449805.1 bacterium
AGATGATACGCAGATCGGAGCCTTACTATTGTCAGGACCGACGCACAAGGTGTAGGCCGTAGCCGTGGCGCCAGGAATCAAGTCGACAGTGTCTTTGGTCAACGTCGTGGGGACACTTGTAACCAAAGCCCCTGAATCTCCATTGGTATAAGCGCCGCCGCCTGGAGCTGTGAAGGAACCGCTAATATATCCAGACCACCAAGCATTCTCTGCAGCAACACTTGATGCAGGGTATGTGCCGCTATTGCTCGATGC
>DAIDKY010000012.1:265-15115 GCA_027449805.1 bacterium
ACTCCATAGTTGCAGCCATCCTCGATACATCACTACGACGCTGGGTGTCGCGCTGTGATGCACGAGCACCTGTAACGGCCAGGAAGACCATCAGCATGATGGCCGCCGCAATCGCCAAGACGATCACGATTTCGATCAGGGTAAAGCCCTGTTCTTTTTTACTAAGACTTTTCATTATGAATGTCTCACCTCTAAATTATTGATTTGATCTTACAAGTTGCAACGTTGCATATAACAACTTGGATAAAGTATTACAGTTACGCTTATATCTGTCAATGTTTAGCTGATGCCGCTGCCAACCAACGAATAGATCGGCAGAAGGATGGCTGCGATGACGCCGCCAATGGCGACACCCATAAAGATCATCATCACCGGTTCAATCAGGGTTGATATGTTCTTGACCTCTTCGTCGACCTCGGCCTCGTAGTAGGTAGCAATGCGCTCTAGCATCTGATCCATGGCGCCACTCTTTTCGCCGATCAAGACCATCTGGGGAACAAGCGGTAAGAAGGTAGGCTGGTCGGTGAGCGTGCCAGAGAGTGCCTTGCCGCCCTTTACCTGCTCGATTGACCCTGCAATAGTCGCCGCCACGTGGACATTACCGACCCCCTGTCGAACGATCTCGAGAGCCTGAAGCATCGGAATACCACTACCTAGCATCGTCCCGAGGGTACGAGCAAATCGCGCCATGTAGATCTTACGAAAAATCATACCGAAAGCCGGTACCTTCATCTTGAAATTATCCATCATGCTAATGCCCTTTTCGGTTTTGAGATACTTAAAGATGGCATAACCCAAGCCGCCGGCGATCAGGATGGCTAGCCACCAATCATGAACGAGGAAGATTGAAACCTTGTTGAGCATCTCGGTCGCGAATGGCAGCTGCTTGTTCTGTTGTTGGTAAAATATTGCGATCTGAGGCAAGACGGTCGTAATCATAAAGATAAGCACGGCAATAATAACAACGAAGATTACTGCAGGATAAATCAAGGCGCTACGGATCTTGCCGACCACTGCCGCGTCTTTTTCTTCTTGGGTGGCTAATCGCTCCAGCGCCTTATCCAGAGTGCCGCTCGACTCGCCGGCCTGAATCAATGAGATATAAATATTATCAAAAACTTTCGGGTAGTCGGCGAAGGCCACCGAAAGCGCCTTGCCGCCTTCAACACTCGCAACAATGCCGTCGACGACGCCCTGGAGCGTCTTATTGGAGATCTGATCCTTTACCGTGCGCAGACTCTGGGTAAGCGGCAGGCCGGCATTAATGAGGGTAGCCAGCTGGCGGCTAAAGATGATCTTATCTTTGGTGCGGATACGCGGTTTGGTGAGTTTTGAGAAGAAGTCCGCGTTTTCTTTGTCAACGATCGTAATCGGGAACAGACCCTGAGCCATAAGCAGCTTTGAGGCTTCTTTGACGTTCTCGGCCTGGACTTCGGCCTTGACCAGGTCGCCGCCGCTGACTTTCTTCGCCGTGTAAATATAAGTAAGCATGCTAACCTCGCATCAATCGATCAAGTTCATCCGGGTCGACGGCAAAGTTCTTGGCCTCGTCGTAGGTAATCTTACCCTGCTGGACCAATTGAACTAGAACCCGGTCCATACTCTGCATTCCCTGGTCGGCACCGGTTTGGATAACCGCTTCGATCTGATGGCTCTTACCCTCGCGAATAATGTTGCGTACAGCAGAGTTAACGACCAAGATCTCGGCGGCCGCGATACGCCCTCCCCCGATCGTCGGGATTAAGCGCTGAGCACAGATCCCCTGTAGCATACCCGCCAATTGGATACGAATCTGCTGTTGCTGGTGGGGCGGGAAAACATCGATCATCCGGTCGATACTTTGAGCTGCACTGTTGGTGTGAAGCGTAGCGAGAACGAGGTGACCGGTTTCGGCAATGGTAATGGCCGCCGAGATCGTCTCGAGATCCCGCATCTCGCCGATCAAGACGACATCCGGATCTTCGCGCAAGCTAGAACGCAGGGCGGCGCCAAAAGAGTATGTGTCGTAATGAATTTCACGCTGCTGAACCATGCTCTTCTTAGAAGTATGAGCATACTCAATCGGATCTTCGATAGTAAGAATATGACAGGCGCGCTCGGTATTAATCTTGTCGATCATTGCAGCCAAAGTAGTACTCTTGCCGGATCCGGTCGGGCCGGTAACTAGAATAAGACCTCGCGGGAGCTTTGTAAAATTCTCTAACGCTTTGGGCATATCGAGCTCGGTTAAAGTGCGGATCTTTGTCGGGATCAAACGCAAAGCAGCTGCTATATTACCTCGTTCATGGAAAACGTTGACACGAAAACGGCCGTAGTCGCCGAAAGCAAATGAAAGATCGAGTTCCTTATCCTTGAGGAGAATCTCCTTTTGTTCCTCATCGAGAATAGAAAAGGCTATCTGCTCTAAGTCCTGTGCCGTTAGGGCTGGTGCATCGTTAATCGGCTTTAAAGAGCCGTCGACACGAAGCGTCGGTGGCAGACCGACCTGGAGATGAAGGTCGGAGGCATCGTTTCGAATAACCTCTTCTAGCATTGGTTCGATTTTTGCCTGAGTCTTCTCCACGGTCACCTCTTATTACTACCCATTAAAGCACAACTGCTATGAATCTGTACACGTTTAGCCCTCGGTTGCAACACGAGCCACCTCCTCGATAGTCGTCAGTCCGTTGAGCACCTTAAGATACCCATCCTGCTGCATCGTTACCATACCGTCGGCGATCGCCTGATCCTGTACCTGACTGGTAGTGGCATGACTGGTTACGAGTTTTTCTAAATTCTCGTTCATCGAAAAGACCTCCGATATGCCGATTCGGCCCTTGTATCCATTCGTGCAGTTGGGACACCCCTTGGCTCGCGATAGAGTAAAGCTCGTCTGATCCGCCATCGGTACGATTGCATAACCAAGTTCCTCGCTGGCCTTCTTGGCTTCTTCCTTGGATTTAACCATAATATTGGCGAGAACTTTCTTGATTGATTGAGCTTCCGCTTCGGTAGAAGGCGACTGTTCATGACACTTCTCGCATAGGCGGCGTACCAAACGTTGACCAATGACCGTGTTGACGGTTGAGGCGATCAGAAAAGGCTCGACGCCCATATCCAATAAGCGGGGTAAGACACCGGCAGCCGAGTTGGTGTGAATCGTCGAAAGAACGACGTGGCCCGTCAGGGCTGCCTGTACCGCCAAGTCAGCCGTCTCGCTATCTCGGATCTCCCCGACCAAGACTACATTGGGGTCCTGGCGCAGAATGCTCCGCAAACCGGAAGCGAAGGTCAGACCAACCTCGGGATTGACTTGAATCTGGTTAATGCCGTCCATCTTGTACTCAACCGGGTCTTCTAGTGTCACGATGTTAATGGCGGTGCTCTTTATCGCTAGGACCGATGCGTACAAGGTCGTACTCTTACCGGAGCCAGTCGGTCCGGTGGAGAGGGTCATACCGTGCGGCTTATGAATGCCCTCGTCGATCAACCGAAAAGCACGACCCTTAAACCCGAGGCTGTCCAGGGTTAAGGTCGAACCGCTTTTATCCAATAAACGAATGACTACCTGCTCGCCCCAAACAACGGGCGCAATAGCGATACGGAGATCAATATCATGGTTGTTAACATGGATCTGGAACTCACCGTCCTGAGGGATGCGATGCTCGTCGATCTTAAGATTGGCAAGAATCTTGATACGCGAGATTAATGCCGGCTCAACCGACTTCGGCAGAGTCATAGTATCCTGTAGAATACCGTCGATACGAAAGCGGATCTTAAGGTCGTGCTCATGCGGCTCGATGTGAATATCGGATGCATGGGTAGTTGCAGCGCTATCAAGAATAGCGTTAAGGGCGCGGGTAATCGGCGCATCCTGGACCAAATTTTCTAGCTTGTTGTTGCCAGCCGTTACTTTTTTGTCGGCCTGAGCTTTGTCGGAGCTGGCGACATCCGAAATAGCATCTTTTACGTCGCTGGCAAGCTCGACGTGATACGACGATAAGATATGTTCAATCGAATTACGCGAAGCTAGGAAGACCGCCAATTGGCGTCCAATCTTACGGGTAAGGTAGTCGACGGCTTGAATATTGGTTGGATCGAGCATAGCCACAGCGAGACGACCCTTCATCTCGCCAAATGGCACGGCCATATATGTCTCCGCTACATCACGCGGAAGTAGATTTAGAATATTTTCTGGTACTTTAGTGTTTAGCAAGCCAACATACTGGATTCCGGAAGCCTCGGCGGTAACCCTTGTCAGGTCCTCGTCCGCAAGCATATTCTGCTCAACGAGATATCCAAGTAAAGGTTTATCATTCTGCTGAGCGTCTAATTTAGCTTTCGCTAAAGTATCCTGGTCGAGCAGGTTATTTTTGAGCAAAATATCTTCAATCTTATGTTGCGTCTCTACGGAGAGCATAGCACCCCCACTTTACTGGCCAAATGGAGCCGTGTTGCCGAGTCCGGACAGATCAACAGGCTGTTTATAGTCCTGAACCTTATATGTCGTATTGAGCTTATCCAAGGTCCCGTTAGCGTCCAACGTCGGGTTGATCGTTGGTACCACCTCAACTTGGTTAGCTGTCGTAGATGCCGTAGTAGCACTCGAGCCATTCTGACTTATGTAATAATACCCCGCCCCGACTAATAGAGCCAAGGCAACAACAAGCGCAATTAAATCATTCTTTTTCATTATTTCACCGTTACCTTTGAGATACTAAAGCTAACTGGATTCTGATAATAAGTATTTGCCGAGATGGTAATATTCAACTTGGCATCGGTTCCGGTTAACTCAAGACCTGTAATTGTGATCGGGCGCAACGAACTTTCGATCGCTGTTAAGAAGCGATTTAGGTTGGCATAACTGGATGTTGCAGTAATCGTAATCGGTAAGGGTATAGATCCCGACGACGACAATGAGCCAGCCGCGCCGGTTGCAGTGGCGGCAGATGCCGCCCCGCCGACATTGGTCGTACTTACATCGGTAAACTGTACGCCGGAGACACCTGCCATCGCCTCTAGAGCGTTGGACAGTCCGGGAATGTCCGGTGAGGTTGGCAGCGCATCATCGGCCAATTTGGCACGATCCCCAAGCGACTTATACTGTTGGGTAATCTTATTAGCCGCGATAACATCGGCAGCCAGTGTTGATTGAGCAGCCTGCTTCTTAGAAATCACTCTCTGATTAAGTAGGATACTGGTACCGAGTGACTTAATCAGTATTCCGCCAACGAGTACAACGACAATACTGATCGCAATCATCAGCGCAATATAGTTTCCGATCTTCATCTCCTGCTTCGGCTTAGTATTATCCACTGATGGCTCCTGGCGACATCGTTGCCGTTAAGGTAAAACTATCCAAGCCGGTCGTAGCGTCTTTTCCGACTCCGTTTATAGTCACACCACTAAAGTACGCACCACCTGCCGACTGAGATCCCGAGAGCTTAAGCGCCTCATAAAACTGATCGATCGCGTAGGCTGAACTAGCAGTCCCGGTAATTGTCAGCAACCCGGTGCTGTCGGAGCTTATATTAGAGATGGTAAGATTAGCCGGCATCGCCCCCGTAATTACGGGCATGAATTTTGAGAAATAACTACGGCTTCCATACAGGGACGGCAGGGTCCGCAGAGTGCTTTGCGTGGTGAGCGCCATTGTTAATCCGGACGTAGACTGGATCTTCGCTGTGTTTTTCGCTATCTGGTTGTTCACGTTCGATAAAACCAACTTTTGAGCCCCGATCATACCAAACATACCGCCGACAATGATTGCAACGACGATCCAGATCGCAACGGCGATACCGGTTACCAAATGACGAACGTGCTGTGCCCGCAAGCGTGCCAGACGCACATCGGGGAGCAGGTTAATGGCAATACTCATAGCTGATAACCCCATTCGGCCAAGCCGACAGCAGCAGCAAAGTCACGTGAAATTCCGCCTAATTCATCCTGCAGGTTGCTCGGATACGACACCCCGGCCCAGGAATTACCAAACTCCACCGGCATGCCCAAGGCGGTTGCAAAGTAAGCCGCCAGCTCCGGTATTGCCGAAGCTCCCCCGGTAATTACGAGCTTCTCAAGCTTCTGCCCGGGATATTGAGAGACGAAGAACTGGATTGATTTCTTGATTTCGCCCACAAGGCTGTCGATGTTCGGCTTCATCGCCTTAAAGACCTGGCCTTCGAGCTTGGTCTGAGTAAGACCGAACTTTGCAGTGAACTGACCTGCTTGGACTTCATCTAAGCCGAGAGCTTGCGCTACGGCCTTGACCAACGTCTGTCCCCCGATCGGGACCGATCGCATTAAGCGTGGCGTCTGATTCGACATAATCGTGATATCGGAATCCAAAGTACTTAGATCAAGTAGAATAGCTGCAATGTCCCTGGTCTTCACCAGCGCACGCGAGACGGCGATAGCGTTAGCTTCGAGCGCCAAAGGCTCTAAGCCGGCCCGATCGATAATATCGGCGTATTTGGTCACGACCGAGTTGGGCGCGGCCACCAACAGAACCTCGAGGTTCGCCCCGTCCTTTGATTGGTCGACCACCGCGTAATCAAGCCGGACTTGGTCGAGCGCCATCGGGATATATTTCTCGGCCTGAAAACGAATGGCCTTGGACAGCTGTGCGTTATCGAGCTTAGGCGTAGTTATTACACTGGCAAAAATCTTGTTCGAAGGCAGACCGACTACGACGTTCTTCTCGGTTACCCGCTTATCCTTTAGTAGCTGCTTGATCAACTGGGCGACCTTGTCTCGATCGGCGACGGCATCACTCAAGGCCAGACCCGGCGGCATCTCAATCTGGCCGTAATTTACCAATGCCGGGTTACTACCACCCTTCTTGAGTTGGACAAAACGAATAGCAGTAGTACCAATATCAAGACCAAAGAAAGTTGTGTCGTTTTTAAATAGTCCCATTACATCTAGCTTACCATAAGCGTTACGCAAGTAAACTCCATTTAATAGAGTGGGGGCTCTTCTCCTAAGTATATCGGCAAAGCGGCCGGAGTATTTGGTTGTGTCGCAAAAGCCGGCGGCGGCGCCAGGTATAGAAGTCCTGACTGTTGAATGCTCTCGGTAACGAGATTTCCGGTCTTAAAGGTTGAATTACTGGTGCGATAGAAATCGAAACTATTAGCCGTTAGGGACCCGAGAACGGTCAATGTGTCGGGACAATCGTAGGTATTGCCCAATGTGTGATCAATACAGGTGTTAATTACACCGCCAGTACCATTATTCTTTTGTGCAACATAGAAGCCATCGATCTGCGTGGCGGCATCCTTAAAGTAGATATTGCCGCCATTTGTTATGACACCGAACGAAGGCAGCGAGTTAACGCCGACCGGGGTTGAATTATAGGTAATATTACCGGTCACTGTTACGCCATTGCCATTGGGATCATAGATTGTTATCGGAGCATTAACCACCCCGGACAGTTGGACTGGACCAGTCGTCGTATATATACCCCCCTGTAGGCCAGTGAGACTATAGCTCCCTGCTGCAAGAACACCTCTCACTCCGTTCGAGTTTATATATTTCTGTGCATTGGCAGCCATATCCGGCCTACAGACGATTCCATATGCACCGAGCGATCCTGGATTAACATTACCTAAAGTCAACCCGTTGGTCGTACCATTGCCGCCGGTTGGAAGACCAGTAATAGCCGCGTTCGATGAAGCCACATACTGAGCGTAAGATCCATAGTCGCCAAAGATACCGGTACTATTGGGGCCTAGGTTGCAACTCGCACCGACTCCCCCGCCTGCGTGAACATCGCCCTGGGTAACGGCAATACTAAGAGTACGAATGTTCTCGACTTCTACACACATATCGTTGGGAGTCGCGACTCCTGCCACTAAAGAACTGCGGATGTTTGCATTTTGGTCGTCGTTATTAGAGTTGGAATAGTTCGTATAGGCTGAGCCAACACTGTACGCATCACTGGCAACATTTCTTCGCTGAGCCGGAGAAACACCAGCATAAAAACAGATTTGAGTACCGTCTAGCGCTCCTGCCGGAACAGTATAGGCACAATTACCACTGTTACCAAAGCCTGGTGTAACCTCGCACAGATTCGATGAGTCGGCTCCCGCCGCCAAAGCCGCTCCGGGACCGCTTGCTACCACTGAATCAGAACCAAAGTTCACTGTGGGGCTGGCGCTGTAGACATAGGGGCCACTATAGGCATCGATCCACCAATTATACTGCTCGCCATACGGCGTTGAGTAATTCTCGGTTACATTTTTAACTATCTCTTGCATATAAATAGTCTCACCCGGAGTAACGGCTGCGCTGTCGGCTGGCAGAAGTGCGGTCGGATTAACGGGCTTAGTCGAGGTACCAGTAATTGATATTTTCGGAACATAATTAAAGAGACGCCGGACAGTAATTGCAAAACTGCAAGTCCCGCCGAAGGTAGTACCGTTTTGTTCCATCTGGTAGTTCAATTGATAGGTTTGACTAGGAGGAACAGGAAGCACAGGCGCCGTTAATGTATCTGTGTAAGTAAACGATGTACCAGAAAGATAAAATGGCGCAGGCATGTCCAATGAAGAAGTAGTTCCATTAAATGACCTTGAAATTTTATAACTTGGAGCAACCCATTCGAGAGAGTCATTCGGGTTAGCCATAGAAAAATTAACATTAAAACTAGATCCAGCAGGAACTGAAGCAGATGATCCGGCCACCCCATTAACTGAATTTACTGTGCAAGTGGCATTATTTGGAATAATGACTGTAAATGTGAAATTAAGATTACTCTGATAAAGTGTACAATTTGCCTGAATAAAGGCGCCAATACCACCAGGATAGCTGGTAACGGTTCCAACTGAGAACGTATTGTGATCAATATTTTGATTCACTGATCCACCTACGCATGAATAGTTATAAGAACCATTTTGATTATGAAATTCTGCCAACGCTTGACTATTAGCAGTGACCTTAATCACTTGCGTATTACTAAATGTATTAAAATTCGAACCCGGTGGTGTGTAATCAAGGGGCAAGGTATTGGCAACCCAGTACTTGTCATTTGCGTAGGTTGCCGATTGGAGATTGCCGCTAGGCAAAGAGACTGTTCCTCCACCCGATACAACAGTAGGATTTGAAACCAATTGGGTAAAAGAATACGGTACAGCTTCGCCATCATTAAACCAATCTTGATCTGATAATGAAGTATCGGATGGGAAGTAGGTCCCCTTAGAGACTAATTGGCACGCCATATTAACGGCATTAATCTGAAGATGTAATGGTACAGTAGTATTCGGAGTGACATTTACTGTATCAACTGTTGGTTGATTTATAACTGATATCCATGGCCAGTCTGCACTTAGATAAGGTGTGCCAGATGGTGCGTTCACAAACGTACCATCTGGATATATCGGAGACTGGTAATAACATTGTGGATTTGAATTTAAGGGTGAACCTAAATTTGGATTATAGTTATCATAATAGTAAAGGTAGTTATACGCACCCGGGCTCAAAGCTGGTACAGCAGCCCTTGCAATTTGAGACGCAACCAAACTCAGTAATAATGCAATTACGCCTACCACCAGTGGGATAGTCGAGTATTTTAAGATACCCGAATGATTTTTTATTTTGGTAAAATAATCGTGTTTGGATATAGCCATGCCCCTTTGATATTATCAAAGCTTAAGCATGATGTATATATCTAATAATCGTATGCAAAAGGCCCGGAAGCTAAGCTCGCAATGAGCAAAGCTTCCGGGCCAACTGAGCGTTTAAGCCTGACGATCTATACCCCCGATCCGTAGAACTGGGCGTCTCCAAAGTCGAAGATGCCACCGTCTCGGGCAACGAAGCGGTAGCCTAGACCGCTAGGGGTATTGGTCATGCCCACGATAGGCTGGTTCAGGACGATATTGCCGGTGCTACCGAAGAATGGCGCACCGAAGGCGAAGATACCGCCGTCCGAAGCGACCAACCAGTAGCCACCAGTCGCGGGATCGGTTGTCATACCCACTACGGGCTTGTTCAGGCTCTTGCCTCCCATGGAACCCTGGAAATGGGCATCACCGAAGGCGAAGATACCGCCGTCCGTCGCGACCAGGTAGTAACCGTGGCCAGATGGTGTCGCCGTCATGCCCACAACCGGCTTGTTGAGGTGAAGCGAGCCCGTCGAGCCGTAGAAAACAGCATCTCCGAAGGAGAATATGCCACCGTCAGCTGCGACAAACCAATAGCCGTGGCCAGTTGGTGTTGCCGTCATACCGACTACCGGTTGATTGAGATGGATATTCCCCGTTGAACCGTAGAACACGGCGTCTCCAAATGAGAAGACGCCACCGTCAGCACCAAGAAGCCAGTAGCCCAAACCATCGGCAGTAGGGGCCATTCCGACGATTGGCGAATTCAACGCTTGGCCGGACATGTCGCCGTAATTCACGGCATCACCCTTGGCAAGTACCGTACCGGTGCTACTGACGATCCAGTAGCCCAAACCATCGGCAGTAGGGGCCATTCCGACGCAGGAGTTGGAGCAGTCAGATGGTGGAGGGACTGACCCACAACTTCCGGTCAAGGCTACGTTTGCGATCACATTTGCCGACTGCGTAGGCAACCCCATGCCTGTCCATACAACGTTGATGCTTAGGCTTGCACTAGTCGAACTACATGGGATGTCAGTTTCGACTATGTTCAAACCCTGGTTTGGTTGAATCGGGAAACTCGAAACACCAACATTCGCCTCATACGGAGTGAACATGGTCACCGTGATTTTGGCAAGGTATCCCGAATCCACATTTGACGTCGTGAGGGCGTAGTTGACGTACATTGTTCCAGGGTAGCCATAGATGCCATTGTCGTAGCCAGCCACTCCCTGGAGTTGTGCCTGGGGCTGCGGTACGGCCGCAGAAGCCGCCTGGGTGGCGACGAAGCCGCTCAGGCCGAGGCTTGCCGTCAGGATGGTGAGGGCGGCAACAAGCGGTCGCCGCAGAAGATTGGACCACATACGGTGCTCCTTCTGTTTGTTCGACCTTAGGTCGCCGCGCTCGCTTTGAGAGCGGTAAGACGTTCAGTTACCTGAGCGCCCTAGCCGAACTCAAAGCTAGTGAAAAATAGTTGTTAAGTAACAATTAACTAGACTTTATTTACCACTTATGTCCAAATAATGCAAGTATAAGAGTTATACTATTAGCAAGGTATGTCACGAAAAAACCTAGTTAAAGGCGGTATTTGGGTAGCCATAATTTCTGGCCTGATTATTGTTGCCGTAAACCAGCAAGCCATCAGCGACTGGTGGTTCTTGCGAACCTATTCTCCCCCGCCTCAGGTACAACAACTAGCCGATGATGCTCAGATGACACCAACCGGGCGCAATATCTTTTACCGCGCCGCGCCTCAGATCGTGACCCAACGAGCTCAGATGACCTCGCACTGTTCATTAAACGACAATCAAGTCGCCGAACTCGGCTGTTACGTATCGAGCGACCATATCTATCTGCTCAGTATCACTGAGCCGGCATTGAGTAAAGAGATGACAGTCACGGCTGCCTACGAGATGCTCCACCCCGTTTACGAACATATGTCGACGAACGAGCGGACCAAGATCGACGCCGAAATGGAGGCGATTGTACCGAGCATTACCGACCAGACAATCCTGGATCAAATGCAAATTTACGCCAAGACCGAGCCCGGTGCCCGCGACAACGAACTCTACTCGATACTCGGTACCGAGTATCCCAATCTAACACCCGATCTTGAGGCTAACTATGCTCGTTACCTGGGTAATCGTGCGTTGCTTGTAAGTTATCATATAGCCTTTGAACAGACCTACGATGGTTTAGCAGCGCAGATTAAGAGCCTTGGCGGCCAGATCGATGCCACTAAATCACTCATGAATCGTTACCGGGCAGAAGGAGCAATCAGCCTCTATAACAGGTTGGTCGACACTGTTAATTCACAGGTAGACACTTATAACAACGATGTCGCTGAATACAATCGCTACGGCAACGCTCTATCTGGAACGCAGGCCACGGTTACTCCTTAATCGGAGTCTCGTCGGGGAGGGGCGCCGACGGTATTACCGGCTTATGGAGTTCACTCGCATGAACGGGTGCAGATGATACGGCCTCGGCAGGCGATGATGTTGTGACGGAAGAAGGCTCGGGAGCAGGCGTTGGCGGGGTCGTCGATTCGCCCGGGTGGACTACCTGGCCCGGAGTGCCGTGGGCCACGATCGGCTCATTAGCGATAAGAGGATGGATCTCGGCAGGTGCCGGTTCTACTACCGGGACAGGCTGGACGTCGTCTTCTTTATCGGGTTCTGTGGCTGCCGGCATAATGATCTGACCGGGTACCGGGTGAGAGGCCGCCGCTTCGCCAATCGCTACAGGGGGCGGCGCGTCATCAGACGAAGGCTTGACTGCGGTTGCACCCGGAACACCGACAACGGCTAGGTGGGGCTCGCCAAGATGGAAGAGCGGATTATCGGGTAAGAGGTGGTGTTCGAGCAGATAGTGAATGCCGATGGCTGCCGCCACCGCGAGAAGAACGATTACGATAGCGATTATCTCGGCCGGCTGAAGGTTTAAGAAAGTCTCGGACGAAGCCAATTTAACGACGAGCTGCTGCTGCTGGGCGTGCGGAGCCACGGTAATCGTATGTGTTACCGGCGTCTTGCTGCCAGGCAAGAGAATTGACGCGGTATAAAAGTTAGCCGGCAGGTTCGTAAAACTGGCGATACCCTTGCTATTAGTCTTAACCGTTATATCGTTAATCGTGACTTTGGCGTTAGGCTGGGGCTTACCGTTTGAGCCTAAAATCAAGAGAGTAAACGGAACCGGCTTGGTCGACTCATCATTTGAGCCAACCGCTGTAGTCGGAACCGGTGCATCAGTGATTGTCGGGGTCGGCTTGGTAGCGGTCGCCGGTGTCGTAGTTGTCGGAGCCGGAGCAGCTGATGATGGCTTAGGCGCACTAGTCGTACCGTTGCTTGTTGATCCGCCGCCCGAAGTCGTACCGCCAGAGGTTGTCCCGCCGCCGCTTGATGTACCACCGCCCGTGGTCCCGCCGCCGCTGGTTCCCCCGCCGCTTGATGGAGCAGAGATAGTGTATGATCCGGCGGTTTGTACGCCGTTCCAAACGTTCGAACCATCAGAGTGCAGATAGATAAGGGAACTCGAAGCAATCCGAAGGCTGGCCGTACCCGTCGTCGACAGCGCCGTAAAGCTTAGCGTTGCGATTGGCTGAGTTCCGGTAGTATAGCCGGATCCAACAGCTACACCGATACTAATAGTGCCAGAGCCGCCAGTAGCTTGTCCTACGATATTGAAAGGTGCCGAGGCGGGCGTCACCGAATTCAACTGCAGTCTTGAGCTGTCATAGGTTAAATTGGCCTGCGCTGAGTCCACCTGATCGACGCTGGTTTCACTGACGTTAACGGTAAAAGTCTGCCCAACCGAATAACTACCGCTGGCCGGAGACAAACCAAAACTGTCACTGCCGGTAGATGATACCCGCTGCATACCTAGCGGGATCAATGCTACAACAAGCATAATCAACGTCAAAATCGTCACCATATAGACATGTCGTGCTATTTCGATGTGGGTCCGCTTAAGGTAACTCATGGGTATGTCCATCCATAGTGATTAGCCAAAATGCGTAAATCTGCCAAGCCGACAGCACCATCGCCGGTTAAGTCGCCTTGAGCGTAGGTGGCCCCGGAGCTCGTCGGATAGTGCTGTGCTAGTATCCTAAGATCAGCTAAGTTATCCGCGTTATCACCATTAATGTCGCCATTGTTTACCACGATGACCACCGGATTAGAGATTGTTGTATTGCTGTTATTATCATAAGCCTTTGCGGTTATGCTATAGGCTCCATTGGACAATGGCAAGGTATTGAGCGAATAAGTATAGGGCGCTGTAGTATCCGTGGCCAGCAGAGCGCCGTTACCATAAAACTCGACTTTCTGAATGCCAGTACCGCTATGATCCGTGGCCGAAGCTGTAACGGACACGGTCGCATGCTCGCTCGCACCTGCAGTAGGCGAGGTTATCGATACGGTCGGTGCAGCGGATACCGCCTGGCTCCCGGGACTATAGGCTTCCAGTGTGTAAACGGTTGCAACCTCGCGGTTTTGGAAGCTCGAGTCCCAGAAGATCGGTTTTAGACCGTCGCCGTAACCTGAGTAGTCGATCGAAATATTAGCGATACGAATGTTCGTTACACCAGTCTGAGCGGTAAAGTTTACGAGCATATCCCGCTGGTAGAACTGGTTTGCCACCGTAGCCACGGTCGTATAGGTACTGCCATTGTTTGTACTTACCTGGACATCAAAACCGCGCAAAGCCGTCTCGACCGAGCCGGAACCCTGGCCGGCCACATAGACTCGATCGATCGTCTGCGCCGTATGGAGCTTCACATCCAGATAAGGGTTGTTATCGGTCGGTTGAGTGGACCAGACCGACATACCATTGCACATCTCGCCGATACCTTCGGCGTCATAAACGGTGTCGATGGCGCTGGCCGGCGTACCGCACGAATCGTTGGAGGTACCACCGCTCGTCGTGTCGTCGGTAGCCACGGCACTCTGAGCCGCCGACGCGTAATCGGTTCCATATGCTTCGACCGGTTTAACCGTAAGCGTCTGGCCGCTTGGCACCGAAACATACTGGACTGATCCGTTAAGATGCATTACACCATTATTAGCTAGGGTAGTCTGACCGCCATACTCGTCGGTAACGGTCATCGATCCGCCACCCGAGAGGGCCAAGGTAGCATCGACATTGAAGTCGTCCGCCCACAATACATCGACATGCGCACCGGTGCCGCTGGCCGGCTTAAAGTCATAAGCGTAGGTGTGCGGAATTGAGGTAGATACCGTGCTATTAAAGACATAGCCTCCTAGCATGT
>DAIDKY010000013.1 GCA_027449805.1 bacterium
TAAAACCTTAGGTCTTTTATATCTTTTGGTAAAAATCCTTCTTTGTGTTCAAAGCCGGCCTCCCATTTTTAGTCCTTGCCGTAATCGAGCTCTCTCATCAGTTTGGTCGGCGCATTACGCAAGTGGGCCGGTACCTCGGCGGCGGGATGTTCCCGCACGGCGGCCTGAGCACGGCCAATAGCATCATAGGCAACGCGGCTTTTGGGCGCTTCGGTCAAGGCAATAACTGCCTGAGAAAGGATAATTCTGCCTTCTGGCATACCGATCCGTTCGATCGCCATAAAGGCTGATGTTGCCAAGGTTAGCATCGAGTTGTCTGCCAAACCAATATCCTCCGAGGCCAGAATAACCAGACGCCGGGCGATGAACTTAGGGTCCTCGCCACTCTCGATCATCCGCGCCAAGTAAAAGAGCGCCGCATCAACGGCCCCGCCCCGGATACTTTTGATAAAAGCCGAGATGACGTTGTAATGATACTCACCGCCCTTGTCATACTTGAGGGCGGTCTTCTGCATGGCCTGTTTTACCGCCTCGACGGTAATCGTATTGTCGACCAGCCCAGCTGCCATCTCGAGCCCGTTTAGTGCCACGCGCGCATCTCCGGCTGCTAATTGAGCAAGCAGCTTTACCGCCCCATCATAGATCTTCTTGCCATGGAGCTCCTGCAAACCGCGTCGAATGATCAACTCTAACTGCTCGTCGGTCAGACTTTCGAGCACCACTACACGGCTGCGCGATAAGAGCGGCCCGATAACCTCAAACGAGGGATTCTCGGTAGTCGCGCCAATAAGCGTGATCGTTCCATTTTCTACATGCGGCAAGAAGGCGTCTTGCTGAGCTTTGTTAAAACGGTGAATCTCATCAACAAACAAGACTGTGCTTTGACCAGCCTTGCGACGATCTTTTGCACGGTCTATGACCTTCTTTACATCAGGGAGCCCACTGGTTACAGCCGAGATCTCCTCAAAGGCCGCCCCGCTCGAGGTAGCGATGATCCTTGCTAGCGTCGTCTTACCGGTTCCTGGTGGTCCCCAGAGGATAAGCGAGCTCGGGGTTTGGTTCTCGATCATAGTACGTATAAACTGCCCCTCCCCCACGACCTGGAGCTGCCCAATGTAATCATTTAGACTGCGCGGGCGAACGCGATCGGCTAGGGGTGCATCGTTACGATCAAACAAGTTCATAGACCTAGTATAACTAAGAAAGGAGCCGTTGGCTCCTTTCTAATCGTGCATTGATAAAGCTACATCTTGATTTCGATGTCGACACCGGCCGGAAGGTTCAGGTTCATCAAGGCGTCGATCGTCTTGGCGGTCGGCTCAGTGATGTCGATGAGGCGCTTGTGAGTTCGAATCTCAAACTGCTCACGGGCATCCTTGTAGACGTGCGGCGAACGTAGAACGGTCGTAACCTGGCGCTCGGTTGGCAGAGGGATTGGGCCCGCAATCTTGGCGCCGGTACGAGTGGCGGTATCAAGAATCTGCTTGGCACTCTGATCGATTACTTTTGAATCATAGGCCTTTAGACGAATACGAATTCGTTGCTTTTCGGTAGTTTCGGTGGGCATGTTAGTCTCCTGGTGCTATACCGTAACCTCTTCGCGGAATGAGACCGGACGAGTTCTCGGTATTGATTAATTTGTATGGCCGATATTATAGCTGGGTTAACACAATATTACAAGATAGACTAAAGCCCCGACCGAAGCCGAAGCTTTAGTCAGGGCTAGATGTTAGGACCAGTCCCAGCTGGCGCGGTGACGCGTGCGATAGGGCTCGACCTCGGTGATGACCTCGCCGATGGAGTTGAACTCCTGGGCGACGGCGTGGAGTTGTCGGCGAGCCTTCTGGCGGGCCGGCTTCTCGTAACCGAGTCGTCGGTAGTCCTTCGGCGGTCCCGTGCGGACGAAGCGCCGCCACTCGCTGTCGGCGAAGTGCACCCCGCAGGGGAAGTCCCACTTCCAGGCGTAAGCCGCGCAGCCGAAGCCGTGGTAGCCTGATCCGTAGCGCTCCTTGTACTCGGTGATACCCGCTGCGGCGCAGATGCCGTCGCGGTGGTCGTGCCGCTCGGTGAGTCGTGCCGTACCGGTGAGGATTGCGACCTCGCTCGGGATGTGCACGATGGTGCGTGACATGTTGGCTCCTTACGCAGGAGAACCACACTCGGGTTCTTACCTACATAAGTAGCTCGACGACCAGAACTTCTTCATCCTGCTCCTCTCGGTAGTGGGGTAAAGACTATAACATATTATAGTATAGTTTCTATATAATAGCAAGCACTAAGTATTCTTAACTAAAAAAACCGGGCACTAAGCCCGGCTTCTTAGGAGTAACTGGAAAGTTACTTGATGATCTTGGTTACGACACCGGCGCCGACAGTACGGCCGCCTTCGCGGATAGCGAAGCGTAGACCCTCTTCCATGGCGATCGGGGCGATTAGCTCGACCTTCATCTGGACGTTGTCGCCCGGCATGACCATCTCCATACCCTCAGGCAGGGTGACGGCACCGGTCACGTCAGTGGTGCGGATGTAGAACTGAGGCTTGTAGCCCTTAAAGAATGGGGTGTGGCGACCGCCCTCGTCCTTCTTTAGGACGTAAACCTCGGCCTCAAAGTTGGTGTGAGGCGTAATCGAACCGGGCTTGGCCAGAACCTGACCGCGCTCGATGTCGGTGCGCTCAATACCGCGCAAGAGGACACCAACGTTGTCACCGGCCTGGGCGTCGTTGAGAAGCTTCTTGAACATCTCGACACCAGTAACGGTCGACTCTTTGTTAGGGTGGATACCCACGATAGAGATCGGATCACCAACCTTAACCTTGCCCTGCTCGATACGACCGGTGGCAACCGTACCACGGCCCTTAATCGAGAAGACGTCTTCGATCGGCATCAGGAAAGGCTTATCAACCTCGCGCTTTGGCTCAGGGAAGTAGTCATCCATGGCCTTGACCAGCTCAAGAATCTGCTTCTCGGCCTCAGCGTCGCCCTCGAGAGCCTTAAGGGCGGAACCCTTAACGATTGGGGCGTCGGCGTCGAAGTCGTTCTTCTCCAGAAGCTCACGAATCTCCATCTCGACCAGCTCAGCCAGCTCAGGGTCGGCCTGGTCCATCTTGTTCAAGAAGACGAGGATCGAAGGCACACCGACCTGCTTGGCCAGCAAGACGTGCTCGCGGGTCTGAGGCATCGGGCCGTCGGCGGCCGAGACGACGAGGATAGCACCGTCGATCTGGGCGGCACCGGTGATCATGTTCTTAACGTAGTCGGCGTGACCAGGCATGTCGACGTGGGCGTAGTGGCGCTTCTCGCTCTCGTACTCCTGGTGCGAGGTAGCGATGGTAATACCGCGCTGCTTCTCTTCGGGAGCATTGTCGATCTTGTCGAAGGCAATGGCCTTGTTAATTTCGGACGGCTGGTGCTTGGCCAACACGGTCGTGATGGCGGCAGTTAAGGTCGTCTTACCGTGGTCGACGTGACCCATGGTTCCGACGTTCAGGTGGGGCTTATTACGGTTGAATTCAGCCATGATATCTCCTGTTATTGATTCATCTTTAAAATGAAGGCTGGTTTGATAAGCAATCGAACAAAAAAAGACTGCCCGATTGGACTTCCCCATTATAGTGATCTTTGAAGCTGTTTGTAAAGGGTAATAATCAAAAAATCAAGTCTTGACGCAAATAGCTGTAAGGTCCACATTAAGAAGGTCGGCAGAGTTCGATGCTGTTTCACAATTCGGAAGGAGACATAATGTCTCACATACGCAGATCGGATACCGCCATTGGTCGGACAATGGTGTTGGCTTGCCTAGCTGTAGTCATAGCAATTATTGTAAGTTTTCTCGTACCAACACCATTCATTCCAGCCGCACATGCAGCTGCACTAGTTCCGAGTAATGACATTATCTATAGTCATTTCAATGACGGACCGTTCTCGAACATAGAACTGTACCGTGTTAGCAGCGACGGTGCCGAGGCTCCATTTAGCCCCTTAACTCATGGGGCGATGGACCCGCAGACATCACCCGACGGCAAACGGATCGTCTTTATCCAGGTGTCGGCTACCGGTCTAAATGTGGCAACAATGAGCAGTGACGGATCCGGATCGATCCATACGCTTGTTAGCGTAGGCTATGGTAGCAACCTGCAGTCGCCGCGATGGTCGCCGGATGGACGTTCAATCGCCTATATTGAAACATTCAATCAACAAGACGGAAGTCGTGCAACCGCCATTAAACTGGTATCGAGCGACGGCCTTGGTATCGCTGCGACTCTCCTGGCCGGATCAAACATCTTCGGGCCGATCGACTGGTCTCCGGATAGTCGGCGTATCGTCTTTTCCGGTTGTTTCGACGGCCAAACCACCTATGATTCACAGCTCTATATTATCGGCAGCGATGGTACTAACCTCCACCAAGTCGATAAAATAAACTCATCAAGGGATCAATTAAGCCCGGCCTGGTCGCCAGACGGCAATACCATTTATTGGTCCGAGGCTGCCGGCAGCCGTGTTATATCAAGCGCTACCTCGACAGATCAGTTTGCCACCAACGATGGCGTTGACCGAGTTATCGAGAATAACAGCCTGATCGGCGAGGATCTTCAGCTATCTAAGAACGGTCGTACGTTGGTCTTTTGCAACTGGTACAGACAGATTGCAACTTATAGTATCGGTCGGGGAGGCCAGCCGGTTGTTTGGACCGAGCGGGGCGAGTCTGCGACTAAGCCAACCTTTGCTAATCCGATTGTGTCTGCGCTTACGATTGAACCGCCGAAACCTACAGACCCTATTCTTACCCGGAATATAACGGTTAATCTGACGCGGGTCAACGTGAGTTCGTACGAGTATGGTTGGTCGAGTAGCGACTCCACGCCTCCGAACCCTCCTTATCAAACCACTACTGATACTCATAATGGCTACGGCATACTCGATTACCGGCCAACTACACCCAGTAGCAGCTGGTTCTTGTGGGCCAGACCGGTTCATACAGATGGCAGTAATGCTCCGTGGAGCCGGCCGCTCCGTGTTCGCACTCCACATGCGCCATTTTGGATCGGCCTCGGTGACTCGTACTCAAGCGGACACCACCAAGACACTGACAACCCGCTTTGTCCGCGGCTCGTCGACGTCGGTAAAAGTAATCTCGGTAGACGTCTCGCGAGGGCCTGTAACCGTGGGCGCGGGCCCGCTGATCTAGTTTTGCAGGATCCAATCTACTCATGGGTTCATACTGCTGCAAATCGTCTGAGCCGATCTGAGAATCTACCTCTAGCATGGTCGATCCAATCAATTAACATCGCTATGAGCGGGGCGAGTACTACCCAGATACTCACGAAACAGGCACCGCCGATGCAGCGGCTTCTGCAGAGGTACTTTGACTCATGGAATATTGTCAGTCTGACCGGAGGTGCTGACGACGTCGGTTTTAGTGATGCCTTGGCCGGTTTTTACAGCCAACACTTGACGAGCGTCAAAGTTCCTTGGAACACAACGAATGTTCGTGATTGTCCCGACGCGTCTGGAGTTTATAGTCGAGCCATAGCAACTGATTATACAGTCATCAGTAACCTCAAATCGATCATCGACCGTGCTATCGCAGCATCGTCATCGACCCATATTGTCGAGGTTGGTTACGGCTACATCGTCGACTCATTAAACCCTTGCTCAGGCAACAATGGATCCGCGTCAGGGTCGCACGCCGTCGTGGATCTGCTAAACCGAAGCCTAGCGGTTCTTGTCAATCAACAGGTCTGCTTTGTCGATCTCACCGCTAATGCCGGTTTTGGTAATAATCCTGTATCCGACGGCTACTTGCAGCTGACACGGCTCTACGGATACCCGCATCCTAATGCAAATGGACAAAATCGTATTGCAACACTTGCGGCCGATCTGGCTAGGACTATGTCTTAGCTTGATCGGCCGCCTTAACTATTCAATTTTTATGCTTAATTAAGCCTTAGCCGCCTCTCGCTTGCCGATGATCTCCTCGGCCACGTTGCGCGGAACCTCTTCGTAATGGTCGAACTCCATGGTGTTAGAGCCACGGCCTTGGGTCATCGAGCGCAGCTGAGTGGTGTAACCAAACATCTCGGCTAGCGGAACCATGGCGGAGATGACCTTGGCCTGGCCGCGATCGGTCATCTCGTTGATGCGACCACGCTTCGAGTTTAGGTCACCGATAACATCACCCATAAAGTCCTCGGCCACAACGACCTCGACTTTCATAATCGGCTCGAGAATAATCGGGTCGGCCTTCTTGGCAGCGGCCTGGAAGGCCATCGAACCGGCTATCTTGAAGGCCATCTCGCTAGAGTCGACTTCGTGGAACGAGCCGTCATAGAGCTTAGCCTTGATGTCGACCATCGGGAAACCGGCCAGAATACCATTGTTCATCGCTTCCTTAATACCCTCTTCGGTCGGCTTGATGTACTCCTTGGGTATGACACCCCCGACGATAGCATTATCGAACTCGTAACCTTCACCAGGCTCGAGCGGCGAGAGCTCGACCCAAGCATCACCGTACTGGCCGCGGCCACCACTCTGACGGACGAACTTGCCCTGTGCCTGAGCAGTCCCCTTAATCGTCTCACGGTAGGCAACCTGCGGGCGACCAACGTTGGCCTCGACCTTAAACTCACGCTTCATACGATCTACCAGAATGTCGAGGTGTAGCTCGCCCATGCCTTCGAGGATGGTCTGGGCGGTCTGCTCATCGGTGTGGACACGGAAGGTCGGGTCTTCCTCGGCCAGACGCTGCAAAGCCAGACCCATCTTCTCTTGGTCGCTCTTCGTCTTGGGCTCAACAGCAATCGAAATAACCGGCTCGGGGAAGGTAATGCTTTCGAGAATGATCGGTTTGTCGATATCGGATACCGTGTTACCGGTGGTGGTGTTTTTTAAGCCAACGGCAGCAGCGATCTCGCCGGCATGAACCTCCGGTACTTCTTCGCGCGAGTTAGCGTGCATCAAGACGAGGCGTCCGATGCGTTCTTTTTCGCCCGTAGAGGCGTTTAGGATATAAGAACCGCTCTTGACCACGCCCGAGTAGACGCGGAAAAAGGCCAGCTTACCGATAAACGGGTCGGTAGCGATTTTAAAGGCCAGGCCCGAGAAGGGTTCGGAATCCGAAGGCTTGCGCTCGATCTCCGCGCCGGTCTTGGGATCAGTACCCCAGACAGAGCCAATATCGAGCGGGCTTGGCAGGAAGTCATTTACCGCATCGAGAAGTTTCTCCACGATCACGCCGCGACCGTCTCCACCAGAAACGGCGAAGAACTTACCGGTTAGAACACTCTTGCGAACGACGCTCTTAATTTCGTCGATCGTTAGCTCGGTACCTTCGAGATACTTCTCGAGCAATGCGTCGTCGGCTTCAACAGCGTTCTCAATCAGATGTGCTCGGTAGCTTTTGGCTTTCTCAAGCATATCCTCGGGAATATCGATCTCGGTCAGCTCGTGATCCTTGTAGTCTTTGTAGGTGTAGGCCTTCATCTCGATCAGGTCGACGATACCATTAATCGTCTGCTCGAAGCCGATCGGCAGGTGGATCGGGTAAGCCCGTTTGCTCAGGCGGTCATGGATACTCTCTAGACTCTTGTAGAAGTCGCCGCCGGTCTGATTGATCTTGTTGATAAAGCAAATACGGGGCACGCCGTACTTGTCAGCCTGACGCCAGACGGTCTCAGACTGGGGCTCAACGCCCATCTTGCCATCAAAAATAGTCACGGCGCCATCGAGAACGCGCAGCGAACGCTCGACCTCGACCGTAAAGTCGATGTGGCCCGGCGTGTCGATGATGTTGATGCGGTTGCCCTTCCAAAAACAGGTCGTCGCAGCGGAGGTAATAGTAATACCGCGTTCCTGCTCCTGCTCCATCCAGTCCATGGTGGCCTCGCCCTGGTGGACTTCACCGATCTTGTGGGTCTTTCCGGTACGGTAAAGAATCCCCTCGGTTGTGGTGGTCTTGCCGGCGTCGATATGAGCGATAATGCCAATATTACGGGTGTTTTCGAGCGAGTATTCGCGGGCCATGGTAGTGATTAATCCTTATATTAATGTGGGCGCAAAAGAAAACAGCGCAGCTGCACTGATTTGAGCCAATTATAGCGAAACGAACCTAAATAAGCAAGAAGACCTAGATGACTCTAGGTCTTACTGCGGCTTTCGAGCCGCATCGATGATTTTCACTCGTGCCCCCATATGTATGGCCAGGTTGTGTGTGGCCGTTGTGACCGCTTCGAGATCGGCCACGAGAGCCTTGGCCGCCGGATCATCCGAGTCGGCGTAGATCTTCGCAGCTTCCTTGGTCTGCCAGTTCAGGCTACGCACGCGCGCCAGGCTGACGACATCCTCCAGATGTTCGGGGGACTGGCTTCGCCGCTTTTCCTTCCTCGCATCGCGAATGATTTGCGGAATGAGAAGGATGAGAACTACGACGAGGAGTGTAGTTAATGTATCGATCCCTCCCGTACCGAACGAAGTCACGAAGGACATAACGATGGTCATAACGAAGCCGAAACCGATCACAACATACGCCGCACGGAGCGACAAACGGTCGATCCGACTGGAACGCTCCTGACGACCGAAGTCCTCGCCGGCGGGGATTACCCGCTTCGCCTCGGCCGCGTTAGTCTCTACTTCTTCCATAGTCGCTCCAATCGCATGAAGCTGTCGAACACCATGTCCGACATGTCGGGATCACATGTTGCCATCAGGCGCGCAAGGTGAGAACTGGGACGTTGCCCTGAATGAGTTCGGGTAGATTACCCTCGTCGAACTCACAGATGAAGCGGACCAGATCGTTGGGCAGGCGCACAGCGTCCCGGCGATACCAGACACGCTTGAGGGAACGTTCATCGTGGCGACCCCATGCTCGCCTGAGCAAAGCGACTCCATGCGGACTCAATCCCTTTACGTGATGTGTAGCGACCCGCATGTTGGGACCGAGGTGTAGGCACCGCAGCGATCGCTGGATCGGACAGTCCGTCTGATAGGAGGTTCCCGACAGGAGTCGGGGTATCGGAGGTTGGCCAACCTCCGCGTAGGCCTGATTGACGACCTTGAGGGCCCGTGCCACGACCGGCGGCATACTTTCTGAAGATGCTCTACCCATCTGAACTCCCTTATGGGGCTCGACGTAAACCATCCGGTTGGATGGATGATAGGATTATGCCAACCTAAATGTCGTTAGTCAACGGCTGCTTCCAGAGTAATACTCTCGCCTCCTAAGTTCTTAATAAAGTAAGAATCATGTGAAATATAGAGAATCGCGCCAGTGTAGGCCACGAGGGTCTTCTCCAGCTCCTCGATGCTCGGCAAATCAAGGTGGTTGGTCGGCTCATCGAGAATAAGCAGGTTTGGGTTATGACATAACATAGCGATTAATTGAAACCGAGCCTTCTGCCCGCCGGAGAGGTAGCGAATCTCAAGCTTAAAGTCGAGAGTCGGGTCAAACAAGTAGTCGGACAGCAACTGTCGTACCCGCTGATCGTTAACGGCAATATTATGCTCTTGATGGATCGCCATCACCGCCGCACCGAGCTGCATACCCAGGAAGCGTTCGTCGATCTCCTGCTCGTAGACACCGATCGTCAGTTTTGCATCGAGGTTGATCAGCCCGCCGAAGATCTTGGGTTCCATGGTGCTTCCCGCCGCCGTAGCACAAATAGCTTTAACCAGAGTCGACTTGCCGGCCCCGTTGCGCCCATGCAGTTCAATGCGCTCACCCACTGACAAACTAAAATTCACATTCCTAAATAATGGCTCAGTGTAGCCTAAAGACAGTCCTTCAACATCAACCAGACGCCTGGTGTCGTGCTCACCCTTCACTCCCATCCGAATGTTCTTGGCCTTATACTTGTCATATTTCTCGACGACTTTGCCCTTCATCTCGCTCATACTCTCCTGATCGATCCAAAAGCTCGGCTTAACGGTTTTGGCAGCTAACTCGTTGTACTGCTTAAGTAGGCGTCGTTCCATCGGCACGAACGGATTCGGGTTCTTACTGCTCCCAGCTTTCTTGGCGCGGACCGATTGGAGCTGCTTCTGCAGGTTCTCCAGGGTGCGCTGAGCGATCTCGTACTGCTCAACCCCGGACTGGGTCGACTGTGTATTCTGCTTCAAGTAGGCTGCGTAGTTGCCCTTAAAAGATACCGAGTCGTGATCCTTAATCTCCACTATTCGGTCGACCTCGGCCAGAACGTCGCGATCGTGAGTAATCACGACGACCGCTTGCTGATAGCTCTTCATCCATTCGATAAAAGCAGCTTTGGCTACATAGTCCATGTGATTGGTCGGCTCATCGATTAGGGCAAGGTCGGCTTCGCTGAGGGTTACTTTTACGAGTTCCACAAAACGCTTCTGCCCGCCCGATAGGTGTTCGAGCGGCCCGTTCCAATGTTCCGGCTTCAAACCAAAGGCGCTCAGCTCGTTCTGGGCGCGTTCCTCAATGTCGTAATAGCCCAGCTCGGCGAAACGCCCCAACGCATCGGTATACTCGGCGATAAGCTCCATATCGTCACCCATCGTCTCGGGATGTCGTTCAATAACGTGCTTTAAATGACCGTATTCCGGCAGGTTTTCGAGAATATACTCGAGTACCACCTGCTTGCCCAACCCATGGTGCTCCTGAGCAGTCGATGCGATAACCAAACCGCGCCGGCGCTCAATCGTCCCGCCGAAGTCCTTATCCGAACCATCCATGATACCCAGCAATGTCGTCTTACCGATACCATTGCGGCCGATCAGGCCGACTTTCTCCCCCGGCTGGATCATCAGATCGAGTCTCTGGTAGAGATTCTTGGCTCCAATCGTCTTGGAGATGTCCTGTAGGTTGATAAGCATCTGACTAGTATAACCCTACCTGTAACTAAGCTCCACAAAGAATCGCTCATCCTCTGCTTTGGCCAGCTCTGCAAACAACCCACGCACGCTCGGCATAAACGTCTCATCGATCTCCTCCACCCCGGCCCAGAAAGTAGATCCGCCCGGCGTCTCGGCGACCAACTCACCCGTCGGGTTCTCGCTATAAAAGAGGTGAAACATGATCTGACTGACCGGTTCGTTATGCATATAGATCGTGATGTAACCGTCGCCGCGATGACTCAACTCAGCCGTCGGTCCCGTCTTTTCGATCAGCTCACGCTGAGCAGCATCCGCGATCGACTCGCCAAGGTGTACCTTACCATAGGGAAAACCGACCTTTCCCAGGAGCGGCTGTCGCTTGCGACGTAGGAAGAGATACTTACCGTCGCTGCGTTTAACAACGAGTAACGTAACGATCCTGGGTTGAGCGCGAGGCGTGAATGTTTTGAGGCTCAGACTATCAGCATAGCGCTGCCCTTCCGGCGTTAATCGGTAGAGCCCATCATCGCCTTTTACTACCAGATGCTGCTTGATCAGGGTCTTTAGATGGTACATAAAGAGATTCCCTTCAACCTCGCTTGGCTTAAGATCGGCATAACGAAGCTCGGGGTTGTGGATCAATTGGCTTAGGATGTGTGATTGAAGTCGATGCATCGTAGCCCAATTATAACTTGAGTCAATTTCTTTCGACTAGATCAATATTTGAGTCAATTCTACGATGGAGGTGCCCTTTGACAATGAGGAGGTTCACATGGGATGTGACGATTTCTACCCAAGCCAGGCAGCGATGGACGAGTCTGCTCGCCTAGCCCGATTGCGCGATCGTGGATTCTTTCGGTGCACAAGCATCATGGATCGCTACTATGAGTGTCGTAACTGCGGTAACGTGATCCACAACCCCGACCTCCATGAGACGCACTGTCCTTCACGGAAGGAGAAGTCATGATGAGCGCTCGCAATAAAGAACCCGCAACGGACGCCCGGTTGATCGAAGCCGAGAAACTCGAAGCCAAAGCCAAGACCCTTCGCGATCGCGTCGAGCGTGACTTTGTGGCTCAGTTCCCCAAGGAAGGCGACTGGCTCCGCATCTGGTACTACTACTTCAACCAGAACACGCGCAAAGAGGTCGGAGTCGTCTCGCGTGCCTTCCCCGATCAACGTGAGCTCCTGGTGGAGTTCAACGAATGGGTGACATGCGACTCGTGCGGTCACAAGAAGTATAAGCGGTCTGTCCGTATCAACTACGACCAGATCATCGAGCGCCTCGACGGACCACCCCAGAGACGCGTAGCAGAAAGGGCACAATCATGAGCTATGCCGGTACCTATGGAGACGAAGATGTGTGCATTCACGATCGCTATTGGCGGAGTTGTCCTGACTGCAGCGAGATCGGTCCACGTGCCACGCCCGACCAGATCCAGAAGGGACGTCAAGAACGAGCGGACGAGCTTATTGCCTTCTACGAAGCCGATCTTGAACGCCGGGAGCTCTTTGCTCGCCTACGTCCTGACGAGCAACGTGTCGCAGAAGCCTTCTGGGCAGCCTTCCTAGCGTCCTACCCAGGTGTAGGATCGGTCTGCCTCGATGACGCGGTTCGCGGCGACGACCTCGAAAGTTGGGTCATTGGCCGTGCCCGTAGCCTCTGCCGACAGGCCAAACTGGCCGTTGACGCTCTAGCTCTCACTACTACCCGTTAAGGAGAATCCATGGATGTAACACTGTTTCGCGAGACCCTGGATCAACTGAAGGAGGTAATGACAGGTACCATCACCGAGCAGCAGGCTCGCCGAAGGGAGCTTCGCGAGCAACTCATCGCTGTCGCCAGCCCCGAGCACGTCCCCGAGTACTTCTGCAAAAATAGTTTCAGCGACTACTACCGCTGCTCATGTGGCTGGATCAGCAATGGCTACTGGGATTGTACCGGTTGTGCCTGGACCGATTGGATCGAGCACGCCAAGTCTATATTGGGACTTACTCCACGTAAGTGCCCGTGCGGTAAGACCTACACCCCAGCCGACGGCGAGGCCGCCTGCCACCAACTCGTCGATAACGACTAACCAAAAAACCGCCCGTTTGGGCGGTTCTTCTTATTGGCGCTGGTATTAGTAACGAGCGAAGTGAGCGAAGGCCTTGTTGGCTTCGGCCATACGGTGCGTGTCCTCACGCTTCTTGACGGCATCGCCGGTGTTGTTAAAGGCGTTCATCAGCTCGTCGGCGAGGCGCTCGTCGAAGCCCTTGCCGCTCTTGGCGCGGGCAGCGTCGAGAATCCAGGTCATCGCCAGGTGAATCTTGCGATCTCCACGAACCTCCATCGGCACCTGATAAGTGGCACCACCGATGCGCTTGGCCTTAACCTGAACAGTTGGTGAGACGTTCTTAAGGGCGCCTTCGAAGATCTCCATGGCGGGCGCCTTGGCCTTCTCCTCAGCCGCAGCCAGGGCATCATAGATGAGCGTCTCGGCGAGGCGCTTCTTACCGTCGCGCATAACCTTGTTGATCAACTTGGTTACGAGAACGTTCTGGTATTTAAGGTCTGCCTGGATCGGACGTTTAAACGATTTGGTCTTCTTGCGTGGCATGCTGCTTCTCTCCTTAAAGATACTGCCGTCTCCAGACGGTTGCATTAGTTAATTAAGCGGACTTTTCTTTCTTGGCACCGTACTTCGAGCGGCCCTGCTTGCGCTTGGCGACACCGGCCGTATCGAGCGCACCACGAACGATGTGATAACGCACACCCGGAAGGTCCTTTACGCGACCACCACGGATCAAGACAACCGAGTGCTCCTGCAGGTTGTGACCGATACCCGGAATGTAGGCAGTAACTTCCATCCCATTGGTAAGACGCACACGAGCGATCTTACGCAGAGCCGAGTTCGGCTTCTTGGGAGTAGTCGTCGAAACCTTAACACATACCCCGCGCATAAAAGGCGAGTTCATGTTTGTGGTACGGTTCCGCAAGGTGTTGCGAGTCAGGTTAAGAGCCGGGGTAGCCGACTTCTTACGAGGCGAGACTCGTGGCTTTCGGATGAGTTGGTTGATAGTAGGCATATGGTTCCTTAGTTAACCAGATCTAGGCGATTTCGTCAACAGCTGAAGCGAATTCGGTCTCTGGTGCAGAGTTTGGTTGGAGGTTATGGGGATCGGCGGCGTTAAAGCCGGTACCGACCGGGATCAGCCGTCCGATAATCACATTCTCCTTGAGGCCGCGCAGTTTGTCGGTCTTGCCGCGAATGGCGGCAGCGATCAGAACACGAGTCGTATCCTGGAAACTGGCAGCCGATAGGAACGAATCGGAACTGGTCGAAATCTTGGTAACCGAGAGTAGCAGCTGAGTAAAGGTCGATGGGCGCTTACCGTCAGCAACGAGCTGATCGTTTTCCTCGATAACAGCCTGGCGAGAAACGATATCCCCGGTAACGAAGAGCGAATCGCCCGATTCTTCGATCTGAACTCGTGAGAACATCTGACGAATAATCACCTCGATGTGCTTCTCCGAGATACTCTGCCCCTGAGCGGCGTAGATTGTCTGAACTTCGGCTACAATGTAGCGTTGAACCGCGGCCTCGCCGCGGAGTACGAGCATCTCCTGCAAGTTGATGGAACCCTCTGTAAGGCGCTGACCAACCGTGACCAGATCGCCCGTCGAGACTTCGAGGTTCTGGTAGGCAGGAATACTGTATTCGCGGTCCGAACCGCCGGTGTGGGTTAGTTCGATAACGCCCTTGGCCTTGTTCAGCTTAACAGTACCTTCTACCTTGGCCTTAATAGCCTTCTTGCCACGTTCATCGGCAGCCAGTATATCGCCAGGAATAACCTTGGTACCGGTCTTCACCGCCGCGATCTTACCGTCGAGTTCAATGACCGTTACTTTGAGATCGGCCGGCGAAACATGGATTACGTGCTTGCCGGGAGCCGTCTTAACAGTAACTACGCCGTCGAGTTCGGCCAAAACCGCCTGCCCCTTCGGATTACGAGCTTCAAAGATCTCCTCGACACGAGGTAGACCGGAGGTAATGTCCTCTCCGGCGACACCACCGGCGTGGAAGGTCTTCATCGTTAACTGCGTACCGGGCTCACCAATACTCTGGGCAGCGATGACACCGACCGGCTCACCGAGCTTAACCATTGTCCCGCGACCAAGATCGAGGCCGTAACAGAAGCTACAGACACCCCAGCTCGTCTTGCAGCAAAGAACGCTGCGAATACGAACGGCTTCGAGGTCGGAGGCTTCGATGGCTGCGGCAGCATCGTCACCGATGAG
>DAIDKY010000014.1 GCA_027449805.1 bacterium
TGGTTCGTGCCGAGTCATCGGGTCTACCACAGGGAGTCTATGATGAGCTTCATACTACATGGTCCAATTTACAGTACGTAGTGGAGGATTCGGAAATCATTTCACGTCTCGACCGTGCAATCGATCTATTAATCGCTAGGCGATCATTTCTCGAGTCGCTCTCGCCCTCGACCACAAGTTTTCAGATTAAGGAGCTTATCAGGCATGTCGAGGCCATTAAGGATGATATTGATACTTATTTCGGTTGGTACCTCGAGCTTGGTGATGACGCGATAAGCTTGGATCCGTCGATCAGTCTTGAGGATTTAAGTAAGCAAGATATCCCCGAGGCCGCTGGTCGCAGTGGTCACATTACCAGGCGATACCATAAGGCTAAAGCTGCCGCCCGACGTGAGCTTAGGAGGCTCGACGCGGTGGCTAAGCAGGCCCAGAAGCTTAGCGACGCTATGGACTTTAGTTTTCTCTATAACAAAAACCGCGACATTTTTCATATTGGTTATTTCGCAACTACCAAGATACTAGACCCTTCAGTCTACGATCTACTGGCCAGCGAGGCGCGTATCGCTTCGCTGATCGCCGTCGCAACACGGCAGGTCACGGTACGACACTGGTGGTCGCTCGGACGGAATGCCCGTAACGTCATGGATAGTGAGACACTCCTGTCGTGGAGTGGCACCATGTTTGAATACCTTATGCCATTGCTGTTTATGGAGCGCTATGACCAGACCGTTCTAAGCAAGGCTGCCTACCAGGCCATCAACGTCCAGAAGGCCTACGCCAAGCAGCTCAACGTTCCATGGGGAAGTTCGGAGTCGGCTCACTCCGACCTCGACTCGGAGAATACCTACCAGTATCATGCTTTCGGTGCGCCGCAACTAGCGGTTCAGTATGGGATCGAGACCGGTACCGTCATCGCTCCGTATGCTACGGGCTTAGCCATCCCGTTACGTCCAGAGGAGAGCTTCGACAACCTACGGAAACTCGAAGACATCGGTGGACGTGGTATCTATGGCTTCTTCGATGCCATTGACTTTCGTCGTCCTTATCGGCCGAGCGGCGAACGCGGTCTCATAGTCTATACCTACATGGCGCATCATCAGGGTATGATGCTCTCGGCTCTCAGTGAAGTGGTCAATGGCGGTGCGGCCGCTAAGATGTTCCAATCTGATCCACGGGTACATGCCGCTCGTAGCTTGCTTCAACAGAAGATTTCGAGATCGGCAGAACCATTACCTGATTACGAACTGGCGGCACCGAATCCTCTCCGCCCCATTAGTCCTATAGCTATGGCAACCGGAACCAAGAGTCTTAATCAGCGAATACCACGTCAGGTTGTGCTCTCTAACGGTAACTATCGGGTAATGATCAATACAATGGGCGAGGGCTACAGCCGATGGGGCGAGTTTGAGCTTGGTCGTTGGAGGGCCGATGCTCTGGTATTGGCTGGTGGTAGTAGGCTATATCTAAGAGATAGCAGTGATGGGCGGGTTTGGTCGGCAACCTATCGACCGGTTCCTCAAGATGATGAGACCTACGAGGTGGCCATGCTGCCAGAAAAGGTCACATTTACGCGTGAGCTCAATAAGATCGCGTCGCGTCTGGAAGTCATGGTCGCGCCAGATGCTAATATCGAGCTACGGTGGTTGACCCTCACTAACAAGAGCAAAACAACGCGACAGATCGAGGTCACTACGGCGATGGAGCTCGGCTTGGCACCTCACGAGGTACAGCAGAACCACCCATCGTTTAATCGCCTATTCATCGACACTGAGGTTCTTCCGGAACAGGACGGCATTCTGGCATGGCGGCGGAGCAGGTCGAGCGACGACCAGCCGGTCTGGGTAGCAAACTTATTGGTCAATCTGTCCGAGCCGGCGGTTCGTGCAGAACTGCAGACCGATCGTGTTCTGTTTCAGGGGCGCTCCTCGAGCCTTGAGGCTCCAGCGGGGGTCATGGCGAGCGAGCCTGCACGAACGCCAACGGTCGATCCGATGACGGCGATTAAGCAGACCGTCACCATCAAGCCCGGCGAGTCATCCGAGCTGATCGCATTGACGATCGCCGGTTCGAGTAGATCGGAGGTCCTCGATCTCGCTCAACGCTATCGTCTACAGACGCAGGCCAAGCGGATTGCTCAGACGGCCTGGACTATGGCCGAGGCAGAGTTGCAGCGCCTCCAACTGCGCCACAGTGACGTCGATCTCTTTCAACACTTGTCGGGCTATCTAACCTATCCGAACCGTCTACTCAAGACGGCCGCTCGCGGTCTCGTGGCAGGAGCGGGTAAGGGTCTTACCGGTGAAAGGGAGGATCTTGCCCAACCGCTCATGCTGCTAGTGGGTGATGTTCAGGATAGTAGTATGATCGGTCAGCTAGTACGAGCCGCGGCCTATCTTAACAACCGGTCCTTTGAGCTTGGGCTTCTGATTGTGGTTAAACCGAGCCATATAATAGGGCACCATCTATACGAGACTACGGTTAAATTGACGCAAGATCTGGCGGGCTTGCTTGGCCCTAATATGGCGCCGCCGATTCGTGTCGTGATGCTCGATGAGATCTCGACCGCCACTCTGAAGGATTGTGTTAATGCGGCTAAGGTCGTTCTCGATGCTAGTGACGGTAGTCTTGCCGAGCAACTCGATGAGGTTCAGCGTATTGTGCGTTATAACTATCAGCTCACTACGCCGCCTCCCGAGGCTCTACCCGCTCGGTCTGTATCTGAGCTAGAGTATCCCAACTCTTACGGTGGATTTAGTGAAAAGGGTAAGGCTTACCATATCAAACTTGACGGCAAGAACACGCCGGCTCCATGGGTCAATGTTCTGGCCAATAGCGTCTTCGGGACACTCGTAACGGAGCGCGGTGCCGGCTTTACCTGGGCGGGTAATAGCCAGCTTGGTCGGCTGACGCCGTGGCGCAATGATCCGGCTAATGATCGTGCTGCTGAGGCCTGGTACATTTGGGAGCCGGAGCGATCCCAGTTCTGGCCGGTCTTACCGGCGCTTGGCGAGGCTCCGTTCTTGGAGGTTGAGCACTCGCCCAGCTCATCGCGTTTTCGGGGTAAGCGCTCAGGGATCGGTTTTGAGGTGGAGATTACGGTACCAAAGACCGACGCTGGACCGCGTTCGGTTAGGCTATCTCGGCTGGTTCTTACAAATACAACGACACGGCGTCGTGATCTTGTCATCGGCGCTGCTGCCGAGATGGTACTCGGAGCACAGCGCGAGTTGAGCCAACAGGAGGTTCGTAGCACCTGGGACACAGATCATCAAGTCCTCATGATGCGAACAAACAACGATCCATTGGTTGGGGCGGTTGTCTATTCGGCTCTCAATCGTTCGGTCCGCGACTACACCCTTGATCGTGCCGAGCTGATCTGCGACCCGGGCTCCGACCTACCGCAGGGTCTGGCCAACGTTGAGCTTCTCGGTCGTGTTGGTGTTGGCCTCGACCCCATGGCCGGCCTGCGTACGGACGTTAGCTTGGCGCCTGGCGAGATGATTGAGATCGTCTGGTATCTAGGTACGGCCAACAATGAGCAACAGGTGGCAAAAGATCTTGATCAGCTCCGCGGTGGTAACTTTACTAAGGTGAAAGATAATGTAGATGCGTGGTGGAGTGATCTGAGCGGTACCAAACTACAGATCAAAACGCCCGAGCGGAGTGCCGATATTCTCGTGAATAATTGGCTACCCCACCAGATCATTTCGGGTCGGCTATGGGGTCGTACGGGGTACTATCAATCGAGCGGTGCCTTTGGCTTTAGAGATCAGCTTCAAGATGTAATGGCACTCCTCTACCTTGCACCGGAGATCGCCCGCAACCATATTTTAGAAGCAGCGCATCATCAGTTCGAGGAGGGGGACGTGCAGCACTGGTGGCAGCCGCTGACCAGACTCGGTCTGCGTACGCGCATGTCCGATGATCGGCTCTGGCTGCCCTACGTGGTGATGCGTTATATCGAGGTGACGGGCGACGACTCAATCCTACGTGTAAATATTCCTTATCTCGACGGGCCCGCCTTAGCGATTGACCATAAAGACGCCTACTATGAGCCAAAGGTCTCCAAACAAAGCGGGAGCTTGCTCGAACACTGTAGCCGAGCCCTGGCCGTATCGATGCAGTTCGGTCGCCATGGTCTTCCTCTTATGGGGAGTGGCGACTGGTGTGACGGCTACGATCGTGTTGGCCATAATGGAAAAGGCGAGAGCGTCTGGCTCGGTTGGTTCATGATCTGCGTACTCGAGGATATGATCAAGCTCTATCGCAAGCATCGGATGACCTCGGAGGCGTCGAAGTACGAGCGGGTCGTCATTAAGCTGCGCCAGGCCATTGATAAGGATGGCTGGGATGGTGAATGGTACCGTCGCGGCTACTACGATAACGGTGATCCATTGGGTTCGCGTAAGAGCGATGAGGGTCAGATCGACTCGTTGGCGCAGAGTTGGGCGGTACTGGCAGGGGGTGATAGAAGCAAACGAGTCGATCAGGCCATGGCCAGCGCTCTCGATAAGCTAGTCGATTACGAGTCCATGATAGTAAAGGTGCTGGCTGAGCCCTTCGATAAGACACGGAACGACCCTGGATACATCCGGGGCTACTTGCCCGGTGTGCGCGAGAACGGGGGTCAGTACACCCATGGCTCGCTCTGGATCGCCATCGCCAGCGCAAGACAGGGTCGCGGCGATACGGCCGTCGATCTCCTCCAGATTATGAACCCAATCATGCATAGCACCGAGACGCAACGGCTTGAGCGTTATGCTTTGGAACCATACGTTACTCCGGGTGATGTCTACGCGCTCGATAAGCAGGAGGGTATGGGCGGCTGGAGTTGGTACACCGGCTCGGCGGCCTGGATGTACCGCGCCTGGGTCGAAGAAATTCTTGGTCTCAAGATTACACAGGGCAACCGGCTTGCCATCGAACCGGTCATCCCGGCAGACTGGCCTGGCTTTGAGCTCATCTATCGATTTGGCGCAACACCATATCGTGTGGTGGTGCACAACAAGGTTGCGGAAGGAAAGTCCAGACAGTCCCTCGATGGCGTCGTAACCAACCCAGGACCGATCAAGATGGTCGATGATGGCAGCGAGCATCTAGTGGAGTATTGGTGTTGATAAGGTATACTCATTGATATGCAGCATAATGCTTTTATTGCTCTCCTAAAGGAACTCCATCTTGCCGGAGATCTTAATCGTAATACCCCGGAGGCCAACCGGCAGGCTATCCGCGAACTGATCGCCGGCAACAGCTACTGGACTTTCGATGCCGACAGAGAAGGGATTACCGAATGGGACTACGATGAGCTGGTGAAGATAGTCGCCAAGCAACTCGGTCTGAGCCCTGAGCAGTTTAACTCCGAGCAGGGCCCCTATATAGACCCAGAGTTGGCGGCTAACGGTCTTTATGAGCTACGCAATCAACTCGAAGCCGCAGCCAAGGCCCGGCAGCGGGTGCTCTTTGCGACTTCGCACCCTGGTTCGCTGCTCGGTTTATACACCGTTTTAGTACAAAGGGTTAATGACCTTGGTGGTGTGGTCTGTCGTCTCGATGAACCCAAGGAGGCACCCGAGCAGCGTTGGCTCGATGACGTTATGGGTGTCATTATGCTATCGGACGAAGGAAACCTTATGCATACCCATACCGACAATGGTATGCGTGAACTGATTCGGGAACAGAAGCCTGATCTGGTGGTGGGAGACCATGGTTTCGTTATGGCGGCCATCAACGAGAAGTATCCGGCTGTGGCATTCTTCGACGTTGATGACCCTGCCTTGCCACTCATGGCTTACCGTTATCCGGAACGCGTACTGGCGATACCGCTCAACGATAACCAGACTAACACTCGTTCGGCAAAGCTCGCCGAGGCTCTCTGGAACGTAAGTCTCGACTAATGACGGAATCGGGAACGGATTTTAATGTCGAGGAGATCGCGGAGCGACTCGAGTCAGATCTGCTTGAGTTCCTGCGCTCGCGTTCTATTGCCGTTGAGTCTATCGAACTGGTTGGGCTAAAAGGGGCGGGGGACTCATCAACTGTCTATGCCATTCTCATTGACGGCGTCTACCATACGCTTAAGGTTTATCGCGAGGAGGCGGCTTTTCAGCGTGAGATTAGGCATCTACGACGTCAGATACCCAAAGACCGTTCGGTCCTAGTTTGGCCTGCCTCGAGTAATCGCTTTCATTATTTTATAGTTATAATCGAGGTTCCCGATGGCTCCCAACTCCATGAACGTATGCTCTCACCGATTGTCTCGGAACAGTTAAGTCACTGTTTGATTCAATTTCACTCGCTACGTTACCGTAAGTCGACAGTTCAACCACAGCAGGTCATCGAAGTCTTTGATGAAGCCTCCACCGATGCGCTAGCTCACGCCGGGCTCTTTGGAAAAGACCTCGATACCAAGAAGCTAGCCAACCTGATCGGCAAGGCCAAGGTCTATGTCGGGGCCAACCGGTCGATGTTCGCCGTCAAACGTTCGCGGGCTCATAATGACCTCTGGTGGGCGAACGTCATCGTAGCCGAGGAAGACGTCTACATGATCGACTGGGAGAATCTGGGTCGCGATGATTACTGTCGTGATCTGTCGTTCTTCCGCATTATGATTAACTACGAACGGACGACCGCTCCGGTGAGCATGTGGGATGATGAGGTAGATAATATTGCTTTCGATACCTTTTACCAGCCGATTCTAGAACGCTACGTCGAAGTCTTCGATGACCACACTTTCTGGCAGCGTTACGGGCTGTACGCTTTCCAGCAGGCCTGTCTCAACTTCTCGCGCGCCTACTACGGTGATCGTAGGGGTGTACCGGCGAGTCTGGCCATCATAAAAACCGGTATGCGTTTCTTTGAGGAATACTGCCTCCAAGCTGAATAAGCGTTCGGTTTCTGTATGTAGACCCATCTGGTACAATACCCTTATGATCGCAACGCTCTCTGGAACCGTCTCCGAGAAGCTGGGGGAGAGTCTGGTACTCGAACTCGGCGGCGTTGGCTATGAGGTTTTGGTGACCGTCGAAGACTGGGGCGGTACCAAGGTCGGCCAGAAGCTGCGGCTTTATATTCATGAGCAGCTGCGCGAAGACGTTCATAATCTCTACGGCTTTCGTACGCTGGCGGCCAAGGATCTCTTTACCGAACTGCTCGGCGTCAACGGTGTTGGGCCCAAGGTAGCGCTGGCGATTTTGAGTGCAGCCGGAGAGGCCCGTCTGCGCCAGGCGATTGCCAGTGGCGACCCGGGGCTATTGCGCGGAGTCAGCGGAGTCGGGCCCAAGACGGCCCAGCGCATCATCGTCGAGTTGCGCGGACGGGTCGAGGAGGGGAGCGGCCTTGCTCCGGTGGCCGATAGTACCTATCAGGCGCTGGTGGGGCTCGGTTATACGCCCGCTCAGGCCACGGCGGCCGTCAACGCCTTGCCGGACGACCTTGTCGGCGAGGAGGCACGCATCAAAGCGGCGCTTAAGGGGATGAACTCATGATCGAGCGCTTAGTCGATCCGACGGTACCAGAAGAAGAGATCGAAGCCGGCGAAGAGCGCGTTTTTGAGAACCTGCGTCCACGTTCATTCGCAGCATACATCGGTCAGACGGCGCTAAAAGATAACTTAGCGATGGCCATCCAAGCCGCCCAGGGTCGCGACGAGCCGATCGACCATGTTCTTCTCTACGGACCGCCGGGACTCGGTAAGACGACCATGGCTGGAGTCATCGCTGCCGAGCTCGGAACGGGCTTTAAAGTAACCTCCGGTCCGGCCATTGAGCGGGCCGGCGATCTGGCCAGCCTTTTGACCAACTTGGCCGAGGGCGATGTTCTCTTTATCGATGAGATCCACCGTTTGCCACGCACCGTCGAGGAGGTACTTTACCCGGCGATGGAAGACTTCGGCCTTGATCTCATGCTGGGCAAGGGCCCGGCGGCCAAGAGTATTCGGTTAGATCTGCCGCGTTTTACGATTATCGGAGCGACGACTCGAGCCGGTGCGTTGAGCGCTCCGTTACGCGATCGCTTTGGCCACGTTCATCGCCTTGAGTTTTATGAGCCGGCCGAGATGCGCGAGATACTTAAACGGTCGGCCGGAATCCTCGGTATGCATCTCGACGACGCAGCTGCTGACGAGATAGCCTCTCGTTCGCGCCTCACGCCGCGCATCGCCAATCGACTGCTCAAGCGCGTACGCGACTACGCCGCCGTAAAGGGCGACGGGGTTGTTACCCTTAAGCTGGCACGCCGGGCGCTTGATCTTCTCGAGATCGACCCTCTCGGGCTCGACGCTTCGGACCGGCGGCTACTCAGTGCAATTATTGAACATTACCAAGGCGGCCCGGTCGGGGTCGAGACTCTGGCGGCCATCTGCGCCGAGGAGCGCACTACCATCGAAGATGTCTATGAGCCGTATCTCATGCAGATCGGCATGCTCGAACGCACCACCCGCGGGCGCAAGGCGACACCGAAGGCATATCTGCATCTGGGGGTCGAGCCGCCAGCTTCTAATTAGCGTTGACGAGTTGGAAGGCGGCCGTTTTGCAGGTTGCGTAGGTGTAGTTTGATTTGGCGACTACGTTAGTTCCGTTGTCTCCAGGGATCTCGAGACAGGCTTCAAGTTTGTAGGTCTTGCCGTCGGAGACGTAAGTATAAGGAGTTGTTTTGGCATGGTTGGGGTCGGTTGGGAGCGGCTTGATGATCGGGTTAGGCTCTTTGCTCAGGGTTGCGGCCAAGGCAACGTCAACCGGAGCCGGGGCGGATGCGATCGGATATGAATTATTAGCCACGAAGTAGTCCTCAAGACCTTTCTGAATACCTCGCAAGTCGGTCTTGCGCTGGGCATCCCGGTTCTTTTTGGGAGCATCGATGATGTTCGGAATTATAAGGAGTCCAAGGATTCCAACGATGACGATAATGATTAAAAGTTCCAAGAGAGTAAAGCCACCCTGCTTGCGAAACCTTTCTAACGACACGAGTGCTCACCTCCGTATTAGGTAGAAACTAAAAGGCCAAAGCCCCACTGAGTATGACTATAAAGTTCTTGTGGTTATCTGTCAATCTCATGCGCGACGCGTAAAACCTCCTCGATGGTGGTTTCGCCGCGCAGACATTTGAGCAGCCCGTCTTGACTTAAGGTAATCATACCTTCTCGTACGGAAGCCTCCTCGATCATATCGGCATGGGCGCGGCTCACGATCATCTTAGTGACAATATCGTTGATCTCCATAACCTCAAAAATACCGATGCGCCCGATGTAGCCGTTGTGGCTGCATTTATCACAACCCGGCCCCGCTTTGTAAAGCATAAATTCGTTGCCGTTTAGCTTTGCTGGTGTAGTCTGTGCGGGGGCTTGACTCTTGGCCGATACCGGCGGGGGAACCGCGGGTTTTTTTGTCTGGGCGGCTTCGGCCTCGGCCATCGTGCGGTTAATAATGTTGGGGTCGTCAGCAATCCGCTGCATGATGGTCTTAGTTTTCATTAAGTCGTGCACAGGTTCGACGATCTTCATATTGCCGGCGATGGCCGGACTCGACATGAGCGTGTGGGTGGTCGGGACGGGGGTAATGGGCGTTTTTTTGGGCTCGGCCGTCTTGCCACGGAAGATATTTAGCGCCGCATCGAGCTGAAAACTAGTTTTTATAGTAGCGATCTCGTCAGCGGATGGGACATAACTGATTCGGCATGAAGCGCAGATTCGACGGACTAAGCGTTGGGCGATGACGAGTTTAACCGTCGAGGCTACGAGAAAAGGTGCGATCTTCATGTCGAGGAGACGAACTATGGCGGTAGCGGTGTCGTCGGTGTGTAGGCCCGACAGAATGACGTGCCCCGTCAGGGCTCCTTGGATGGCAAGATCGGCCGTTTCGCTGTCACGAATCTCGCCCGCCATAACTACGTTGGGATCCTGCCCGAGGAGTGAACGCAGGCCGGCTGCCAGGGTGATACCGGACTTTGAGTTGACTTGAGTTTGATTAATCCCGGGTAGACGGTATTCTACCGGATCCTCGATGGTGCTTATGTTGACACCGGGGGCGTTGAGCAAGGTTAGGATCGAATATAGCGTCGTGGTCTTACCAGTCCCGGCCGGGCCGGTAACAAGAATAAGTCCATGGGGCTCGTGAATGCCTCGGGCCACGCGGCTGAGGTTTTCGCCTTCTAGCCCCAGCTCTTCCAGGCTGAGCGGATGAGCGTTTTCGTCGAGCAGGCGCATCACGATTTTTTCACCATCGATCACGGGCAACGTTGAAACACGTAGAATTAGGCTTTTGTCGGGCAGTTTAAAACTAAATCTCCCCTCTTGCGGCGACCTGAGGTCCTCGCTGTTAAGGCTGGCCAGCGTTTTAATGTATGCCACAACGGTAGATAGCACCTCTTTGGGCAGGGTCATCGTCTCGTGGAGGATGCCGTCGATGCGATAGCGAACTTGGACAGTATCGGCTCGCGGCTCGACGTGTATGTCGGAGGCGCGGCTCTTGATGGCGTACTCGATGATGACGCTTACCGTTTTGGCGATCGAGGCCGTGTCAGGGATGCCGGAGGCTGTCTTGAGCTCACCATCAGATGGTTTCATAATCTATATTTTAGCATAAGGGTAATCGCTTAATCGAAACTTAATGCCCGGCGGTTATACCTGTATATATGCAGATACGCCGCTCAATCATTTTTGGACTCGTGCTTGGGCATGCCCTTGGCCTTACCCTCAGCCCGGGGCATGTTCGCGCACAGAGTGCAGGTATGGTTATATTGCAACTGCAGACAGGAGGATCGGGCAGCGGCCATGCCGGCGATGAGTTTATTGAACTCTACAACGGATCGGATATGCCTCTTAGCCTTGATAATTGGGTACTTCAGTATCGATCCGGGACGGCGGCGGGGGATTGTACGCAGGGTTGGTCGACAAAGTTAATCTTGCCGACAGGGTCTATCGTTGCACCTGAGAACTACTGGCTGGCTGCAGCGACCGGCTATTCGATCGCTCCCGATAGTAGTTTTAGCGCGGGTCTTGCCGGCGCCAAGGGGACCGTTCGGCTGGTCGATAGCAGCGGGCAGCAGGTCGATGCTTTGGCTTGGGGAGGGGCATCTTGCGGCATGGGAGGATCGGCTCCCGCCCCGCCGGAAGGCCAGAGTCTGCTGCGTGGCGCTAGCGGTTACAGCGGCGATAATCTGAGCGACTTTTCTATTCAGGTCGACCCGCAACCGCGCTCAAGCCGTTCGACGCCACCAGCGGCGATCGACTATCCGATCCTCGAGCTAAGCGAGGTATTGATCGATCAGTCGAGTTTCATTGAACTCCACAATGCTAATGATTTTGTCGTCCAACTTTCGGCGTACGGACTCACGACAGGCGGCTCAACTTACCACTTATTACCAGGCAACCTGGCTCCGGGCGGTTACTTTATTATTTCTTCCTCTGCTTCCGGATTAATCCCTGATTCTAACGAGGGAGAGGTGAGCCTGACCGATCCAACCGGTGCGGTAATCGATCGCACAGATATTTGGACGTCGGCAATACCCGGTCAATCATGGGCATTATCGGATGGCGGCTGGGAGTGGTCGTCTTTACCTACACCGGCTGCGCCCAATCAATTTCCCGCAGCGGTTCCTCCAGTTGAACCGCCGCCGATTTTGGCGCCGCTCGCTCCGACTCTCCAGATCTCGGAGATAATGCCGAATCCGAGCACGGTACTTAACGGCGGCCTCGAAAAATTCGTTGAACTCTATAATTACGGTGTCGATACGGTGGTCCTAGACGGTTACAGCTTGCGCAGCGGTGCAAATCTCGGAAATCGAGCTGTCATTGAGCATCAGACGATAGCGCCGGGAGGCTATCTCTCGTTGCCGCTGCATCTGACCCGGCTGTCGCTAGCTGTCGGCGGCAGCAAAGTGGCCTTGTTCGACCCCTCGGGTAATTTAGTTGGAGATACGGTCAGCTATGGCAAGGCGCCCTTGGGCGAGTCTTACGCTCGTTTCTATGACGGTTGGCGTTGGACGGGACTGCCGACCCCGGGAGCTGTTAATATTATGGCTGCGGTAGCGGCTCAGCCATCCAAGACCAAGAACACTGCCTCGAAAGCATCTAAGGCAACGAAGACTAAGTCGGCAACGACGACAAAGAAAGCTAAAACCGTCAAGGCCGCCAAAGCAAAATCGGTTAAGACCGCACAGGCCGCATTCGGCAGCGGCGTTAATGCCCCGAACGGGCGTTGGTTGCTCTTTATCTTACTCGGGCTTACGATTGTCTACATTAGCTATGAATTCCGTCTTGACCTACAACACTTCTACTATCGGTGCCGGCGCTACCTCGCGTCTCGGCGAGCGTCTTGGCGCAGCCATAACAACACCGATGACCCTGGAGCTGATCAGTGACCTGGGCGGAGGTAAAACGACGTTCGTTCAGGGGCTCGCCCGCGGGCTCGGTTATAAAGATGAGGTGACGAGTCCCACCTTTACGCTGAGTCGAATCTACAAACTGCCGGATGGTCGCGAACTTCATCACTTCGATCTTTATCGTCTGAGCGGCACCGATGTCGTGGTCGACGAACTTGCCGACGTCATCGGTCAGCCCGGCATTATCGTGGCGATCGAGTGGCCCGAGACCGCCAAACAGGTCTTGCCGGCCGATCATCTGAGTCTGACCTTTGTCGCGACAGGGGACAACCAACGTGATATTACCATTACTGCCCATGGCGATAATTCAGCCAATATTATTAAGGAGGTTATGTCATGATCCTGGCTCTTCAAACTGACGGCCCCGTTACACGCATCGGCATCGTGCCGGGTAAGCTTGTTGAGTGGGAGAGCGGGCGACAGCTGGCCGACGATATACTCGGTCGGATCCGTGATTTGTTAAAGAAACACGACAAGGACATTAGCGACCTTTCCGGCATTATTATCTTTAGCGGACCAGGTTCATTCACCAGTCTTCGCATCGGGCACACCGTGGCCAACGCGCTAGCAGTGAGTTTGGATATTCCGATCGTCGGTTCTCGAGGCGACGACTGGCTCGATGCCGGTCAAAAGGCACTCCCCAAGGCTAAGCCGGGCCAACCCGTCTGGCCGTTTTATGGGGCCGAGGCCAACGTTACTCGCCCAAAAACTTGATACTTGATACTTGATACTTGATACTAAACCAATGAAGATACTCTACATTGGCGACATTATGGGTCAAATGGGTCAAGACACGGTGCAGCAGGTCCTGCCCGGTTTGATTCGTGACGAGAAGATCGACTTCGTTATCGCGCAAGGTGAGAACCTTAGCGACGGCAAGGGAATGACGCCGGAAGACGTGCTTAAGATGCGTGATGCCGGAATAGATCTATTTACCGGCGGGAACTGGAGCTGGGCCAAGGAGGAGATCTTTCCTATGCTGGAGAATGCCAAAGAGCCGATCGTGCGCCCGGCCAACTACGTCGAGGCGATGCCGGGTAGAGGCCATCACATCGCAGATACGCCCTTTGGCAAGGTGTTGGTAATTAACCTATTGGGTCAGATCGTGGGTTACTATCAACCGGAAACGAGCAATCCCCTGGTGATGGTCGATTCGATCTTAGAAGCGACCAAGAACGAGAAGCTAGCCGCAGTGGTGGTAGATTTTCATGGCGATTATTCTAGCGAGAAGCTCGTCATCGGTCAGTATCTCGATGGCCGGGCGACGCTAGTAGTGGGAGATCACTGGCATATTCCAACGGCCGATGCCATGGTCTTTCCCTGCGGTACAGCTCACATTACCGACGTTGGGATGACCGGGTCGCTCGACTCCTGCTTGGGGATTAAGACCGATGTGATTACTAAACGCTGGGCTAGCGACGAGCGTTCCAAGAACGTATTGGAGACGGAGGGGCGCAAGCAGTTCTGCGCAGTTTTGGTGGAGACCGAAAGCAGCGGCCTCAAAGCTAAATCGATTCGTCAGATCGTCAAATATTTAGAGAGCTAATGCTTGTTTGGGCCGCGAATTTGGCGTACCATAGGGACTAGTAAAGGAGGGTGCCTCGTGACCAAACAACGACTGATTGAAACACTGTCCGAAGAGACCAAGATGAACAAACGCCAGGTTGAAATGTTCCTGTCGACCTTTGTTAATATTGTTGAGCGAACCGTCGCCAAGGGCGAGAAGGTCTCGATCACCGGTTTTGGCACCTTCGACCTCGGAAAGCGCGCCGCCCGCCGTGGTGTTAACCCTCAGACCGGTGCCGAGATTCAGATTCCCGAGATGCCGATGCCTCGCTTCCGCGCCGGTAAACGTCTTAAGGAGACCATCCGCTAGTTTGACCTGACGGTGTCTACGCCCCTATACTAAGTCAGTTATCGGGGTGTGGCGCAGTTGGCTAGCGCACCTGCTTTGGGAGCAGGGGGTCGAAGGTTCGAGTCCTTTCACCCCGACCAGCAATTATATTAGAAAAGTTAATACCCCGTAGCGACTACGGGGCAGTTGATGACTGGAGGGCGCGACTGGAGGCTACTTCTTCGATGATGCGAGTGTCGCCGCACTCCTCCTGATAGGAGCGGAAAGGGCCGCACATGACGAGGCTGTCGAGCTGAGCGTTGAGCCATTCGGCGGTGATGAGTCTGCAAAGCTCCTTCCTCATCTTGTCATAGTCAGCGGTCGGCAGTGCTGAGATCGAGCCGCACTCGGTGCATGTCATGTTGACGCGGAAGGCAGTCATCTGACGGTGAACGAACTCCTGCAGCATCGGGCCGGCGAACTCAGTGACCTCGGCGCGCATCACCTGCGTTGCGCGATCCTTCTCGGCCTGTAGCAAGATCTGCGGACCGATCACCTCGACCACGTTACGACAGTGGTGACAACTGAGCCAGGCTCGGGCGTGGAGCTGGGGTTTGCCTTCGGAGCGTGGAGCGGT
>DAIDKY010000015.1 GCA_027449805.1 bacterium
AGAGAGTGGTTATTCCGCAGCCGAGTTTGCAAATATCGTCAGTCTTATGGAGATTACCGGTAAGGTTGTGAGTTCAGGAGCCGGCCACTGGGTAATTCGTGGCAAATTAGATAAAACTTAGCTATAATTAGAGACATATGTCAATGTTTTGGTCAAATCTTCCCAAACCTTTCTTCGTCCTCGCCCCGATGGACGACGTCACCGACGTCGTCTTTCGTGATGTGATCGAAAATGTCGCACCCCCGGATGTATTCTTTACCGAGTTCACCTCGACAGACGGCCTAGCATCGCCGGGACGAGAGCGTGTCATGGAAAAGTTGGCCCGTAATCCGGATAGTAAATACCCCTTAGTTGCCCAGCTCTGGGGCAATGATCCTGAGCTTTACCGACAGGCTGCAGCAGATATGGCCGCGATGGGCTTTGATGGTATTGATATCAACATGGGTTGTCCCGAGCGCGGCATCGTTGCACGCGGTTGCTGCGGCGGGTTAATTGGCTGTTATCACGAAGCCGAAGCTATTATTAGCGCTACCAAAGAGGGTGCTGGCAAACTGCCAGTCAGCGTCAAGACGCGTATCGGCTTAGGCAGCATCATAACCGAGGATTGGTTTAACTTCCTACTCAAACAGAATCTAGCCGCCATAACGGTTCACGGCCGCACGGTCCGCGAAATGAGCAAGGTTCCTGCCCACTGGGACGAGATTGCTAAAGTTGTAGCACTGCGCAATCAGCTGGCGCCACAGACCCTTATTATCGGTAATGGCGATGTAGCCGACCGCGCTGAGGGACTTGCGCGCGTCGAGGAGTCGGGCGTCGACGGGATCATGATCGGGCGAGGTATCTTCCACAATATCTTTGCCTTCGACCAACAGACGGGCGAGCACAACCAGGATGAGATGATTACAATTCTACTTGAACACCTCGATGCCTTTGAGCAGACCTGGGGCGATACCAAGTCGTTTCAGATACTCAAGAAGTTCTTTAAACTATATATCAATGGGTGGTATGGTGCCGCCGAACTACGTGCTCGTCTAATGGATGTCAACTCTCCCGATGAAGTCCGTGCAATATTGAAGGGCGTTAGCGTACACTAGGGCTATGAGCAATCAGACCTTTTTTTTCTACGATCTCGAGACCTCGGGGTTAGATCCGCGCAAGCATCGCATCATGCAGTTTGCCGGCCAGCGAACCAATATGGATCTTGAGCCGGTCGGGGAGCCCATCAATATACTGGTCAAACTCAGTCCGGAGGTCCTGCCCGATCCGCCCGCAATCATCATCACCGGGATCACCCCGCAGGAGACGCTCGAACACGGCATCGCCGAGCGAGACGCAATCGATAAGATTATGCAGGAGGCCTTTAAGCCCGATACGATTGTCGTAGGCTTCAACAATATACGTTTCGACGACGAGTTTATTCGATACAGTGCATACCGCAACTTTTGGGACCCGTACGAGTGGGCTTATGCAGACGGACGCTCCCGTTGGGATATGCTAGACGTAGTGCGCCTTGTTCGTGCTTTACGCCCGGAGGGTATAACCTGGCCAGTCGACGACAACGAAGACCCGATCAACCGTCTCGAACACCTGGCTAGTGCCAACGGTGTAACCCACCTCAAAGCCCATGATGCTCTCTCGGACGTCGAAGCACTCATATCCATCACTCGGTTAATCCGCGAAAAACAGCCTCGCATGTACCAGTACCTCTTGGACGGACGCTCTAAAGAAGCGGTTGGCAAACTGGTCAATCCCGCAAAGCCCGAACCCTTCATCTATAGCTCAGGACGCTACGGCAAGGCGACTAACTTTACGACCGTCGCGTACCCTATCGGTCACGGCGACAACAAGAAAGTCATCGTCTACGACCTGCGCCAAGATCCCACGCCTTACCTCAAGTTGAGCGTAGAGCAACTCCGCGCGATCCGTTTCGCCAAATGGGAGGAGCGCCAGAACCCGGATTATATCCCGTTACCCGCCAAAGAGCTCACTCCGAACAAGTGTCCGGCCGTGGCGCCCTACGTCACGCTACGTGCCGAAGACGCCAAGCGACTCAAAATCGAACCGGAACAGATCATAGCGAACCTGGATATTTTAAAGAAGAGTGATCTTAGTGCAAAGTTACAAGAGATTTTTAGCTCAGATAAGCAATTCCCAAAGACAACCGATGTCGACGCCGCTCTCTACGATGGTTTCGTTAACGCCCAGGCCGATAAATCGGCCATGCTCCAGATAAGACGTGCTCAAGTAGCTGATTTAGCCGTTTTAAGGCCTGATTTCGTCGATTCTCGGCTCCCTGAACTGTTTATCCGCTACAAGGGCCGAAACGCGCCAGAAACGCTCTCCACAAGCGAGAAAGGCCACTGGGAGGCCTATGTCACCGAGAGACGCGCCGCCGATAAGCCTAGTTACAACAAGACCTTGGCCGCCTTTACGCAACGAGCTAAGGGGAACGAACTCAAACTAATCGAAGCGCTTATACAATGGAAAAGCCCCACCGGCTAGGGTGGGGCTTAGGAGCTAGCGAGGCTGAAGTATCTCGCGAGCCCAGTCGAGGGCAGCTTGGGTCTTAGCCATGCCGGCTTGGACAGATTCAGGAACGTCTCCGTTTGGCCAAAGGATACTGACCGCGGCCGGGTTGAGACAGTTGAGGAGCGTGGTGTCGAGCCAGCGGCCGTTCTTGAGCCAGTTGCGCTGCTCCTGGCCGATCTCGACATACCCCACGCTCATCAAAGCGCGGCTCGAGGCTTCGTTCCCGCTGAGGACACCGGAATTGATGCCGTAAGCACCCAGCGTATTGAAGGCGTACCAGGTACGCAGACGGTGCGTCGTCGAAGCTATTCCTTTGCCCCACCACTGACGGTTGGCCAAGAGAATACCACTGCTGAGACGACGGTTATAGTCCCATGCTCCGGCCATGTGCAACGAGGTAACCCCGACCAGCTCCTCAACGTCGTCGTGACGGATAGCCACCATCCAGTCGACGACCTTAGAGTTCTGGCCGACCTCTTCGAAATGGGATCGCTCTTCCTGCTCGGTCGGAGCATGCCCCAGTGATACGAAGTCGAGAACCACTCCATCTTGGAGTAGGCGCGCCATTTCGCGAGCATCGTCGCTGCCATTGTACGGACGCATGATGACCGTTGCGGCCACCTCGCCCGGAAGTTCAAACTCCCAACGTGGTCCATAGACCATGATTAACCCTCCTTTGGGTTGGTACTAGCCTCATCGGATGATGAGGCCCGGTCAACTGCCCGCAATGAAAGATTGATAGGTAACTAAAAAGCCTCCCTTGCGGGAGGCTCTCCGGGACTCACTATAGTATTAGCTAAGCTGAGAAACCTCCCCACAACGATAGTCGGTACGACCAATAAGGGCGTATCCGAACAAGAACATGACCTGGTTTGTGGTGGAGTTATACTTCATAATGGCAATTACTATAACGTAAGTATTTTAATGTGTCAAATATAATCGTCCCTTTAAGCATTTACTAAGGACAACCACTTAACATAAGTGAGTAAGGCTTAACTGAAAGGGAAACCAAGCGTGGCTAAACGTAAACGTAAGTTAATCATGGTAACAACGGGAGCCTCGGCCCTTGCCCTGGCCGGCGTGGTCGGCTTAACCTCTGTCTCGGCCGCTTCTATGACCAATAGTACGACGCGTGGCGCACGACACCAGCATCGCCAACAAAACTATGAAAAGCACCTTGATGCTGCTGTAGGCGAAGGCAAGCTGACTGCGGCTCAGGAACAAGCAATTCTGGCCGAAGAGAAGAAGCTTCATGGCGAGATCAAAGCCGCTAAGACTGCCGCGCAACGCAAGGCAGCCCGTGAGACCGTACGTAGCGAGGCTCAAGCTTGGGCAAAAGCTAATAATATCTCGGGAAGATGGCTCCTTGAGCCCCGCAGACTACGCGGATAACCCGGTCTGAACAACCAAAAAACCACCACTCCCGAGGGAGGGTGGTTTTTTGTACTAACCGAAGTTAGCGAGGTCTTACCAGCTGTGGTAGGCGACCCAGTGGTTATAGGCGTTAGCCCATGAACCGTAGCGACCAACAGCGTAGGCGGTTGCCCAACGAAGTTGAGTCACAGGGTTGGTCAGATAGTCAGAACCGTAGATAGCCATCTTACTGGCTGGCTCGGCCTGGCCAAGACCGTAAGCACCTGAACCTGCATAGTTTGATTTGGTGACGCCCCAGCCTGACTCGTGGCTGATGATGTAATCAACAAAGCCATAGTCAGCAGGCGAGATGCCGGCAGCGGCCATCCAGTCGGTGTGCGAGCCCGAGGGCACGACTACCGGGGTGGCAGCTACGCGAACGATTCGTGCAGCAGCGGCCTTAGCGGCAGCGGCTGCAGCAGCGGCGGCCTGGGCGGCGGCAGCCTGAGCTGCCTGAGCCTCAGCGGCCTGCTTGGCGCGTAGGGGCACTAACACGTCGGTGTCGAAGTTGGGCTGTTTGGGCCCGGTTACGACGATCGGGTTAGGTTTGTTTGTATTGATGCTCACCTCAAGCTGGGAAGGAACACCGGCTGTCGTTGTAGACGTTGCCGATGCGGCGACCATGCCCGGAAAGGACGTGGTAGCCTGGGCAGCGAGCAGCACCGTAGTGACTGCCAACTGTAGTCGGTTACTCATAGGGGCCGCGTCGAGGCGCGACTCATGGGTTCCTCGTTACTTGATGGGTGCTCAAACGTAAAAAAGACTCCGAAAAGGTGTCTTTTTACGCGAACAAAAGGCAGTATATACTATCATTCCGCTTATGTCAAGTATTTAGACGTTGATCGATATTGCCCTTTCCGGCAGATACGAACCGCTTGGGTTATAATAGAATCAACTTATGACCAATTAAACGGCTGGCTCAGCGTGAATAAGATAAACCAAATGCGTACACAGATAACGGCAAGTCGACGTGTATCAACTGCGCTCATTAATTGGCTGTTGCTCTGGGTTCCTCTCGTAATGGTTGGCTTAATACCGGTTTTTTCGGCTTACCTAAAGAATACTTCTGAAACTTCGGTCCAAGATCTGATCTTGCCGATAATCTTGAACGTCTTAGTTGTAACGATCCTAGCCGCTTGCTTTTACCGCTTGTTCCTACGTTATCGATTCAGAGTATATTTAACGACGGTAATCATTGCCGCCATACTTTGTAACAGCTACGAGAGCAAGCTTAGCGGGGTAATCGCTACACTCAATTCCTTACTGCCGTTTACGGCTCCGAATTGGCTGTTGGAGGTTCTGTACCTGCTAGGAATAACCTACATCGTCTACCTTGCAGCCAGTATCATCGACCGCTGGGTAACAAAACGGCGCCTGAACAAGCGAGACCTTGCTGTTGCCGGAATGATTATGATAACGGTTATCTTTTTGTCTCAACTTGTTCCGACGGTCGGGAACCTGGCTGCCGCCTGGCCCCAATACTTCTACAAACCACCGGCCCTGGCCTCGCCTCGACCAACGGCGCAGCAGTTAGCGGCTAAACCGGATATCTACTATATTTTACTAGAAGACTACACTAGCCAGTCGGTCCTTAAGTCTCAATTGAACTACGACGATTCGGGTTTTATGCAGTCTCTATCGAAACTGGGTTTTTATAACACGACTAATGCTAAGAGTAATTATCCCTACACGGTAAATTCTGTAGCCTCGACCCTGTCGGCCGGCTACCTCTCCGATGAGGTTAATCGCTTCTCGAGCTCGTCCAACCAGACAATGATTCCTTATTTTCAGAGTATCCGTTACTCGCCGGTTATCAGGCAGCTTAAGGACCTTGGTTATAGTTATCACCTGATCGGCAACTGGTACGAAACGAGCAATTACTCGCCCTTGGCAACGAATAATTACACCAAAGTGAATGAAATTGTTGCCTTTAACCACACCTACAATCTCGACGACTTCACCGATTCAGAGATTCAGGAGAACGTGCTGTGGAGAATCATTAACCATGGTATTAGCATTGGTAAGTACCGCCTGTTTGGCTACAACACTCAAAACGACACCGATCTCATCGCCTCGCAACTGGCTCAACTCAAGGACCTGGCCAGCCAGCCGCCTGGGGGACGTATTATCTTTAGTCAGATATTAGCGCCCCATAACTACTTCTACTTTAATGCCGACGGCTCGCTAAACGCCAACCCGAAACCAAATAACATCGGCGAAACGACGCAACAAAAATATACTAACGAGATTACCTACATTAACAGCCAAATAATGCCGATTATTCACGAAATTATGGCCAAAAGCGGGGGAAAGGCGGATATTATACTGCAATCAGACGAGGGCCCTGAACCTGCCTTGATCAATTACACCGGCGCTGATATGCCGGGTATCCACAAGACTACATCCAACATTACAACGTGGCCTTCTAATGCACTCCAAATGAAATACGGAATCCTCGCCTCGTACTATATCCCCGGTGCCTCCCGGGCTGATCTGACGGCTGCCGCAGACCCCGTCAATATATTCCGTCTCTTGCTCAACCGTAATTTTAACGCTAATCTGCCGTATTTACCGCTCTGCTACTATGGCTATCCGCAGGGTACGAACGAAGCTTACGTCTATCAGGATATCGGACAAGCCCTGACCGGTAATAAAAACGCAAGTTGTCCTGACAACGGCAATACACTGGCCCCGGGACCGACAAAACTTATTGCCCACCCAAAGAAAACCTCCGGTTCAGACGATGACTAAGACTAGAGACGCTTCATATAGTAGATCGTTCGTTCCGGAGCCTTGAGTTTTAGACTATCGATGATCTGATAATTAGCCTTAAATGCCTGCTCAAATTTTGCCTGCGTATAATCGATAAATATATCCTCGCGCCCGACCAATAGCCTTTGTACCTGCGTATCAGCCTTCGGCACAAATTCGATGATTAGATGGGGGCCAAGCTCGGCGAAGTAGCCGGCAATCAGTTCGAAGGGTAGGTTATTGCCGATTGCAAGATGATGAATCAAGGCCAAAGCCATGACCGCATCGGCAGACACTCGCTCGGTAAATGACTTGCGCTCGCTATTAGACCAACCGATGCTCGGGCTTGGGTTGGTTAGATCGATAAGGAGGGGGAGAAGTCCGGTCTCTGCCTCGGCTTTTACCCGAAGATAATTATATTCAATGGCTAGGGGATCGATGTCGCTGCTTACAACAAAGGCTCCCTGATCACTGGCAAGGCGGCTAAAGAGCCCGTTGTTTGCGCCAAGGTCAAGGACGCGCTCCGGCTTTATTTGACTAAGAAATTTCGCGACGCCGGCCTGCTTGCGTTTAAACGCTGCATCGCCATAGTTCGTGTCGGTATAATACTGCCCCCACTCCGTCTCGACGGCTTTTGGCTTTAGACTCTTAATAGTGCGTTCAAGACTATCGATAATGCCATCCAAAGCGGCACGGCTAACGCGACGACTCGCCGGTTTAGTTGTTGCTCCCGTCTCGCCCGATCCGGTTGATTGGTTGCGCCGCTGGAATCGTGCATGGATATAGATATGAATAAATAACCCTGTTTTTAATCTGCTCCGCCGGGGCAGAAGATTCGCCGCCAGCGTCAGAGGCAGACCATCGAGGTAGAGTTGCGATAAACGGCCTAGACCCAGATCTCGCGAACTCATCAAGGCTAACGGTGCAAGAAAATGCTGACAGAACTGGCGATAAGCCGTCCAGGGTTCATCGACGCGGTAGGGCTCAAACGAGAGGGTATCGATCAGGCAGGGCTGACTTTCAATAAACTGGATATTAAAGGCGCTGGCGTCGCGCAAGCTCATACCATGATTAAGGGCCAGACGCTGAATGCGCAGAGTAGCCAAGGCAGCATCTTGCAGCTGGCTGTAGGACCATTCATACGGATAGCTCACCATCGGAACTAACTCGGGCATAATAACCTTATAAGCGGGCGACGGTGGCGTAATGGCAGTCGGCTCGGTGTGTCGAACCAGTAAGCCTTGAGAGGTCAGAAGGTCGTAAAGACCGCTCGACATAAGCTGGTCATAGGCCGCTTTGCCCTCATGCGTAATTAGGCGATAGAGCTTACCGTTAGATATATAAACATATCCCCAAGCATCGCGAAACGAACTCGGTTCACGTTGTTGGTCGGCGCTATTAGCCTTTGCTTGGCTTTTCAGCTTTCGACCCTTTACTGAACTTGGCTATAAAACCACGAATACGGTTGCGAACGGCATAAGAGAAGCCCGCTACGGCACCGATCGTGGCTTGTAGGATCACGCTGCCGGTTCCCGGGTCAATATAGGCTAAATGATAGAAGTGGCTCATAGGGTCAACTCGTCTTCCTCCGCTAGATGAACATCATCGATACTAGCGAGTATCACATAAGCAGGACGCTGCCACAAGGGGGACAGGTTTGTTAGAGCAGGCTATTGGTTGATTAAGCTGGTATTCAAGAAGACGATGAATCTGGTATACAATGGCCTATATGATAGCCAACCAAGCCGTCGGTCTAAGCCGAATTATCCGACGATACCGAAACATGAGTATTAAACGAAGCGACATTCTAATAGCGGTCATCGCTACCGTATCGGTGATTGTGATAGGGTTCGCGGCAGGCAAGGCCAACGATAGGGTAACGACAATCGCTCGGTACCCCGGCTTTCACTATACAGTCGAGCCGCATAATCCGCTTAGCTATATGGCCAGCTGGGATGCAGTCGACTACATCAGTATCGCCAGACACGGTTACAGCAGCTTCTTTTGGGTCAATTGGTTTCCGCTCTACCCGACGGCTATTCGCCTGCTAGACCACCTAAGCCCCTCGGTACTCATCAGCGCCTTGATAGTCTCGTGGGCAAGCCTTGTCGGGGCAATCTATTTTTACATAAAAATCGTCCGGCGCCTGTTTAACGTAAAGGACTCTTGGGAACCGATACGAGCCGTACTCTTCTTTGTTCTTTTCCCCACGGGCGTATTCTTGATCGCGCCGTTTTCGGAGAGCCTCTTTGCCTTTTTGTCGCTCGGAGCAATCTACTTTGCGCTTCAAAAGCGATATCTCTGGGCGGCGATACTGGCAATGGGTTCGACCGCCACCCACATAACGGGGGTCTTTGTCGTGGCGCTGATCGGACTGATTCTACTCGAAGAACACGGCCAACCGAAAAAAATTATCATGACAATGGCCGGAGGCAGCCTCGGCCTTATTGCCTATATGACCTACCTATACGCAAAGTACCATAAGCCGCTCGGCTTTATATCGACCCAAAGAACCTATCATGAATGGACGAGTAAGGGATGGTCTAACCTGATCACCTCGGCCTCGCTGTTAACTATCGCCAGCATCATCGCCGTTGTTGTGAGCGCCATATATTGGTGGAACAAACGTAGAAGCTTTAGTCTGTACTCATTACTGTTTCTCTCAATACCGATAATTGGGCACCAGTACGGCGGCTTTAATCGCTATATTCTCATGGCCTTCCCGATACCGCTAATGTTCTACGGTTACCTGCGCAACAAAAGCCTTCTCTACTCACTCGGAGCATCGGTCGCTGGAATGCTATGGATGTACGTGGTGCTGCAATACGCTGCCGGATATATCGGCAGCTAAACCGCGGACTCATCAACTTTTGCCAGCTGAGCTCCAATGCTAACGCCTCGCCTTAGCTTAAAGATTGCCCGGCCGCGCACAAGCAGAATCACCATCAAGATTATGGCTAAAAATAACAGGTAAACAGCACGATCCAGAATGCTCGCCCCGACAATGGTTGTACTCGTAATATGGTTGAGTCTTTGACTAATAAAAAGGAATGATTCACGGATCCCCACGCCCCCAGGCGTGATACTTGCAAAAAGTGCGAAGTTGGCGGCGCCGGTATAACTCATCACTTGACCTACGTTGAGCCCCGCTACGAGACTGTTAAGCTCGACCCAATATATTGCAAACTGAAAGGCTGCCTGAATGCATGTAGCCAACATCAGGTAAGCACTGTTTTCAAAGTTGATTGTCAGTCCCTTGACGTTTAGGTTGCGGTTCTTGGCGTATAAACGAGCTCCCAGATAGGCGCCGCCGCTCACGACTATGACGCTCACCAGTGTCTGCCACCAGGCACGCAGTCCGCCGACCAGCATGACGATGCTGACGACGGAATAGAAGCAATAGTAGATCAACGTCACAACTAGATAACGTCGTAACGGTAGATTATGCCTAGTCTTAAGATAGAACCCCCGCAGAACCAGCCCGCCCTGGCCCGGTAGGAGATAGTTTAAAAATGTCGAATAGGCGTTAACCGAAAGGTTCTCCCCAACGGTAATCTCTAGATTGCAAAAGCGCAGAGACGCCTGTAGAACCATTGCCATAGCACCGAACCAAAGCGCAAATAAGACCAATAGAATACCGATAGTCGATGCCGGTGTGGAGATTAGACGATGCCAGAGCGCGGGGTGAGTAACGAGATAATAGTAGAACAACCCGACAGTAGCGCTACTGATTACGAGCGCTAACCAGAACCTCAGCCGTTTATTGCTTGATAATCTTAAAGCGTTCTTAATGACTACTTCTTCCTGCCATGATCGAGTCGGGCGCGCTTAGTTTCGAAGAGAATATCTTCTAGCAACGACCGATTAATGCTGATTAAATCGGCCACAATACCGAGGGTAAAAGAGATAAATGACGCCGTCAGCAAAACGGTACCGATCACCAATGACTGTAGATGATGCGGGCCATAGGCAGTCTTGGGGGTATAGAATACGGCGTAGAGATAGTGACCGAACGGCAGCAGGCCTACAACCAAGAGGACGATGCCGAGCGTTACAAATATCGCATACGGGTTATACATCACGAAGGCGCGTACGATAGTCAGTGCTGATTTGCGAATATGCTGCCATGACGACTTGAATTGACGCGAGTCGCGTAATTTCGGGTTGGTCTCGATTGGAACGATGGCGATAGCCTGTCCCTTGCGTGCCGCCTGAATCGTCGTCTCGGTCGCCCAACTGTAGTTAGCAACCGGGTTAAGCTGCATCGCAGCAAGCCTCGTGTAGGCACGAAAACCACTTATTGCGTCGGGCACATTAGTGCCGGCAGCCTTATTTAGAACCCACGTTCCAAAACGTTGAAAGAACTTCTTTGAATTCGAAAAATGTTCGATCGTATGGGTTAACCGATCGGCGATGACGACATCGGCTTTACCGTCTAGAATCGGCTGGATAAGCTCGGGAATTCGTTCCTGCTTGTACTGATTATCACCTTCGGTCAGTACGATGATATCGGCGTCGAGCTCAAGCGCCCTCACCAGCCCCTGTCGAAACGATCTGCTTAATCCTTGGTTTTTTGCATGATGGATGAACTCTTTGACGCCGTGTGCTTTTGCAACATCGACGGTTCGATCAGTGCAGCCGTCGTCAATAACGATAATCTCTATCGAATCGATACCGCTTAATGATGTAGGCATGGTCTCTAAAACAAGAGGCAAGGTTTCCTCTTCATTTAGACACGGGATCATAACCACTAACTTCATATATATTCCTATGGCTTTAGTATTGTCTTATTTAGCTGAGAAACAGCTGATGGCGGTATCATATCCTATTATCATACTATCTGGAGGATTGACCGGGTCGATGCTCATCAAATTAGCCTGCCAAGAAGGCTGGTTTGAATAGCCTGAGCTGGTACAATGAGTATATGTTAGCATTAGCGTTTCTCCAATGGTGGTACGGCCCCGGCTGGTTCCGAGCCTGGAATTCACTTGGAGCTCGCCTTAAACGAACCTACTACGGTTTTTCCGTCCCACAGCTTAGCCGCACCCTTTTTGCGCCCTGGCGGAGGATCGTCAGCCTCGGCGGAGGATCGCTTGGCGAGAGAATGCGGGCAATGGTCGACAACCTGGTGTCGCGCTGCGTAGGACTGGTCGTACGGCTTTTAACCCTATTTGCAGCCGCCGTGATTATCGTCTGGTGGATCGTCATCGCGATCGGGCAGCTCGTTATCTGGCCGTTGGTGCCATTCGCAGCGATCATATTGATCGTACGAGGGGTCAGTTAAGCATGAACTTTAACCCGAAGAGTATCAGGGTTCGCAAGGCCAAGCTCGGTCTACGCCTTGGCAAATACGGACGTCCGCTGGGTATAACTATTACCCTGGCCATTGGTCTGGGAGCGATCGCCCTCTACCTAAAAGGGCAGCACCGATTGGCGGAAATTTTGGCCGTATTAGCCCTGATCAGCGGAGCCAAGGATCTCTGGTTGCGCTGGGATATTGCCTCGTTAAAGGCTGATGATCCCGCCGAAGGCAAGCCCCTAGATGGGATTCTCGAGGCCAATCTTGCCGCCAGACTACCTTGGCCGGCCTCGCCGCAAGCAGTCTGGGCCGCCTGTCTGCCCGATTGGCGAGCCAGTTTTATGTTGGTCAGGCTCGGTCTTCACCCCGAGATAATTGAACCGAACCTCAGTACGGAGACGGGCGACAGCGAGGCGGTTTGGGCTCAAGCCCTGGCACTTGCCAAGACTCACGATGCTCAAGACATCAACTCCGGGCTCGTTGTTGCAGCAATCTTGATGAGCGAAGCCAAACTAAAACCGGTCTTGAACCAACTAAAACTCAAGAACGCCGATATCGAAGTAGTTTATGCCTGGCTCGAACGTCTACTTGATCTAGAGCGTATTGAACTTCCTCTCTACGGCGGGATCGGGCGTGACTGGGCCTCGGGCTTTACACCGTCGCTCGATCGCTTCGCCGGCAATCTGAGCAAACAGATCCAAAGCGGGGGCCATCATTTTGGCAGTCTTACAGAAAGCTCAGCCGTGACTCAGCTCATTACAACTCTAAGCAGCGGCGGAGCCGGCGTAGCTGTCATCGGTGCGCCCGGAGCAGGTAAGACCTCGACCGTTTATGCCTTAGCACAGCGTTTAATAGAAGGTGATGGCGGCAGCCTGGCCTACCGCCAGATCTACTCCCTAAGCGCCAGCCTCATCATCTCGGCAGCTCAGCAGCAGGGCGACCTTGAACGTGTCTTTATGACCATACTGAGCGAAGCAATAGCTTCGGGAAACATTATTTTGGCACTCGATGAGGCTCAGCTCTTCTTTAATCAGGGTACGGGCTCGCTCGATCTCGGCCAAATCCTCTTACCGTTGGTCGAGGGCCGTCGTCTGCCGCTTATTTTAACGCTAAACCCGACCGACTGGCAGCATCTGATCGCGACCTATCCAAGCTTGGCCAGCGCATTAACTCCGATTATGCTCAGCGAACCAGACGAGGCGCATGTAATAGATATCCTGGCCGACACCGCCCTTGGTATCGAAGGCAAGAGCCACGTTATAGTGCAATATGAAGCTTTAATAGAATCATACCGCCTAGCCGGACGTTATCTAACCGAGGAGGCCTACCCGGGGCGAGCCATTAAACTTCTTGAACTGGCCGCCAACCACCCGAACGGCAAGCTAGTTACAGCAACCTCCGTACAGCAGGCAATCGAGGGGAGCATGGGTGTAAAAGTTGTCCAGGCACAGGGGCCGGAGAGCAACCTTCTGCTAAACCTCGAGGACCGCATCCACGAGCGAATGATCAACCAAACGCGCGCGGTCAGCGTGGTCTCTAGTGCTTTGCGGCGCGCCAGAGCCGGTGTCGCCAATCCGAAGCGCCCGCTGGGATCGTTCCTGTTCCTTGGCCCGACCGGTGTCGGTAAAACCGAATTAGCCAGATCACTAGCCGCCATCTACTACGGAGGCGAGGCTAATATGACACGCCTCGATCTAAGCGAGTACCAGCAACCGGCCGACATCGAACGCTTGCTGGAGGCCGGCAGCCCTTTTCTAACGGCCGTACGCCAGCAGCCGTTCTGCGTGGTCCTCCTGGACGAGATCGAAAAGGCGCACCCGAACCTCCTTAATCTGCTCCTGCAACTCTTGGACGAGGGCAAACTGACCGATACCAAAGGCCGCGTCGTATCGTTTAAAGACGCTATAGTTATTGCGACCTCTAACGCAGGCGCCGACGAGATCCGCCAGCACATTGAGGCGGGCGAGGACCTCGAAAGCTTTGAAGACGCCTTTACCAATAATCTTATCCAATCGGGGAGCTTTAAGCCTGAACTCCTCAACCGTTTCGACGAGATCGTTCTGTTTAGACCTTTAAATGAGGTTGAGCTGGCTCAAGTGGTGAAACTATTGATTAATGAGGTTAACAAGACTCTAGCCAACCAGAACATCACGGTCAACCTAACCGATGAAGCCGTTGGCGCGCTGGTAAAAGAAGGCTACGACCCGCGTCTTGGCGCCCGACCAATGCGCCGGATGGTGCAACGTCGAGTCGAGGACGCCGTGGCAAGCCAGATACTAAAAGGTACAGCCAAGACGGGGGATACGATAACACTCGGTATAAATGAGGTTAAGGTATAATACCGATATGGAATTTCGAGAATCACCAACCGAAAAACGCGCCAAGGCCAAAGCCGCTACCGCTGTTGTCGAGACAGAGGCGGTCGAGAAAGAAGTAGTCGAACCAGAAGTAGTCGAGCCGAAGCCAAAGGCAAAGGCTGCCAAATCAACCAAAAGGACCGCCCCGACGAAGAGCGGATCGCTCAACGCCGAGATGGTCGTCTATTATCTAACAGGTTTGCTTGAGCTGCTTTTAGGTATCCGACTCATCCTAGCTATTAGCAACCCGAACG
>DAIDKY010000016.1 GCA_027449805.1 bacterium
TGGCAGCCTCTAGTCGCAGAGACAGCAGCCGCGAAACGTGATTATCGCTTAACGTCACCCCAAAGAGTACCTTGGCGGCGGCCATTGTCTGACGATTATGCGTAATGACGATCAGCTGGGCGTGTTTGCTCAAATCATGAAGAATCGAGGCAAGTCGGCTCGAGTTAGCCTCATCGAGCGCCGCATCGATCTCGTCGAGAACAATGAACGGACATGGGTTAGTGGCGAGGATTGCCGCTAACAAGGCTACCCCAGTTAGCGAGCGTTCGCCGCCGGATAATGAATTAAGGCTCGACAGGCGTTTACCTTTGGGGCTGGCTTTTATCTCGATGCCATAGTCGCCGGACTCATTACGCTCAAGCTTAAGGGCTGCCTGGCCGCCGCCCATAAGCCGCTCAAAATAATCGCTGAAGTGCTTGGAAATCGAAGCAAAACCGGCCTCAAAACTAATTCTGATCGACTCGTCGAGACGCTCTACGACGCTGCGCAGATCGGTCTGTGCCGACTCCAGGTCAGCGATCTGCTCAACAAGCTCGCTATAGCGGGATTTAACACTGGCATACTCGGCCTCCCCTTCCTGTTGAAGGTTACGCTCGGCTTCAAAGCGCGTTTCTAGGAGCTGCAATTGCGACTCCAATTCGGCTAGAGAGTGTGATGACGGCCTGACTCCGGTAGTCGTCACGTCCCACATCTTTGCCAGCTTCTGGTAGCGTATACGTTCATCGTTTAGACCCTTAGCCACTCTCTCGTCTAGCCGGCTGTCTGCTTCGGCTTGTTCGATCTGCGCGCGCGTACGTTCAAGCTCAGTCGCCAGTCGGACTACGTCATTACCGTCGGAACCAAGCTGACTAATTCGTGCCAGCTCCTCCCGGGCGGATGTAACAGCCGCAGCGGCTGCCTCCAGATCGGCATCGAGATGACGAGCGTCGCGCTGGGTCGCAATCAACTCGTCCAAATGCTTAGTAGTAGCTTCTCGGCGTTTATCAATATCGCTGAGCTCCTGGATCTTAGTTTGTACTTGCTGTTCAAAATGAGCCGAGTCCAGCTCCAGCGAACGCACCGAAAGATTTAGATTTGCCAAGTGATCAGTAACGGTCTCGCGCCGAGCCATTGCCTTCTCCAGTTTATGACGAGACTCATCAAGCTGTACGAGCAGCTCGCCCTCGCTGCTGCGTGCCGCATGACTCAGTAGTCGGCCGGCCTTATGAACCAGGAGCTTGATTTGGTCGAGCGACGGCTCCTCGTCACTAAGATTCTGCGCAACCACCTTCACCAGGTTAAGAGCGTGGCTGATGTACTGTTGCTGGGTGCCGTTATCGGTTTGGTGGCGCAGGGCGACGAGAACCGCCTGCGCCTCCTTGACCGGCTGATTCAGCTTCTCGAGCTGGCTCTCGCTACGGGCAACGGCCTGGCGCATAGCGCTAAGTTCTCGCTCAACCGCCTTGTGTTTACGTTCGCTCTGGCGCAGATCGAGACGAAGCTTGTGAATCTCTTCGCTGATTTCATCTTTTTTGAGTTTAGTTAACTCCACTTCGCGGTCAAGCGCCTGCCGCTCCGATAGTTTTATCATAACGGCGTCCCAATCCGACTCGAGTCGAGTAATCTCCTTGGCCAGATCAAGACGTTGGTCTTGATGCTTACGGGACAGCACCTGCTGCTCGTCAAGACGCTTAACGAGCGTACGCTCTTGGCTCGAAAGTGTCTTTAGTTCGGCTTTGCGCTGGGTTTGTTCAGTCTTTAAACGCTCTATGTCGGCGCCGAGAGCGGCCTCCGCCGAAACAACCAAAACGGCACGATCGGCAGCTATTTTCGCCTCTAGCTCCAGACGACGCTTTGCGGCCGTCGCGACGCGCTCCAACCCCGCAAGGCGAGGCTCTAGCTCGCTGCGAATATCGCGCAAGCGGGTAAGGTTGGCCTCGGTCTGAGCGAGACGCTTCATGGCCGTCTCTCGCTTGAGCTCATCCCCGCGAATACCGCTGGCCTCGTCAAAAAGCAGCTTGCGCTCGACCGGACCGGCCATAAGCATGCTATCGATCATCCCCTGGCCAATAACGGCGTAAGAGCCGGCTCCGACCTGCGCCTGCGCCAAGAGTAGCTGTATCTCATTTAAACGAACGCTGCGCCCGGCCAAACGATAATCGGTCTCGCCACTGCGATAGAGTCGACGACCGATTTCGATCTCGCTCAGCTCCAAACCAAAGACGCCGTCGCTGTTGTCAAAGACTAGTGTCACCTCGGCTACCGAGGCGCGCGCGCGTTTGTCCGAACCGGCAAAGACGATCTCCTCGCGGTCGCTCAAGCGAAGCTTGGCTTTGCTCTGCTCGCCAAGCGCCCAACGCACGGCATCGGCCACATTGCTCTTGCCCGATCCATTCGGACCGACAATAGCCGTAATTCCGGGCTCCAGCTCAATGACTGTCTTGTTGGCAAACGATTTAAAGCCGTTAATCGTAATTCGTTTTAGATACATTGCACCCCAATCATTAGCCTAATTGTATCAAGCTTTGGCTAAGATTTCTGGTTCGTAATATCTTTTAGGGCAAGAGATGCCGCAACCTGCTGGGCTGCCTGCTTGCTAGAACCCTGGCCCTTGCCGCAGAGACGGTCGCCAACAAAGACGCCGACCGTAAAGACTTTGTCGTGATCGGGACCCTCCTCGGAGAGCACCCGGTAGTTGGGCGTGAGGCCGTACTTGTCTTGGGCCATCTCTTGGAACTTACTTTTGGGATCGACCCACGAACCAACCTCAAGAATATGCTCGAGGCGCGAGATAATATAGGTCGTTATAAACTTAGAGGCGGCTTCGTAGCCTTGATCCAAATAGATAGCTCCGATCAATGCCTCGACCGAGTTGGCCGAGATTAAACCATGCGAGCGAGCGTTGCCTTTGGCTTCGCCACGCGACAGTTTAAAGAAACGTGACAGTTCAAGTTCGAGGGCCACGGCGGCCAGGCTCTCGGTCTTGACCAAGGCGCTGCGCCAGTTGGTCAGATCGCCTTCGGGATTAGGATAATTGCGATAAAGGAAGTCGGTTACGACAAGCTCGAGAACAGCATCGCCCAGAAACTCAATACGTTCATTATGCTCAAGTCCGAGTTTGGGGTGCTCATTTAGATATGAGCGGTGAATAAATGCACGCTCGAGCAGCGACATATCGTTAAATTTGACGCCGATCTCTTTCTGAAAATCTTGTAATGAAGTCATTGTTGTTAGCCCTATGGTATCACGCCTAAACGGCCAGTCCCAACTTGGACAAGCCCAAACGGAAGAGCTTCTCGGTATCGCGGTACTCGACCATCCGCAGCGCTTCTTCCTGAGGAAACCACTTGGTGTCGACGATACCGGCCGAGTCGCCGGGGATAGTCGCTTCGGAGTCGCCCAGCGCCTCGACCAAGAAGACATAGTTAGTCATAAAGATGAGCTCGCCTTCCTTGCGGTAGAAAAAGTGCAGCTTGCCTAGCTTCTCGCCTAACTTAAGGTCGGACAGACCCGTCTCTTCGGTGATCTCGCGCAGTACCGTCTGCTCAATGCGCTCGCCCGGCTCGACGTGACCCTTGGGAATCGTCCAGCGTCCCTTAAGATCCTGAATCATCAGGATATCGATAGCATCGTCACGGTGACGAAAGACGACCCCGCCAGCGGTGTAGCGGCGAACGGCTCGACTGTTCTTGGACGGTTTGCGCTTATTTAGCTTATTTTGCCGGTTTGGCCGACGGTTCTTCTTCGGGTTCATAGAAATTGCTCTTGCGGTAGATAGTGCCCAAAACACCGTTAACAAACTTTGATGAGTTCTCCCCGCCAAAAGCCTTGGCCAGCTCAACTGCCTCGTTGATGGCCACTTTCGGGGGTACGTCGCGCTTGATCATCAGCTCATAGACGCCAATTCGCAGGATGATCTTATCGATCTTGGCGATCTGATCAACCGGCCACTCTGGAGCCGCCGGTCCGATGATATCGTCGATATCGGTCTCGTGGCGATGAACGCCGTCGACAACGTCTTCGACGAAATTGGTATCTTCGATCGAGTTCGAAAACTCGGCTAGGTTGCGTTCTAGGATCTTGGCTAAATCGGCCGGCTCCTCGACGTCTGCTCCGTGGCGAAAATCAAACTCATAGAGAGTCTGCATAGCGACGATGCGGCCGAGGTGTCGGTTCGATGCCATCTGTTGCTACCGGTCCCGAGTCTTGATTAAACCGAGCGAGACTGCCTTGAGCAAACGACGCGGCACCATGGCGCCATTGGAGGCCGTCTGCAACTGAGTAGCTTTGAGAGCGTGGTGTGAGCGACGCTGTCCTTGGGCACCGCGAGTAGTGCGTTTCTTAGGTACGGCCATTAGAAGGTTCCTTTCGTTAGATATTCCTCGGCGCCGGGAATGCCGACACAATCGACTTGGCAGAGGAGTTTGATCGGCTGGCGCAGAACCAGTTCCTGCTCGATGAGCGGGGCCAGATCAATCTGCTCGTCCGTGATCGGCAGTTCGTCCTCGCCGGGACTAACCGCATAGATCTGTTCAAACTCTGCCTCGACGTCCGAAGTATAGGAGCGCAGACAACGATGGCACTCGAGCTGCAGTTGAGTCGCAATCAGACCGTTTACGGTCAGTTGCTTATCTCCGAGCTTCGTAACCGTAACCTCACCATTAACCGGTTGCGTCAGAACAAGTGACAGCGTCTTAGGCTGTTCACCCTCGATGGCAAAGGTGCGGTTGTGTCCGGTCTCTTCAGCTAGCAGGTCGCGTACATGTATGTGCATGGCACTCTTGGTTACAGACTATAGCCTAAATGGCGCCGAAATTCAAACGTAAGCTTATTTTACGACGAAGTTGACCAGTTTTCGCGGTACCACGATCGTTTTTACGACCTCGCCCTTGGCAAGGTACTTGGCGACATGCTCGTCGGCCTGGGCGGCCTCTGTCAGCTCATCATTGGTCGCATCAACCGGTAATACAAGATTGGCGCGGAGCTTGCCGTTAACCTGCACGATGATCTCGACGAGATCGTCTTTGACCAATTCCGGATCGTACTTGGGCCAGCCGGCCACGTGGACGCTGCCCGCCTCGCCCAGCTGGTGCCAGAGCTCCTCAGCCATGTGGGGTACCGACGGGGCGAGCATTAAGACCAGTGATCGAACGGTGCGGCGTGCCAGATCGGCGTTTTCGGGCTTAACCAACTCACTACGAGTCTTGGCGGAGGTGAGGAAATTGATGTACTCCATCAGCGCTGAGACCATGGTGTTAAAGTGCATCGACTCGATGTCGTGGTGAACCTTCTTGAGCGTTTTGTGCGTCTGACGATCGACCGATAAGGCGAATTCGCCGGCATCACCCGCCACGACCTCAGACTGGCGATCATTAGCAATAAGGTCCTGAGCCAGCATCCAGACGCGGTACAGGAAGCGCGAGACACCGTTGAGTCGCTCGTCACTCCAGGCCGTCTGATCCTCGAAAGGACCCATGAACATCTCATAGAGACGTAGGGCATCGGCACCATAACGCTCAACGACGCTGTCGGGATTAATTACATTGCCAATGCTCTTACTCATCTTGCGGCCGTCGGGACCCAGAATCATGCCATGGCTGCGGCGTTTGGCGTAGGGCTCCGACGTCGGCACTAGACCTTCGTCGTAGAGGAACTTATACCAGAAGCGCGAGTAAAGCAGGTGCAGGGTTGTGTGCTCCATGCCGCCGTTATAGAGATCGACCTGCAACCAGTACTTGAGCTTCTCGGGGTCGGCGAAGACTTTGTTGTTGTGCGGGTCGATGTAGCGTAGGAAATACCAGCTCGAACCTGCCCAGTTGGGCATGGTGTCGGTCTCGCGTTTGGCCGGACCGCCGCACTTGGGACAGGTCGTGTTGACCCAGTCGGCGATGGCCGCGAGTGGGCTCTCACCGGTCTCGGTCGGCTCGTAGAACTCGACTTTCGGCAGAGTCACGGGTAGCTGATCATCAGGTACGGGGACGACGCCATCCTTGGCGCAATGAACCACCGGAATCGGCTCGCCCCAGTAGTGCTGGCGGCTAAAAATCCAGTCGCGCAATTTGTAGTTAACGGCTTTGCGCCCGATGCCGTCGGCCTCAAGCTTCTTGGTAATAGCCACCTTGGCTTCGCTCGAATTCATACCCTTAAAGTCACCTGCCATCATCACGACATCGTCCTCTAAAACTACCTTGATCGGCAGATCAAACTCCTTGGCAAAGGCCTCGTCACGGTCATCGTGGGCCGGCACCGCCATGATCGCACCCGTGCCGTAACCGGCCAGCACGTAGTCGGCTATCCAGACCGGCATCTTCTCGTCAGTTAGCGGATTCTTGGCGTAAGCACCCGTCCAGACACCGGTCTTGGGTCGATCGGCTTCCTGGCGCCCTACCTCAGTCTCGCTCTGTGTCGCAGTGACATACTCCTCGACCTTCGCCTGTTGTTCCTTGGTGGTGATCTTGGCCACGGCCTTGTGCTCCGGCGCTAGGACCAAGAAAGTCGCACCTGGCAGAGTATCGGGGCGGGTGGTATAGACAGTGATCTTCTCGCCATCGACCGTAAAGTCGATCTCGGCGCCCTCGCTCCGCCCAACCCAATTGACCTGCTGGGAGGCGATGCGATCGGAGTAATCGACCGTCTTTAAATCTTCAATCAAACGATCAGCATAAGCCGTGATTTTGAGCATCCACTGCTTGAGCAACTTCTTTTCGACGACGGTGCCGCAGCGCTCATGGCGCCCGTTGACGACTTCTTCATTAGCCAAACCGGTCTTCTCGAAAGGACACCAGTTGATAGCGATCTCGTCTTGATAGGCTAAGCCCTTCTCAAGTAATCGCAGAAATATCCATTGCGTCCAGCGGTAATACTCGGGGTCGGTCGTGTTGACGGCGCGATACCAATCGAATGACAAGCCGAGAGCCTTAAGCTGGCGTTCAAAGTTTGCAACGTTCTTGCTCGTCGCCAATTGAGGGGCGATCTTGTGCTTAATAGCGTAATTTTCGGTCGGCAGACCAAAGGCATCAAAGCCCATCGGATAAAGCACGTTAAAGCCCTGCATCCGCTTATGTCGGGCCATAATGTCGAGGGCGGTATAACTACGGACATGGCCTACGTGGAGGCCGTCGCCGCTCGGGTATGGAAACTCGACCAAGTAGTAATACTTTTGGCGCGAGTCGTCATCGACAGCCCGATAGAGCTTGGTCTCGTCCCAGGTCTGTTGCCACTTAGCTTCGATATCGGAGGGTTTATAGGGCTTCATATCGGCCATTATACCGATATCAAGCTGATTTGGGGAGGACGATCGTGCAACCGCCGCCCGTTGGATTGAGATATTTTAAGACATAATCCTCGTCATAGATCTGCTGGGTATTGCGATCATCGGGATCGACGACGGTAACCTTGCCGTTGTGCCATTCGGTCAGAATAACGGCGTGGGTGCTCTTGGCCTCACCACCAAAACCCGGTTTTACTCCGACAATCATCGGGTATGTACCATGGACGATGTCTTTGATTGTGCGATCGGCGACATGCTCGCGGAAAAAAGTTTCTTCGCGATCGTTCGAAAGATATCCAAAGCGGCGCATACGCTCGATATCGTAGTTAGTGCTCCCGTTGAGCCACCAGGTAACGATATCCATTCCATATTTCTTGCGGATATCCGCGGCCAAACCGGCGCGGACCCAGCCGCGCTCCTCGCTAAAGTTGGCGTCCCAATCAAGGCTGTCCGAAAAGCCCTCGAGGGTCGATCCGATGCCGCTGTCGAGATAGCCCCCGGCACGCCCAAGCATATAAAAGCAGGTCGGACTGCAGTTGCGACTGGCAACGTACTCGCCAAGGATCGCACCGACAGATTGCTGTGTTACGCGTTCTGGTACCATTACGCCTCTAATCTTACGCCAAATTGTTTAGCCTTACGAGCCAGCCACTCCGGACTCTGACGAACGAGCTTGCGTGAATCGGTCGGGTCAGCCAAAAGCGGCTTTATCGCTTCCTCGGCAAAGACTCCGTTTTGGGATCCCTTAACAAGTACCGTATCGCCCTTCTTTATGGCTTTAGATAACCATTCACCCGCATCATAAGGCGACGTAAAGGGATGGACTTTTGCCTTGTCTAAACCAGCCTTTATCGCCGCCGGTCCCAGATAGGCATTGGCGTTATTACCGAGTGTTAAAAGCAGATCGAGCTTGGCCGCGGCTTTCCCGACCTCCTCGTGAGCTTCTTGGCTATAACTGCCGAGTTCGTTCATCTGACCGAGCAGAGCAATCCTCCGTCCTTTTGCCGTCGTATCTAATGTCTTGAGGGCAGCCAGGGCAGCTTCAGGGCTCGAGTTATAACTATCGTCAATAATCACCACCCCATCTCGGCCCTTGAGCGTCTGCATACGACCCGAAACCGGCACGAACTGATCGATTCCCCCCTTTATCTCCTCGCTACTCAACCCCAACCGCGTCGCTACGGCCGCCGCGGCCAGGAGAGCCAAGCGTGAGTGATCGCCGAGAACGTGCGAAGTTACTTTGATCTTTTCTTTACCGATCGCGATGACGTCCCGTCCGCTCCAGTCGATCTCGCCACCCTTGCCATAGGTCGTAACCGGTGTCGTACCGAGTTTGTCACGACGTTCAACCAGTCTTTCGTCGCCAAGATTAAGCACCACGGACGCGGATCCCTGATCAAGCTTAAACTCCTCGTCGGCAACCAGACTAAGATCCGCGAAGTACTCCATGTGTTCTGGGGCGATGGCCGTTACGATACCGATATCTGGCTTTAGGTAAGCCATAAACTTATCCATGTCACCAACGTGGTCGATTCCCAGTTCGAGCACAGCAACATCGTACGGATACGGCTCGCGCAGAGCCGCTTTAACCTCCTTTAATCGATGGAGCCACGCTCCGATATCGGTAATATTGTCGGGGGTCTCGAGATTGAATAATGACAACGGGAGGCCGAGCTCAGAATTATAGTTGCCCTCGTGAACCAGGACTCGGTACTTCTGCGTCAATACCGTCGCAATCGCCATCTTGGTCGACGTTTTTCCAACGCTGCCGCCGACCGCTACGATCTTGAGTTGGGGATTTCGCTTAATAAGCTCAACGACAGCTCGCTCAAGGTGGCCAGTGATCATTCGACGAAGTAGTGGCTTCATAGCTGTAAGTATAGGAGACGATGGCCTATCCTGCCAGCGTCCTGCTACAATCAATACTATGAACCAACACCTCAGTCTGCGCGGCGGCCGCCCCCTCTCGGGGCACGTCAGCGTCGGAGGCGCCAAGAACGCCGCAACCAAGATGATGATTGCCAGTCTCTTAACCGACGAGCCGGTCGTCCTCGACAACTGTCCCGAAATCGCCGATGTCGAAATTACGACCGAACTAATCCAAAACCTCGGTACCACCGTTAATCGCAACGGCGGTTCGCTCCACCTGCATACCCCGAAGATCACCGGCACCACGGCAAGACGTAAAACCCGCACCAACCGGATTTCAATTCTGGCTCTATCCCCGCTCCTCCATCGTGCCGGCGAGGCCGAGCTCCCCGGAGTCGGCGGCGATGTGATCGGACCGCGCCCGGTCAACTTCCACATCGAAGCCCTGCGCCAAATGGGAGCCGTCATAGACGAGGTAGACGGCGGATACAAAGCAAAATCCAAGGGCCTCCATGGTACCAGCCTCGCCTTAGCCTACCCCAGTGTCGGCGCGACCGAAAGTATTATCCTGGCCGCCGTCTTGGCCAAGGGTCGTACGCATCTAGAGAACGCCGCCGTCGAACCCGAGATCGTCGACTTGGTAAAGTTCCTCCAGCGCATGGGCGCAATCATCGAATTCGGGGCTAATCGTACCGTTACCATCGATGGCGTCTCACGTCTCCACGGAACCCGCTATAGCGTGCTGCCCGATCGCCTCGAGGCCGCATCGTTCGGGCTCTTGGCTCTGGCCACCGGCGGAGAGATCACCGTGAACGGAGCCAACCAAAACGAACTAATGACATTCCTTAACACCATCCGGCGAATCGGCGGCGACTACGTTGTCGGCGACGAGGGTATAACCTTTCGTCGCAGTAATCATAAGCTCCACAGTATTGAGCTCGAAACCGACACCTACCCCGGCTTTGCGACCGACTGGCAACAACCGACGGTGGTTCTCCTGACCCAGGCAGAAGGTCTGTCGGTGGTCCACGAGACCGTCTACGAGGATCGCTTCGGCTATACCGAAACCCTGCGCGAGATGGGTGCGGAGATCGGCGTCTTTAATAAGTGCTTAGGCGAACTTCCCTGCCGCTACCATGGCCGCGGCGAGCGTCACTCGGCCGTTATCAACGGCCCAACTCCGCTCCATGCTGCCAATATTGAAATTCCAGATATACGTGCCGGTATGGCCCACGTCATCGCCGCCGCCATTGCCGAGGGCACGAGCAACCTCACCGGTATCGACCACCTCGAGCGCGGTTACGAAAAGTTCTGGTATAAATTAACCGCCATCGGCGCCGATTTTAGCCTTAAATAAAGAATCGGCAGCAGATAATGCTACCGACGGAGCTCAAAACCAACATCATAGATGGGTTTTGTAAGCTCGCGAATAACCCGATCGGGGTTGTGATGAGGCTTTTTTGACCAATCGACTCGCGTGTAAATCTCCCACTCCGACAAGGCCAGGGCATCGCCGATCGTAACGATACCGGCCTGCGCGAGAACCGCCCAAGACGGACCGATCAGGGCGTCCAGAGAGACGCCGGGAAGTTCGCTATGCAAATGCCAGCTCGGCTGGCTTGTCAGTATGGGCAGTCGTACCCATTTGTCACCCGCAGGAGGCACCAGGACCGGCCCCATAATCCGGTCGGCCAAGCGCAGTTGGTGAACCTGGAGACGACGAGCGACTTCGTAGCTGGAACAAGCACCGAACTGGTAAATCCTATGCAGATTACCCGGCTCGTAACGAAGCAACTGTCCGATTGTGGCGATACCACGCTTCTGCAGCCGGATCTGGACCTCGAGACGCAGACCCAACTCTGCTATTGATGCATCGACGATACTCGAATGCTGCGACATATAACCACATCCTTTGAAAGGAGCGCGCCTAATCGACGTCGGCGTTATTATATACCCATTTGGAGATAATAAATCCTGGTGGAAGTAATAACAATGTGTTCGAACCCCTCGAATCACCCTGCCTTCGCCAGAATCCTGCAACTCGATCTCGCTGCCCTGGATCGAGGTGAGAAGCCCGCCCTGCCAGAACTGGCCAAGAGACCGTACCGACGATGGCGGGCACCGAGTGCTCAAGATGTTCATGGCTAATCAGCTCGGGTAGCCACCGTGGGAGTTACTTAAGATACGTGACGAATTACTGCCTAGTTCCTTCTAGTAGCGATTTGATCGCTTCATATTCTCGTCGTGCCGCTTGAGGATCCCAAATCCCCCCAGTCCGATTCATCAGGAGAACTACGTGATTCTCTACCCACCCGGCATTGTTGTCATACGGGTCAAGCCGATCCACCGGGTACTCCGTCTCGAGCTTTGCCATTGCTTCCCTGAATTGAGGCTCTGTCATAACTAACTCCGCTTATCGATTCATTATACAGGCCCATACCGTCTAGTGCGCTTTAGGCCGTCTACCTTCCTTAATGTCTTCTAGGAACGCCTCTGGCTCCCGAGCACCTTGCATATACCTATTCATCGTCAAGTAGCCAACGAACCTGTTGTTTAGAAATATCTTGGGAGGCTGCGTAGCGTATCTACTGAAGGGGCTCAGGTTAGAGTAGCGACTACCGTACTGACCGAAACGATTGAAGATACTCAGATTGGAATACGGACTGCCATACTGGCTGTAGCGATTGAAGATACCCTCTGGGTCATGTCTACGATTATTTAGGTTGCCTAAGAAAGTTCCATCTGGGCTGATTAGGTAATCACGACGATGGACATGTAAGCTCGGCTCCTCGGCCTGTGCGTAGAGGCTGCGGATAATATCTTCGTAGGCCTCCTCAAACTCACTGGCCATTTCGTACGCTCTCCAAAAGCTTTATCATCTCTGCGGCTGCTTTCGATGGTGGTAGTGTCGCAATTAGAGCCGGCGCAGCTGCTAGGGCAATATTTTGGCGTCGGATCTGTATAATCTTGTTGATTGGCCAGTACAAGAGCCCCTGAAGGATAACTGCCGGGGCCAAGAAGCCGGGTTTGTTCAATAGTAGGCTGGCCACAATAACTGCCACCCCCAGAAGGAATATACCTACGGAGAGGATCACCACCACAACTTTGTCTCGTCTGTTGGACTTTAGTACAGCATCTATACGATCATTTATGGGCTGGGTCGGCGGAGTAGGGATGGGGCTCATATTCGCTGATTCGACTTTCCTTCATCGTCGAATTGTCTCACGGTACGTAGATATGTCCAAGGAGAGGCAGCCGCTTAATTAAGTTGCCGAACAAGTACCAAGCTGCTCAAGTCGGGGTTCGAGTCCCCTTAGTTGGTTGGAGCGACCGGAACGAAAAAACACCCTTTTTCAGGGTGTTTTGTTCAAAATTGACCAAAAGTGCTGGTGGAGCTACAGGGACTCGAACCCTGGACCCCTTGCATGCCATGCAAGTGCTCTAGCCAACTGAGCTATAGCCCCGTATAAACGATCGTAACAGCCTCAAATGCTATCAGATTCTCCCCTAACCCGCAATCCTAGTGCAGATGCAGCAGGTTGATCATGGCAAAGGCGATACCGCTGACGATGAGGAGCCCGAGTAAGACGGCGATAAAGGCGCCAAAGCCGAAACGAAATCCATCCATATAGGTCATATTGACTACTGGCTTGGCTTTAACCGGTCGAACGGCGTCGCGCAGAAATGTTTCGGACTTGGCCATACTAGCTCCTTTGTAGTTTGAGCTCATAATAGCGCTTATGGCTAAGTAGAGCAAGGAGCGATCACCTCATCTGATATAATTGTTATGTAATCGGATCTCACAATGCTTCATACCAAGACTCGTACAACTTGGTCCGGCTTTGTCCGCGAGGCTTCCAACCGCTAGGGAAGCCAGTCTGGATTCGTCTGAATGTAAGCTGCCTTCCCGGGCAGTTTTTTTGATACCGGGAGCACCTAAACAACCAAAGGAGACGCTATGAATGCAGACCTCATCGAAGAAGTCATCGCCACCGGTTCGGCCTTCGTCCCGGATGCGCTAGGTGTCAGCTGGATCGATGCTATTCGCGCCGATATCAACCGTATCGAGTGGGCACCTCAATATAAGGAGCAAAACCCATGGCTCCAATACGAGGATGCCAAGATCGGTCCCGATGATCCATTTCCAGCGATCAATCGACTTCGATTACAACTCGAGAGCCAAATCCGTGCCCTAATGACGATTTGGCCGTGCCTGCGGGCCTACCGAGCCAACGATGTAACGGCCCAGCACTATCGTGACGAGCACGACGGCATCGGGACTCACTGCGATTACAGCTTGGATCGCCTCCTCATCGCCGTCTACACCGTTCGCGGCCACGGGCCGTTTGAGATCATGACGGCACGCGAGGGCGGAACCATAGCACGTACCTATGAGACCCAACCAGGTAGTCTCAACCTGCTCTGGGCGCCCGATCTCGTTCACTGTGATCGTGCTCGGCGGCCGCCTCATCGAATCCTCAGACCACAAGATAATCGGACCTCGATAACCTATCGCTACACCATCGGGACAAAGCAGTTTCCCGGCGAATGGCGGCCTTACTTTATCTAGCCTTGATCCAAAATCAGGGCTTTTTTATATAAGAAAACGACCACCGAAGTGGCCGTAGGCGATACCCGAATCGACGACTCAGATTTCGCAGGTTTTGCCGATTTCATTGAAACCGGCGGAGATTGGGATGCTCAGTACGACAAGGAGAAGAACGACCAGAATTGCTCCGTTCCTCAGGCGATGCTTGCGCTTTATTGTTTTCCCCCTTTGCTCCTTGATGCCCCATCCGGCAACCAGACATTGGTAATGAGGACGGTGATCGTGGTGATGAATGTGGCTACGCACAAGACACCCCAGAGGTCCCAACCGCTCCTACCGATCACGCCCAACACAAGGGCCCAGACGAAGGCGAACAACCAAAGGACGATCATTGAGACGTAGCCATAAATTTCGTATCCAGACTCGTCCTGATCATGAATACCCAGGGAAATGACGAAGAACACCCCGCAAACGACTGACAGGAGCAAACCGCCTAGTCCAAGGACGACCCACCTAAGGGTCAGGAAAGGGAAAGCCACGACCACGGCACTGACGAAGGTCGCTGTGGCCGGCAGAACGACCGGCCACTTTGGATAATTCGACAGCTGCTCGTTCGTATCCACGAGCTGAGACAATTCGGTTGTCACGGTACTACCCCCCTAGGGCAAGAGAAACTGAACAAGGCCAATTGTAAATCAAATAAGCAATAATGCAAACAGACATGAAAAACCCTCCACCTATCTGTGGAGGGCAACCCATCATTACGTAAGAACTCCTTGGCTTTTGGGTCACCAGCAGCGGCTTTC